>JBJXGO010000096.1:0-6644 GCA_046160345.1 Saprospiraceae bacterium
ACATCCTCGTCGGGGCAGACGCAAAAAGCCCGACGATCAACACCGGGCATCCATACTTCGACAAATTTACGACCGCGCGATACCCCCAGTTTGTGGTGAAACTGAAGGTGACGGACTTTGCCAATCAAATCAATGAAGCTGGTGACGTTATCTCTTTCAATCCCTTCAGGTTGAACCTGAAAACCAACTATGCCCGTTGCCCGGAAACCTGGTCATACTTTGAGAACCTGCCGCTCGCGTTTGGCGGTAGCGGAAACTACGAATTCACATGGACGACGCCGAACGGCCCGCTTGATTTTGAATCGAACGACCCGCAGGACCCCAACCCTTATTTCAAGACCCCTGCATCAGGCTCGAAAACCTACGATTTGTTGGTAAATATGCTGGACGGGAATGGTGCGGTGTTGTGCCAACTTTCTAAAACGATTGTGGTGACGGCATCCCCCCTGATTTTAGACCTTCCCGATGTGCCTTGGCCAATATGCGGGGCAAGCGGCCGTGAAATAGGGGTCTTCGACTTTTCAAATCTGGGCGGTTCCGGAAACTACGGTTTTGAATGGACAGCCGCCGACCTCAACCACTTGACTTATCTGAGCGACGTATTCTCGCCGCACCCGATTGCGAAAGACATCCAGCCCGGCCAATCGATCACTTATACCCTGACCGTCGGGGATTTGGCATCTCAGTGTACCGCTTCCGACAACCTGACAATTACGAGCGTTGCCAACAATTACACGGTCGCGCTCCATGGACCGGAAACCGTTTGTTTTGGCCAGGCAGTTACGCTTATGGCAGATGCCTCGCCCATCGAAACCGATCCTCCCTGGGGCAACGTTTTCAATCAATATATCTGGTCAAGCAACAACCCGCACCACGAGCTTTCGGGCTTAGGGACCCATGTGAGCAATTTGCCGATTGACGGGATAGTCAGCAGTCACCCAGAGACTTATGCCTATACGATAAGGTATCAAAACGCCATCACGGGTTGTTATGCCGAAGCGACAAAATCCGTGACCATTCGAGAACCTTGGAGCCATGTGGGATATGTTCCGAAAATAAAGTCGGCTGTAGCAGGAACAAGCCAGCCATTATGGGAGAATGGCATTAACAATTATATCTCATCAGGTGCAGACCTTTCGCAAATTCAAGTGATGTGGGATCCTTATCCTCCCCCTACCAAAGTTTATCACGTCAGTAATGGAAATATTACCCAACTTCCTGTTAATGGGACTTTTATTCCCACCGCGGAGGTCCCCTATTTGACGATGACCGTGTTTGACAATTTAACTGGATGTTCAAAGTCCTATAAAACGATACGGTATATTTTGATAGAAAGTAATCCGGAATTTTCATTTTTAGCCGATAATATTATCGGATGTGAAGGAGGAAGCCTTTGTTTTGATATTGTCTTTGATGCGCATTTGGTCAATTATACCACTTCACTTTTGCCCACCCAGCTATCGGTAAAATATCGAATAAGGGATCCGGCTACAAATAATATCCCCATCGGCCCTATTATTGTTGATTTGAATTTACAAAATAATGCTGGCCTATACAAGGGCAATGTATGTATTGACCTTACTGGCCTTACCCCCAACAACCCTAATTTTGGATACTGGTTCGAACTGTTCACAAATCCAAGCTCGCATCCGATTTGGGGAAGTGTTCAATTAGTGGCTAACACCTTTTATTTGTACGAAAATTCCCCATCAGACCAAGCTCCTAATCTTATTGATTGTATATACCTGACTAATACCAGTCGAATCTCTATAGATTTGGGAGTAGGTTGTACATCTCCCTCTCCCCAAATGTGGTCTGGGCATTTGAAAGCAAAGGAATACATCGAAATTCACCCAGAAGGCGACATAGAATTAATTCCGCAACCTGGTTTAAACTCAGGCCCTACTTTGGTAATAAATCCCTGCATTAGCCCGCAATTAGAATCACCAGACCTGGAAGAATCCGTTGTTCCACCCATAACTTCAGACAGGTCAACGGACATACAGCCTAAACCAATTAATGGCGAGGCTACATTTGAAATTTTCCCCAATCCATTTACCGGTGAGGTTAGTATTAAATATTCGTTACCACCGGACTGCGAGGATGAAGCACAAATAAAACTGCTTGATATTACAGGAAAACATTTACGATTGATAGACAAGAAAAAATCTGCAAGCGGCGGTCAATTTGAAATTACTTTCGACGGGAAATACCTTCCACCGGGTGTTTATTTTTATGAATTGGCAACAGGCAATTGCAGAAAAATAAAGAAAGCAGTTAAAATTGGTTTTTAACCTTAAACTTGGCAATAATGAGAAAAATAACTTTGTGTTGTCTTTTGGCAACCTTCCTTTTATATCTTCCAATTGCTTCGACGCAAACTCCCTGTCCACAAATGATTGGCTATAAAGAAAACGGCGGCGATTGCTTCAGTATCCCTTTTTTCGGTTTTTATATTATCTCCTCCGAGCCATTTAACCCAAACGGGGTAGTTTTGGATCTGAATGGGGTCAGTGGCGCATGCAATACAACGCTTCTCGAAGATATTTACCAGCCTTGTGACAACGGGAGCAGCGCCTATGCTGCTGTCTATAACAATTGGCCCTATTGCCAACATACAGCCCCTTCGGGCACAATAACCTTCCAAGATGGAACGGTCTGTCAATATGTAAATGGCCTTTCGTCAGGCCTAGCGGAATGCCTTGATTTTGTAGAGGATTGTAAAGACCCACTGATAGAGTTCGCTCAAGATTTTGTTTCAGCGTCTGCGGATTGCAAACTTTGGGAAGGGCCATGCGCGGTTGAGAGTGAGATTTGGAGATTGGGAGACGTAAACATCGGCTCCGTGGTATCTTTGGACGGTTACAAATTGGGCGTCAAAGGCGGTATTACCACGGAAATGCTCCAGATATGCAAAGCAGAATGGTGCGATTATGTTTTCTCTGACTCTTTTCGACTGATGCCCTTGGAGGAGGTCAACAGTTTCATACAGAAAAACGGGCATCTCCCTAATTGTACGCCTGCCGGAAAGGTAGCACAGGATGGAGGCTTTTTACTGGCAGAAGAAACCATTAGCCAGCAGGAAAAAATCGAAGAAATATTCCTGCATTTGATACAGTCACAAAAACGGTTGGATGATTTAAGCGATAGGCTTTCAAAGGTTGCTCCCGATTTGGGTGATCCTGTAGTTCCCGAACCGCTCTATTTTGGAGAGGAATATCCTCAAAAATATACTGATTTGCTTCAAATTGAATGTTTTCAGATCAAACCCGCTCCTGGCGGTATTGGAGGCGTGATCGTTTCACCGGACAATGGCCCCTACACGATTTCATGGACAGGGCCAAGCAATGGGAGCATCCATAATATGCCATGCACGGAAGGCGCCATTCAAATCCAAAACCTGTCGGCTGGCGTGTATTACGTAATGGTGTCCAATGCATCCGGCAACCTGGGAACTTGCAGTTTTTCAATATTGCCGGGCGGATCGTCCGTTGATTGCGAGATTTTCAGCGACCCTTACTGCAAGCAGGCTATCCTTGAAATGCTTGAATTGGAGGCATTTGGCACTCCTTCAAACTGCACGCAATGGGAAGGTGACCCTTGTTCGCACGAGGAGAACATATTTCGGTTGGGGAATGTAGGGATCGGCACGAGCGTAGGTCGAGCCGGATATAGCCTCGCAGTCAAAGGCGGAATAGTTACTGATAAGTTCAGGGTTGAACTTTGTGAAAGCCAGGGCTGGTGTGACTACGTTTTCGATGAAGGCTACCCTCTCCTGACGCTGTCCGAAATAGCGTCTCACATCAAAGCGCACAAGCGCCTTCCGGGAACGGTATCTCAAAACGAGGTGACAGAAGTTGGAGGCTTCGAAGTGCGCAGTGTCAAACTTGACCACCAGAAAAAAATAGAAGAAGCGTACCTCCACCTCATCGCTTTGAACAAGAAAAAGGAAGCGTTGAAATCAGAGATTAATGATTTTTACAACAACTAAAAAATCTGTTATGAAACCTGTATTTTCCTCTAAAATCTATAGTGCACTGTTGTCGGGCCTGACTTTTGCATGGGTGCTTTTTGTTTTGCCACTGTCCTCCCAAGTTGTAGGCACAGACCTTGCAGCGATTGGCGACAACGGGAGAATTGCGATAAGGGTAACGAACATTACGACTTTTTCCAGCTACTTTTCTCTCAGCAACGGCGAAGTTGACCTTGATTTCTATTTTGCGCCGGACGACCCTCGAAACGGCCTTTATTCTGGTGCTCCTCTTCCTCAGCCCAATGGCGAGATATATGTCCGCTTCGATAGCTTAAACTTTCAGGAGGGAGATTCCTTGACTTTTATTGCTACCGAACTGTTGCAGGGAACCATAACCAAGCATTATGTTTTTGTTTTGGGTAACTTCTTTCCAGAATCGGGCGGATCAATAACAACATGCCCGAGAAACTTCTCTTGTGTGGGCAAGGGCCTTCTCTTTCAATTCGACCGCGCAGAGATAATCCTGGACCAATCGAGCATTACCCCTGTAACATTAGAAATTCCAAGTGCAAACATCCATACCGTTCGGAATTCATGGGCGATTGATGTCGGAAATAATGCCATTGTGTTAAAATTTATTCCGTCCCTTGATTGCAACCAAGTCATGCTCGGCCACGCGACTTTTACAATAAACGGCTTTACTTGCCATTTTGTAAATGGCCAACTTTCCTGCCCACCTTGGACAAATATCCCCGAAAACCTAAGCATCACTTGTGCCCCCTATTTTGAAGATTGCTTGACCGAATTGGCTGATTTGATTTCAGATGCCCAATATGTCCTGCCCTGCCAGCAGTGGATGACTTATGGTCCATGCACAACTACAAATATAATTAATCGAACGGGTAAGGTGGCCATTGGAACCACAAATTCTTCACCCAATGGTTCTGCTCTGACTGTCAAAAATGGGATTATTACAGATAAAGTGAAGGTAACTGGATCAGGCTGGGCAGACTATGTTTTTGAAAAAGATTACCCGCTGATGCCCCTAGAAGAAGTGGAGGCATACATCGCAAAATACCACCACTTGCCCGGTACGCCCAGTACAGATAAATTAGAAACAGATGGCAGTTTTGAACTTGGAGAGACGACTATTAATCATCAAATCAAAATTGAAGAGATTTTTCTCCATTTAATAAAATTAGAGGAAGAAACCAAAGGACTTGAAGCAGTTTTGTTTTTACACGAAACAATGAATAGGATAAGAATAAAAAATTAGATTTCCTTAACGGAATGGCTTAGCCCTGAAGGTGATTCTCACACATGAGCAATTTTTTAACCAAGTGCGGCGGTAAGCGAAAACAGGTTCTTTCCGGTAATGTTTTCCCTCACCGATGCAACGTTACATCCCCTGTAAACAATTCCTCTTTTCCATCAACAAACTGTACCACAGCCAGCCAAACAAACACCGCTGGATTCAGTTTCTCGCCCTTGAAAGTGCCGTCCCAGCCGGTATTGAGGTCGCCTGCAGTAATATCGGATGCCTCAAAGATCTGTTCACCCCATCGGGAGTAAACCTGTAAAGACTTGATTCTCACTACTGAATAGGGGTCGGCGAAGATCGTGAATACATCGTTGGTGCCATCCTCGTTTGGGGAGAAGATATTGGGTGCATAGACTTTTCGGGTCTTATCCACGGTGAGCAGCAAAGTTTCGCGTGCCTCGCAGCCAGTTTTTGACACCACCAACACCTGATACAGCGTAGTACTGAACGGCATTGCCGTGGTGCGCAGGCAAGTGTCGCATTCCAAACCCGTGGAAGGCGTCCAGGTAACAGAGGCTATTTCGGATGGATCAAGGTCCACGTCCGCGTCAATCAGGTAACTGTAACCCAGGGCTATTGTGGCTGTTGGATCAAGGGTTATAACAATCGGTTTGGCAGCGTCCACGTAAACCGTTGCCGATGCAGTGCAGCCATTTCCGCCAGATACCTGAATGGTGTAACTGCCCGGGATGAGCTGGTCAAACTGGGTTTGTGTCCCCGGCAAACTGTTGTTCAAACTGTACAAAATGGGTGCAGAAAGGCCTGTAACTGTGTCCACAATTACGGTTCCCTGTTCGTCCTGACAGCTGGGCTGAATTACAGAAGCATAAACTTCCGGGATTTCGGGGAGGATCGTCACTTCGTCGGTGTCGGTGCATCCGTTGACAGTATTACTCAGCTCAAGCACATAGGTCCCGGCTTTGTCAATAAGTGGGGTGGGGGAACCAGCTCCTGAAACAAAATGCCCGTCCGCACTGGTCCATTGGTAGCTAAGGTTCAATCCGCCGGAACCACTACCGTTCAGTGGAGCCGTTTCGCCGCCACAGTCGAGGGTAAAGGCTGAGCCAGCATCGGCTATAGGCGGGGATTGGTCAGCAGATACGAAAATCGAAGTCGAATTGACGCAGTTGTTGACAGGATTCAGTCCGAACAGGAAGTAGGTACCAGGGCTTGAAACTAAAAGCGTCGCGCCATTGCCCAACATCGTGGTGTCGGTGCCCACAATGCTTGCCCATGAAAACTGTATTCCACCTGCACTCGAACTGCCGGTAAGGGTTTGCATTGGAGCCTTGCAAGTTAATACGCTTGGATCAACCACCGAAAGTGCGGGCGGATCCAGATCTTGAGTGA
>JBJXGO010000097.1:0-43381 GCA_046160345.1 Saprospiraceae bacterium
GCATAAAGCACTGTTTTCCAGGGGATTTTTACACTTCGGGCGTAGTTCAATGCCGCAACCGAGGTGCCTACCGCAGAGGCCAGGCGATTGGTGCTAATTATATTTGGTACCGATAATTGCGGATAAAGCACAAAAAACGCAGGAATCTGAACCAACCCACCACCGCCTACGATGCTGTCAATAAAGCCAGCGAGAAATGCAAAGGCGCAGAGAAGGTAGATTTCCATAATAAAGATTTACAAGGATACGCCGGAACGGTCATTTGGACCTGTTCTTTACGCTTTCCTCAGCGTACGATCGCCAATTTTTTTACCGTTTGGTTTTTACCATCGTTGATTTGAAGGGCATACAATCCGGCAGGCAAATCTCCGACCTCAATGGTATAGTTTACCCCCGTTTGCACATTATTTACCTGGCGCACGAGTTGACCATTTTGGTTGAAAAGGGAGGCCGTCATATTGTGGCTGAACGAGGGCACCAGGTAGAGATCAAACTGATTGTTAGCAGGATTGGGGAAAGCATTGAAAAGGATCTCGTTTTCGAGATCATTCACGCTGGTATAAACCACCACCGGTTCATTGATGACATTGTGACCAGAATTTGGCCCGGTATTTCCCATTTGTAGTTTGCCAAAAAATTTAGGGCCTAATACATATGGGTAAAGCGGGATCTGCGCTGCGTCAATAGTGGTAAAATAGGCGTATGTACCATTGGGATATTCCGGGGTCACGCAATAACGCCCATTCCATTCGTCCAAATCGCCGAGTCCGGCCACCCATTCAAAATCCTCTATGTACGCGCCCAAAGGGTAAATCACCAGGGCCGGGCCATAAAGTGAGGATGGCAAAACTGTGCCATCGGGCAGCGTATTTCGCTGGGTTATGTTGCGGAGGCGATAACTGGTACGCATCCTTTTGACCGGACCTGTGCCGTCAGCATTGGCAAAAGCATAAGCTCCGTAAATTGGGAATCCATCGAAGGCAAAGCCGATGATAGGCGCATGTTGACTGCTGTCTGTGTCGTCGTATAGGCAGGTAGGGTTCACGTGCAGGTGGTATTCGTGCATATTATTGGGGTGTCCGAGGCAGGGGTCGAAGGTTTCCATCAGGAGATGCTCGAAATAAAATGCATTTTGAAACCATGTTCCAGCATTCTGCCAGGTCTTTGCATCTTTTGGATTGTAAATAGACACGCCGTTGGTCCAAATGCCGATGTGGCCGTAGGGTGTTGTAACTTTATTCGCTGTGTTTTCTTCCGGGTTTAGGGTTATTTTGAACACATAATTCTGAGCTTCGGGCGACCAGGGGTTGTTTGGCCAGTCGTAGCCCACAGGCGTCCAGTCAGCTATATCATTGGTGCTGATGTAGACATTGTTGGTGGAATACTGCACCTGCTGCACATTGGTGGGAATGCCCCCAAAACCCGTTGCTCCTGTGTAATTTACGATCCAGGAGGTAATAGCTGGGTTGGTTTGTGCGACCAAAGAGCAGGAAAAAGCGAACGTAAGAACTGAAAAAACCAGGCGCATAAGCATCTTGAAAATTAGTGAGCGGGTGAGACCGAACTTTTTGCGTATGGTTTATTTGGTGGAACAATTTTGGGAATAAAAAAGTGAAATCTGCCAGGGAAAGGCAAGCGGGCTCAGCGGAGGAGATGCGAAGGATTTAGGGTTAGGGATCTCAAACAAAGGGGTGGTTTGACGAGGTCTCAAAGCAAAAAGGGATTAACCAACTTAAGGTTAGCGATGTTTTTAAAATCAGCATCATTTCTGGTTAAAAGGGTCAAATCATTAACGATGGCTGTAGCAGCAATTAGAGTATCACCAAGTTTGATTTTATGCAGCTTTCGAATTTCAATAGATTGGTCGGCGACAACATCGGAGAGCGGAAGGATAGTAGAATCCTCTATAAATTTCTTCGCTTTCAACTCGTCATCTGACATTGGAAATGTGAACCCCAGTAATTCTATGCGTGAAATTACAGACATTATACACCCACCGTTGAGAATCGGTGCTAAAAACGCGGCTGCATTTTGAGGCAAAATTCCCTTAAGCGTGTAAATGGCTATGTTCGTATCTACCAAGTATCCCGTTCCCATTCTCCACGGAGTTTATTAAGTTGAGCATCAATTTCTTCAACAGTCATTTTGGAACTCAATACACCATAATGTCGTTCAAAAAAGGGCTTTTTAATGCTTCTCGGCTTAATTTGAGGTTTGGCCTCCACCACCCGAGCAGAAGAGAGTAACTTCACATATTGCAAAAGCAATTGAAGTTCATTTGGGTTGTTTATTTCTAAGACAACTTGCATAGGTCTATGATTTATACACAAAAGTAGGGAGATTTTTCATGTATTGTGCAGGAAAGAATCTAAAAGTCCATTATCTGCTAGAACCTTCCTTCAATCGCAACATTTGGATTTCTAGGACAGCATAATCACTTCCCCACCATCAATTTCCCAAACCGCATAGCCCCCTCATTTTCAATCCGATATGCATACAGCCCCGTCGCTAAACCCGCCAGCGACAGCGTGCCTTCCCGCTCAAATTTCAACACCCGCAGCTGATTGCCTTTTGCGTCGTAAAGCCGGAAAGTGCTGTTCCCTTGCGTCGCTGACTGGAGTTGCAAAGTCCCGCTTTCTGCTACTGGGTTGGGGTAAAGATGGAAACCCTCCGACGAGTTAATGAGTGGCACACCTTGGAGGTGTGCCACTCGTAGTTCCCGTTCCACCAAACCGGGCAATTCAAGCCAAAATTGTCCCGCTGATTTTAACTGGTTATTGCTCGTAAAGCCCAAATAAGCATTCGGGCCTTCTTTAAGCACATCGGCAGCGTCGAGGTTTTGCCAAAGGGGGCCGTGGGCAACCGGGCCGCGTTTCCAAAGTTTGCAGGCAGATGCAGGTAGATCGGCGGGCATAGCTCCAATTTTGGAGAACCAGATTTCGGCAGGAGCGACAAAGTTGGCATTCGTGCCATAATTCTGCAGAATCCAATAATCCGTTGAATTTGAATGTACTATGCCGGGAATTGTATCAGGCGAAATGCTCAGACGGGACACTACTACCTCTCCGTTCGGGTAGGCACCGGAAGCTGGGAATACCAGTGTAAGTCCGGTTTCTCCAAAGGTATATCGCTTATTGCCAGGCAAGACCTGGAGCCGTTTGCTAAGTCCTTTACCGACCGGAGCCGTGGATTTTTCACGCCGGATGCTGGGCCCGACCAGCGAGCCGTGGCGTACGCCCACCCGGTCGAGCGCAAGGCCGGTGGTTTCGTTGAATTGGTAGTAACTGATCAGATTTGGAAATTTTTCCGGGGCTTTGGTCAAGTGCATCAACTCGCGTATCTCATTCTGTGTCAATGATTTGTTGAATACACAAACTTCATCCATGGAGCCTTTCACAAATCGACCGCCCCAGCCTTTGTAGTTGCCCAGGCGGTTGCCGGAATCAAAATTCACTGCCGCTACGTTGAAACTTTGTTTGGTTCCGCGGCCATTGACATACAGGGTGATACCGGTGGGTTCTACCACCATGGCCACATGGCTCCATTCTCCCGCCGGAGCGATGAGGCCACTGTTCCACCACCATTGTCCGCCCGGCCAATGATAGCCGAGAGAATTGTCGCCAGGACGAAAATTAAAGCCTGCGGTTTCGCCGTCGTGCATAAAAATTGCACTGTATTCAGGCTGAATACCATCGGGTTTAATCCAGGCGGTCACGGTCAACTGGTTGGTATTTACATTCAAAGGAGGAAGCGCCACATAGTCGCCGGAATTGTTCCCACCCATATTTACTGCCGAGCCGGGAATGGTATCTGCCCGGCACCCGTCGCCGACGCTGATGGAAAGGGATTTGGAGTATAAACCGTTCACAGTCAGGGTAGCAGTATAGGTTCCTGTTCCGCCAAAAACAGTCTTTGGATTGCGGATATTAGTCGCACTGGTCCATTGCGGCGCAGGGCTAAAGGTCCATTCCCATGTTGCACCGGAATGATTTAGCACGGAGTGATCGTCGAAGTAAATGGTGTCGCGGTCGCAATAAATATTCAGGGCGCTTGCCATGGGTTGCGCAATGACTGTGGAAGGCTCAAACAAGTCCGCTTCCCACACCCCGAAACCCCAGCAGCCATTTCTGATCTTTCCGGTTTTGTAAAAAGGTTTCAAGCGATTGGTTTCCGCAGATATCGGAAAATTCAGGCTGTACGGCTGCCAGTCTGCGTAACTATTGTTGCGGTAAAAAACACCACGATCGGTTCCCAAATATATGCCACCATCCGTACCGTATTGTGCCATAATGTTGCTGATACGGATGTTGTTCAGCGATGCCGTGGTCAGGTTGATCCAGCTTTGTCCGCCGTCTATGGTTTTATAAATTTTCTTGCCATTGGAGCCGTAGGTAACCGCTACCCAAAGCACATTTTCGTTTTCAGCGCTGAGGGCCATTTTCACCCGGTCGTTGTTATTGGGCAATGGCAGGGGGATGAGTTTGGTCCAGGTTTGGCCGCCATTGGTTGTTTTCCACATTGAATCATCGGTGCCATCCCATTGAGAGCAGTAGATCAGCTCCGGGTTGCTGCGGCTCACTTCTATGTCGAACACAGTATTGTCAGCCGAGCCGGGAAAAGTATATAATGCCTTGTAGGAACTACCGCCATCGGTGCTTTTCCATATTTTGTTCTCCTTGCCGAGATAGACAATATTCCAGCAACGCGGGTCCCAGGTCATTTCAGAGTTGGCGTAATAGGCATAACTTTCGTTGGGGAAAAGCCCGACGGGGAAAGACTTGGCTCCGTTTAGAAATCCTCCCCGGAGTTCGTGGCCACCAATATCTGAGTGGTACATTTTTCGATTTTCTCCCGGGTTGACGTAACCCGTGGGAGCTTCTGCGCCACCCATACGGTAAAATTTGCCTTCCGGAAAACTTTCGTGCCAGGCCATGTTTCCGTTGTGATAACGACCGCCCACGAGCACATCTTCATTCCAACCGGAATCGAACCCCCACATATCGGAGCCGGAAATGCCGTTCATGCGCGCTTCGATGCTTTGAGCAAAGTTTGTTGAATAATTGATGCCGCCGTCACTGGTTATCCAAAGGTCGTTACCAAGCGCGGCGATGGCCTGGATGTCCGGGTGGCTCCAGGAAAGCCCTCCCACATAAGAGCCCAGTGCGGTCCAGGTCTGACCGCCGTTTACACTTTTAAACCAGGAGCAGCCCCCTGCAATCAGTTGATTATCATTGTTTGGATTCACGATAATGGCCATATCGTAGAAGCCCTGCGTGAACCAGTCCACCCCGTTGGCATCCATCAAATTGGTATGGTTGGGGATGGAATACGGCTGGCCGATGCTGTTGTTCGGATTGGTGTTGGACCAGGTTCCGCCACTGTTGGTGCTTTTGAAAACACCGATATAGCCGCCCAGATTACCGCCTTCTCCGCAGAGGTAGGCATAGACTTTTGAAGGGTTGGAGGGGCAAACGGCGATCATGCCGCCTGTTACGGACATCCCTGCAGCAGGGCTCCACCAACCAGCATTGGAATTTACAAAACTGGCGCCTCCGTCCGTGGAGAGCCGGAAATCAGAGCTGGTACCGCTTTTGCGAATTACAAAAACAGTGAGCGGATCGCCGGGCTTGAACTCGACCGCCCAGGTTTGCTGGGTGTGCAGTTTGGTCCAATTGGTGCCAGCATTCACGGTTCGGAGCAATCCCTGGTCGCAGGCAGCCAGCACAACATCCGGTTGGTCTGGTTTGATAGCGATATCATTGGCCCACAGGCTATTTTCGCTGTAAACCGTTGTCCAGTTTGCGCCGCCGTCGGTGGTTTTTATAATTTTTCCGCTGGTGGAAGCATATACCGTATTGGGGTCTGTTGGGTGGATTTTCACCGCACCGAATGCGCCATGCAGCACATTGACCGTGAGCAATTGCCAGTGCAAGCCCTTGTCGGTGGTTTTCCAGAGGCCGCCGGATTCGCCGCCTGCGTAAAGTACATTGGGGTTGGAAAGAGAGATGTCGATTGAATAGACATTCGTCTGCCAGGTGACTTCGGTGAGACCATCGATATCGTAGGTTTGTTTGGGGCCGAGAAATGTCCAGCCGGCGGAGCCGCCGCTCCTTTGCTGTTCATTGGAGCGTTGAGCGAGCAGGGCTTTTTCTTTCTCCTCCATTTCCTTCAGCCCCGGTTCTTTCAGCGAGCCATCCGGCTGTAAGAAAGGTCTTGCCCAGTGCATCCAGTGTTTAAAATACTGGGTATAGGAATTTTTCTCAAAAGCTTGATCGTCAAAGTATTCAGCATAAGCCTTCTGAATATCAAAGACATTTGGATTGCTGTCTGAGAGCATTTGCATCCATTCCGGCGCGTCGGGTGCGACAAAAGGGAGGGAGGGTTTTTGTTGGGAAAAAAGGATGGTTGGGAGAAACAGTCCGATAGTCGTCCAGACTACAATGGGTAAAAAAGCCAGGTATTTCATGCAAAAAGCGCAACGTTTAGTGCGCAAATATCACGAAAAAATGCTGACATGGGGAGGGGTACTTTTGTCTTTGCCTGGCTTGTGCCGGTATTTTTGGGAAACATTACGTTTTTCCGCCGCGCCAGGGTCTTTTGACCTACGGTATTAGATTCGGACATTGATTAATGATAGAACCCGACTTCTTTGTGGCAAACCTAACAGTCGTGAGGAACTGGTAGCCGAAATGGGCGCTTCGTTTCTTTGTTCCAGCGTAAACATGGAGTACGACAACATCGTTGAGAACAATGCAGCCTATCTCCCTGGATGGCTAAAGGTATTGAAAGAGGACAGCAAGTTCATTTTCAAAGCAGCTGCGGAAGCACAGAATGCAGTGGATTATATCTTGAATCGGAGACAAATTTATGGTGATGAACCTCCTCCCTCGTAGCCTGCTGGTCTTGCTTGCAAAACAAACCCTTTGAGATAACGCAATTGTCTCAAAGGATTTTTAGTTTAGTTCGGTAGAGTAATGTTAAATATGGTAGTGAGATTTGGAAGTTAAGGTTCTATTTAGTATTTTTGTAAATGATTTGCTTGGAAGTTTCCTCCATTCATGCATGAGAGCAAATTGATAGATTTTTAATCCATCATTTCTTTTATCGCTTTAAACCGCATCCATACTTGTGGCAATATTGTGAAAAGTTTTGTCAGTTGGCAACGACTGATAGAGTGCAATCTATTCATTCACTATAAGCCATTTTGTACCATGGAACAACATTAGTCCATCTACATTTAAGGTATTGGGATATATCCTTTCCAATACCCAATTCAACACAAAAATCGTTAAATTCAACTGGGTAGTTGCTTGTACAGCAGGCTACTCCAATTATCATTCATTGTACTAAATTTAAATTTTTATGAAACCTTCTGAAGTTTTCAGTCATTCCAAAACCAGTTTTTTGATACTTATTTGGGTAATATGGCTTACGCCGTTCAAGTTAATTGCCCAATTCCCAACAAGTTGTGTTTTCCCATCAAACCAAGCTACATTGTGCAATGATTATGGGACATTAGTTCCTCAAATCCAAATACTAACTCCTACTCAATCCGCGTCCTGGCTTGGAAACTGGACCAATGCAGTAATTTTCATTAACGCTGAATTTAAGGTAAATACAGCGTTTTCAATTACAGGTTGTACTATTAGATTTGGAACCGCTGGGCGTATTGTAATAACCACTGGCGGCAATTTGAATAGCCTTAACTCTAAATATTTTGGCTGCGATGGATGGGAAGGTATTCAGGTAGAAGGGAGTGGTATTTTGCAATTCAATGATAACTGGATTGAAGACGCTCTCTATGCTATTACAATCAGAAGCAGTAATTCTCAATCGATTATTACTGAATGTACTTTTAACAGAAACATTGTTGATATTTATGTTCCAAGTGCTGTGACTGCCAATGCTTTGATTACCGGCAACCTTTTTGACTGTAGTTCAAACACTTTTCAGGGGGCCAAATCTGATATTGGTATACTGACACAAAAATCAACATTGCCCTTCGGACTTCCACTTACAGATTACAATTTTGTACGAAATCACAAGATTGGCGCCCATCTTTACAGCTCAAATGTTACTATGCGTAACGTAGATTTTGATTGTAATGATGAAGTAGGAATATATGCAAAATTAGGTCGTTTGGATTTGAATACTGATCCAGGCTTTTCCTTTACAAACAATTTTTTTCATAACAGGGCAGACATCATTACAGATGCCACAAACCTTTTTGTTCAGCTAACTAGTTTTAGTCAATGTCAAAGCAATAATATCACTTCAACGGGCAATATCCACGCCCAGAATGTTGATATTAAATTTAATACCTTCCATATTAACAATGACAACCAATTTGCGATCGATCACCATAAAAGTGGCATTATGCTTGATCGCTCCAGTGGCACTAGTGGCTCTGGGGCCAAGAACAAGATAAGCAACAATGGCTTCTATATAGCGAATTTTACGATTGATGAAGCCCGGTCCGCTATTCGAGTTACTGGTTATCCAGGAACTCCTGATCGCATGACCATAAGCGGAAACCAAGTAGAAGTTTTGGCTGGTGGATCTAAGCCTAGTGTGGCTCGTTCTTCAACACTCTTCGATATCGCAGTAAACGAGGCATTTAATTTCGATTTAATTGAAAATCATATTAAGACTCAAAACATTGACCATACAAATAACAGAAGCCGCTGGGGTTTCTATTTACATAACAGACAAAGCCCTTCTTCTGGGCATACACTTTTGGGTAATACTGTCTTTAGTAAGGATGGCACATCAGATAAGGGTATGTGCGCATTTCACTTCCAAGATTGTGGGCCCTGGTCAATTTGTTACAACCAAACTGACAAAACCTTGCGCGGCTTCCATCTTAGAGGGGCGTGCGGCACCTCTGAGTTTGGAGCAAATGTGATGGGTGACCACAGACGGTCTACTTCAACAAATACTGGAGCTACAGCAGCCATGATTTTGGAACAGACGACTGTTCTAGGGCCGCAATATTGCCGAAAAAACCTTTTTACATTTGCTGACTACGCACCAGATGAAGGGGCAGAACACAGAGGAAATCCAACGATTGTTGCTGCTTCACGTTTCGATATTGACCCTACCGTGCAGCAACAAGAACCTAATCCAACCGATCCTATAACCGGATGGTTCTTTTCTACGCCAGCTTGTACCGGACATCCTGCTAATCATTGTGGAGGACAAGAATTGCCACCATACCAAAGCTATTTAGATGATTACGAAATGACAACCATTTTGTCCAATCAAACATATACAAGCCCGGCAAATGTCAATGAATGGGATAATAGGCGTCAAGTTTACGCTAAACTCCTACGATACCCTGCACTTAGTTCATCGAGCGCGAGTGCCAACACATTCTTTAACGCGCAAACAAACTCTTCTGCGGCTCTCTACGCACAATGGGATGAATCTGTTAATCTTGCTATGCAAATGACGGAAGAAAAACAAAGTTCGCTGGAAACCGTGCGCTTAGGATTAAGCACGCTCGTTACACGTTTGGATTCATTGGACAAAACCTTAACAACATTGAATGAGGTAAAAGCAGCGAGCACATATTTCTTCAATAGCAGACATTCCATTTTATCACAAATGGGTTTATTGCAAGTACAAGAAGAAGAAATAATTGCATCTATTGATTTAGTTCGTGCAATTGCACTTAATAATTGCCAGGCTTCTTTGCTTTATTTGCCACAAAACACCCAATATGAAGTTAACCAAGCTTTTTTAAACGCAGTTTTATTGAAGTACGCAAAAAAGGAACAATTGAGCTCTGGAGATATTTCCACTTTGCAGTCTATTGCCTCTCAATGCCCTGATATTGCAGGGAAAACACGCGATAAAGCTGCAATTTGGTTAACACCAGGAAACCTTGCCCGACAAGTATGGGAAGATGGAGAGACTCCTCTTTGTGATTCTGGAGATCGAAATGCTCAATCAAAATCAATTCAACAAACAGAGCCCTTCAGGATATGGCCAAACCCTGTTGAATCTACAGTTAATATTGGATTTAATTTCAATTTTTCAGGGGAAATCATTCTGTGTACTATAAATGATCAAAAGCCAATATTACAGAAGGAATGTAACAGTGTCAAAGACGTACAGTTGCACATAGGGAGTTTGAACGCAGGAGTTTATGTATTAATAGCCAAGTCAAGCGACGGTCAAAAATTTAGTCGTAAGTTCGTGGTTATTAAGTAATCTTCACCGCAGAGAGAGCTGGCTTGTTTTTTAGCAAGACAGCCCTCTCTACTCAAAATTAACGTCACTCCCATGCTTACTGAAACGCTAATAAAAGGCATTAAGATTGTTTTTTTTCTCAGTTTTTCGAATATAGTTTGTGCTCAAGATCGACACGATAATACTTGGCTGTTAGGTACTCCTGGGTCTGATCCTGCATCGCTAATTGGTGGCAATTTCATACATTTTGATCGGGGTATTCCATCCATCTCCTATTTTTCATCGAATACCGATCTTTGGGTTCCCTGTGTAATGTCCCATGAAAACGGAGAATTATTGTGGTACTCCAATGGATGCAAGGTGCAAAACAAAACGCACCAGTTGATGGATAATGGAGATGGTATAAATGCAGGAGCCATACACAATGCATATTGTATTAATACAGGATACCCTTCAGGGCACAGTTTGCTTTCCATTCCCTTTCCCGGTCATGACAGTTTGTTTTATTTTTTTCATATGCGTATAAGTGAAGACTTTATACTTATAGATTTGCTAAATAGTATTGTAGACATAAGTGCTAATAATGGACTGGGAAAAGTTATTGAGAAAGATAAATTTATGTTAAATGATTCACTAGTAACCTCGATAAGCGCCGTAAAACATGGAAATGGACGTGATTGGTGGCTTATTGTAGGAGATCAATATAATGATGATACCTATGTATATTTGATTGATACTTCTGGAATTCGTCAACCTCCGATTATACGCCATGCTGCATGGTTTGGATCAAACGCATTTCCTGGTTTTTTTTGTTTTTCTTCTGATGGTCGAAAATTGGTACGTACTACCCATGGCACTCCAACCATTTTTAGGATTTATGATTTTGATCGTTGTACGGGTTTGATTTCCAATCCCATTGATATTACTATCCCGGACGATGAGGCATATGTTTCCTGGGCTTGTTTTTCTCCTAGTTCTCGATATTTGTATCTCACCAATAAAGTAACAAAATTATATCAATACGACACTTGGGCCCCTAACATTAGCGCATCCGCACAGTTGATTGACGTTTACGATGGCTTTGTGGGTGACTTTAACACCCCAACTACACTTTTTACTATGACTATGGGGCCGGATCAGCGTATCTACATGTCAGCAAATAACGGAGTCCGATACCTTCATACTATTCACAATCCCGATGAATATGGGCAGGCATGCAATTTCCGACAACATGATTTTGAAATGCCAGCCTTATCTTTATTTTTCTTGCCTAACATTCCAAACTATAGGCTTTACAATTGGGCAGGCAGTTCCTGCGATACTCTTGGTGTTGAGCCGCCTTTTTTGGCCCAGTGGCGCTATGAGAATGACAGTGTAAATAACCCATTGTCTTTCGTTTTTTCGGACGTGTCATATTATGAGCCTGTCAGCTGGAAATGGTACTTTGGGGATGGTGACACCAGCAACCTTCCCGATCCTCTTCATGTATACTCCGCGCCAGGAAAATATGAAGTGTGTCTGGAGACCTGTAATGAAAAAGAAATATGTGATACACTTTGTCGCACCATTGAGGTTAAAGTACTGGACGCAACAATACCTTCATCCTCACAACCCCCGAAAAACAAGGTATATTTGTGGCCCAATCCCGCCACACAGCACCTCTGGGCTTCTCAAAATGGGTTAAAAAGTAGCGAATTGACATTATACAATTTAACGGGTCATGCGGTATTCCAAGCCACCTTCAAGGAATCTGAAAGTATATCGGAATTTGAACTCCCCAAGCTTTCGTCAGGTATGTACTTTTGTTTGATCCGAAGCAAAGGGAGCTTAGTAGACATTCAAAAATTGGTTATACAATACTAGCTTACAACAAGCCACAGAAGACAATGTAGCCTATCTCGTTGGATGGTTAAGGTCTTAAAAGCGGACAGTAAGTTCATTTTCAAAGCAGCTGAGGAGACTCAGAAAGCGGCGGATTTCCACCGCGCGTGGTGTTCCACTTTTAGCACTTTCTGCCGCGCCTGGGTCTTTTGGCCTACTTTACGCACACAAAAATGCTTGATTATCAATACATAGCCAGGAATCTATCTTTTTCATGGTCTTTTATACTGACTGCTTTAGTCCTGTGTTATTATTTCGTTTACTTATCTGCACGTTTGTAATGTAGTTGAGCAAGTCCTGATTTAAACTGCTTAGCTGAAACAAGCATTAGCTCCTGTTCAGGTCTGCCGTCTTTGAAGAGTCGCGTGCCTTCGCCCAGCAATACCGGAATGATAGAAATTATAAATTCGACAATTAGTTTCTCTTTGAGAAGTTCTGAGACAATTTCTGCACCGCCGTCACAATAAATGTTTTTACCGGTTTCTTCCTTTAGTTTTCTAACAAGATCGGTCAAGGTTTCAGTATAAAACTTTGTTTTTCCAATATCTGGTCGTTTTGTTCGTGTAATAACGTACGTGTCAGTGTCAGGGTGGGGCACTCCGCCAATTTGATTCATTACCCAGTCAAAGGTTTTGCGCCCCATTATTACCGTGTCAATTGATTTTTTTAATTCATCATAACCAAAGTCTTCTCCGGTGCTTTGAACAAGCGAAAGGAAACTTAGATCGTCATTTGGTTTGGCGATGTAACCGTCCAAACTTGCCGCGATGTATAAAACTACTTTTCTACCTGTTGTCATTTTATTTAACTGTCTATTTGTTGCTGTGTTTTTATTGACAAAACTGATAACGTTTTGCGGATTTGATATGTGGCGGATTTTCAGCACCAGGCTCAATAGAATGCATCAATGAGACCCTTGTAACCCGCATGTGCGGGATTTCTTAGAAGCACTGCAGCCCCACTAACGCAAACCCCCTTTTAGCTGCAGTTATTCAATTTCAAAATGTTTCATTACACGTAACATTCTTAAGGTGTTCCATCTGCTCGGTTTACCCGCTTTCTCCATTATAAGGTGTACTTGTCCTGAATGTGCAGCCTGCATATTCCATGTTCCGTCTTTATTTTGCTTATTATTCAAATAGGTCATTGCTTCTGTCATTCTGTTGTCCCATTTGATACCTGCATATTGAAAATAATCCATCGCTCGTAGAATGTCATAGTACCATCTGCAGGGATAAGTTAACTTCAAGAAGTTTTTGTTAATTATTTGACCTGTTCGGTCTGATAAAAATAATCGGTGCATCAGGATAAATTCAATTCCTGTTTTTATGGCGTCAGATATTTCTTTTTTTCTATAGGTGTAGCCGGCTTTCTGAAATTCGATGAACCCTTCGAGAACTGAAATTGTGGAATGCAATGAACTGTGTTTAGCTCCACTTCTCGTTGTTCGACAGTTGAAGCCTCCGTCAGGCATTATCTCAGCCAGAATACAGTCAATGATGGATTGAAGTTTAATTTCGGCCATTTTGAAATATGATGCATAATTCAAAAACATACCATTTACACATACATCACTATGCTGAGTTGTGCTTGGCCCCAACCGAATGCCTCCATCTTCTGCTTTTTCATTTTGCAGGACCAATTCAATGGTCTCCTGCACAATTGCATTATTTGAGGGGAGATTAAAATTGCGGAGGTCAAGTAATGTGTAGTGAGTAGAGATCCACTTTGGTTGGTAAAATCTATCGCCCCAATGACCATTTGAATGACGCATGGATAGAAATTTATAGCCCCAGCCCTCAGTAGCTATGCTGTCATGCAATTTCGTTTTATCTACTCCCAGCAAGTCACGCCATACTTGATATTGTATGGAAACATCTCCTTCTAATAACCATTCTATGATCTGTTGTTTGTTCATTTACAATAAGATTCTTGTTATAAAAACTATCCTCAACTTGATTGTGAAGTCAGCGTTACTTTTCCTATCGTATCTAATAATTCAGCTCTTAATTTTGCCTTTAAGAATCTGTTTGGGAAATAAATTTACCCATTGTTTTAATTTGCTCTGGGCCGATCCCACAGCAACCTCCAATAATATCAGCGCCCAAACTCATCCATTCTTTTACCATTATTTCACAGGAAGTCAGATCCGTAAGACCCGACCACGTTTTACTTTCAGCATCGTAAACGGCTCCTGAGTTAGGATATACAACAATCTTTTTATTCCCTGATTTCGTTTTGATCGATCGAATTAATTCTGAAATAAATTCCGGGGAGGTACAGTTTACACCAATTGCAAATACGGTCGGGTGATCTGCTAAATAAGCAGCACATTGCTCAATGGGTGTTCCATCATTTATATGTTTACCATCCTTACAGGAAAATGATATCCAGGTAGGCTTTTTTACATTTTCTAAAATTTCTGATAGCACCTTCGCTTCCTGAAAGCAAGGAATAGTTTCACAAGCAAGCATATCTGCCGTTGAATTTTCGAGCAAATTGATCCTTGGTTTATGAAAGTCTGTCAACTCCTGATCAGAGATAACATAATCACCACGATATTCAGAGCCATCGGCCAGATAGGCTCCGTAAGGACCAATGCTGGCAGCGATCAACGGTTTTGATGCATGCGGGTTTAATGAAAGGAAACGGCTTCTTGCTTCCTCTGCTAATTGAACTGATTTAAGGATCAATTCGCTGGCCGAATGCTCGTCAGAACCAAGCGCCATAAACCCGGGCAGGGTAGCCTGGTAACTGGAAGTAATAATGCATCCAGCCCCAGATTCAAGATAAATGAGATGGGCAAGAATAATTGCTTCAGGATCTGATTCCAGCAATTTCGCGCTCCATAATTTTTGATTAAGGTCGCAGCCTTGCCTTTCTAATTCATTAGAAAGACCGCCATCTAAAAGGAGTGGATAGGAAATAATCATTTATTAACCGAAATAAAGGGCAATCAAGGTGTGCCACACTTTTCTGAACACTCCGCTTATTCCCTATAATACCTTTCAGCATGCTCCGCATTAAAGCTTGCAGGTCTTACATCAGAAGACGTACCAGGTTCGCAGTCGAATCGAAAAACAGAGTCAGAACTCCATTCAAGGATACCAAAAAGGGTTTTCCCGATAAGTGGTCCAGATCTGAAATCCGCCAGATCCAGGGTTGCAGGGTTTTGCTTGCAATTGTAGCGATAATTGATTGGGAAAGAATCAACTTGACTTCCGAACTTAATGAGCCAGAGCGCCTTGCCATTAGGCTCAAAGGAAATAACCTGACCTTCCCGGTTGGTCCATCGCCCTTTCAGTTCGTGACAGTTGCTTTCGGTTTTGCAAAAAATGAACAGGGTGGCGAACCCTGAAATGAGCGCCAATTGTGTAAAAAGTTGGTTCATAAGCACTGCTGTTGTTTGGTAAATGAATGCCTGAAAGACATTCATTCTTTGGACAAGTGACATTTGGGGGTCAAATTTCATCAAATTGTACCCTCATCAGCAAAACTATAATAGCCTCTTTCTGAAACTATTAAATGATCCAGCAAGGCAAGATCGAGGAATTTGCCAGCCTCCTTCATTTTTTTTGTCAACTCTATATCGGCGCTGCTGGGCTTCAAATTGCCAGACGGATGGTTATGCACAGCAATAACTGCGGAAGCTTGAGCATCCAGCGCGATCTTGAATATTTGTTTCACATCGGCCACGGTACCAGAAGCACTTCCGGTACTTAGTTTTTTTCGTGCTGTAACTTCACAGGCCTTGTTTAACAGGAGCAGCCAGAATTCTTCATGGTGCAGGTCCGTGAGCAAGGGAGCAATTGCATTGAATGCATCGCGGCTGGAGTTTACGCGCGGGCGTTCGCGAAGGTCTGAAATTTGTCGACGGCGGCCCAACTCAAGCGCTGCGGCAATACTGATGGCTTTGGCTTCACCTATGCCCTTGAACCGCTGAAGTTCATTGAGAGAGCGTTTGCCAAGCTCGTGAAGGTTGTTTTCTACGGATGCGAGAATTTCCTGAGCCAGGCTGACGGCGCTTTTGCCAATACTCCCCGAACCTAACAAAATAGCAATAAGTTCGGCGTCGGAAAGTGACTGACAACCTTTTAGGATCATTTTTTCGCGTGGGCGATCCGCTTCGGCCCAATCGCTTATGGATTGGTAGATAGTTTCGTTTGACATTGAAGGGCATTTGATTTTCAACAAAGTTAGGTGTTTAACCCATTATCCGCAATACACCTTGGGCATCTATAGTGCATACCGGCGTTTCCGAAGCCAGTTAAAAAGCCATCCGAATGCCGCCAGGAATAAAAGTGGCAGAGCCAGGTTGAGCCCCAGCCAAAAGTTTTGCTCTTCTTTTGCCCGAAGCGTATCCAGGAGACGCAGTTTGACCTCCTTGGACCTTGCTTCTATGACACCATTGGGTTCAATGAGATATTCTATAGCGTTGATGATGAGGTCTTTGTTGGCATAAGTCGAATTTTCAAACCGATTGAAACCAAGGGGCAGGGTTTGCTTTTTTTCTGCATCGCGTACAAAATTTGCTGCCACGTCCCCGTCGCTGACCACAATCATACGTGTTGGCACACTGGCCGGCCTGAATTCCATGCCGAGCTGTTTCATACCGCTCAGCAATTCTTCAGAAACCCGATTTTCAAACAGGGAAGGGAAAGTGCCTTCCAGCAGCACAACAAGGTTCTGAGGACCTTTGTCAAATTTAGTTGGGTCGGGGTCGTATTTGAGGATTTCGAAATTCAGGTCCACGGGGTTGAACTGCATCCGGCTGTACTGGCTACTGCGCATCAATACCGTTTTCCGAACAGCCGTTTTGGTGCGCAACGTGTCCATGCTGGAGGCAAATTTGAATTCCACTCGGTCGAGGTTTTTTATTACAGGGTGTGTGCCTTCGGGTTGTGCTGCGATGTGATAATACCAGTCAAAAAGTTGGTATTGCGGTTGATTGCCAACCTGACCGATCTGAAGCGGGATTTTGGTACTTTGCAGATCCAGCACCACATCTGCGTTGATACGCACGCCGTATTTGAAGAGCATGTCCTCCAATTTCAATTGGTAGGGGGTGGAGACAAATTTGCCAAGCTGGTTCATGCTGTCGAGGCTGGCGTTCATTTGATCCAGCAACCAGAGCACCCGACCTCCATTCATGGCATATTGGTCAATTTTGAATTTGTCTTTTTCAGAAAATTCCAGTCTCGGCCTGGCCACCACGAGCAAAGCACAATCTTCAGGCTTAAGTTGCACCACTGAATCGAGCGTGATGCGGTCAGTATCATAGAATTGTTGAAGGCCGCGTTCCAGATCTGCGGTTTGCAATTCATTGAGTTCACCGTGGTTGCGGGTAAAAAGGATTACCGAACGATTTGCCGAGCGCAGTTTTTTAATGACGTTGGCAAACTTGTATTCCAACAAGGTCACCGAATTGTTGATCACTTCATCGGGCGAAAGCGAGGGCGAGTTGTTTTCGAGCAATTTGACCACCATTTGGCGGCCATTGTAGTTGAATATGGCTACAGGGTAGATCAGTTGCTGCGAGCTTTCACCCAAATCAGCCACCCTCAGGTTAAAAGGCACGATCCCGTCTTCTGCCAGTGCTTTTCGACGTTGGTTCACCTCTTCTACGCTGCCCAGGGCCGGATTTTCAAACTGATAGTCTATGTATCCGCTTTCGGAGCGAAAATCGTCAAGCATTTCTTTCGTAGCGGTTTGGAGGCGTTTGAACCCTGCCGGAAAATCACCATCGAGCAGTATTCGCACATATACGCGGTCTTTAAGGTCGCGCAAAAGCGTTTTGGTAGGCTTGGTAAGCGTGAATCTTTTTTCCTCTGTCAGGTCAAGGTGGCCATAAAACGTGTTGGCTAAAATATTGGCAAACAACAAGATACCTGCGAAAAGGCCAAATTGTAGAAGCGATTGGGTGCGTTTGGAACGGGACATGGTGTAGCGTCGCGGTTTTTTACCGGGAGGCAAAAGTACGGTACTCTGCATATTCTGGCAGTACTTATGCACAAGGGGAAATTCGCGATATTCACTTTAAAACCATTGAACAAGATATAGGGCGTTTTCCCGTTCTTTATCCTGTTTTTTTGGGTAAGGCACTTGCTGCAATATCAGGTACGCCAGAGCCTTACACCAGCAATTCAACAATCCAATACCCCACTCGACAGCGATTTGCAGGTATGACCACCCATTCACCGCTTTCTGGCATATTGCCGGGGCTTTTCTTTTTGATTTTAGCCTGCTTATCCCTCTTGCAGGGCCAAGTCCTTTCGCCGAGACAGGCCCTGTCGTGGCTGGCGGCCGCGCTTGGGCTTTGGGTTTTTGCGCGCCTTTTGGCTTTACTCGCGCCCGGCTCCCGGGTTGAGAGTCGTTGGGTTTTTGCAGGCTTGGGACTGGCATTCGCGCCGATGTATTTGAAGGCAGGCTTGACCGGCCCGTACGAAAGTCTTGGGCTGCTGTTTGTGCTGGCAAGTTTATTTTTTTTCCTTCGCACCTCCGAAAACAAGCGTGCCCAAGAGGTGGTCTGGACGGCCATGTTTGCTGTACTGGCCATCTGCACACAAGTTGAGAGCGCCGCAAAGCAGCTGAGTTTGGAATCGTGGTCTATGGTTAATTTTTTCAAGTGCAGTTTTGTTGGCAGCAATGGCGAATTAGCCAGCCATTTTTTTCCGAACATTTTATATCTGCTCTTCCCGCTTGCACACCCGGCGTTTTGCTTTCTATTGCCCGGCTTGTTTTTCCTTTCCAAAAAGACTGACCTCCTGTTGCCAGCCAAAAAGATTATCCTGACCGGCATGGTGATCTACCTGGTTTTCCTTGGTGGCTTGCCATGGCAGCATTTGCCCCAATTACTCCCGGCTTATGCTTTTCTATTGTTGTTGTTTTTTCCCGCCTGGGACCGGTTTTATTGCTATGGGTTTGTCTTTTTCCCGCGGCTTACGAAAGGGCTTATATTGATTGCACTGCTGTGGCAATTGGCTTGCTGTGCCCTTTTTAATTAAAATTTTTCTTACCAAAAATACTTTAACACGCAGAGCGTTCACGCTTTTGCTGCATAAGTGATTGATAATCATCGCTGGTTCTTTGAAATATTGGCTAATTTTTTGGCAACCGCTTTCTCAAAAAACTATACCGTTTATGTGACTTTTATACCCAAATAAGTCTAAATTTTTCTCTTTTGGTAAAATTTTTCTGGAAAACACCCCCCTTCAGCACAAATTGGCAAGCAATTTGAATTAGAGGGGTAAACAGGCAATAACACACGAACCAAGCCGCAGAAAAGTAATCCACAATCTAAAATCCAAATCCGATCTTAACAATGAAAAATTTCAAATTAATCCCGGTTTTACTCCTTGCATTTGCAAGCGTCCTTAATCTGAAGGCTCAAGACGCAACGCCTTCTTTCCAGGAGTTCCTGGCACAGTTCCCGAAGGCTTCCCTGCCTTACACCTTCAATGCTGAGGACCTTCAGGGCCAACTCGAAGCCCGTAAGGCAACCAAATCTGCCCACTTGGGTTGGGAGTTCTACCAATTTCTCCCAGAATTGGAGCGCAGTGCATCATATAGCAACATGCCAGTCTGCCCAGAACCAGTGGCTTCTTTTCAAACAGAAGAATACACCGCAGTTCTTTACAATATCGCACGCGGTTTCAGCCGTGGCACCAAAACTTACAGCATCAGTGTTTTTAGCAAACAAGGCGATTATCTTGGCACTCATTTCATAGCAGGTGTGAATCCTGAAACACTAACGGTTGCTACCATTGACGAGGCGCTGAATGCCAGCGTCAAGGAATACAAAGTGAACTGGGAAAATGATTACCGCGAAAACGGCTACATCGGCAACAAGGTAACTGGCCTTACTTTGGTAGTTTCGGCTACCATTGAACTGACTACGGCTGGCAATCCGGATCAAATTCAATGGACGAGCCGCGGTATCGATACCAGCAACAACATCGCCAAAATCAAATAAAGATATTCAGAACCAGCGATACACGAACCCCGTCCGGCAAATGTGCCGGGCGGGGTTTTTTGTTTTAACATTGCTACAATGAATCATATCCGGAAGATTCTGCTCCGGATTTTTGGGGCAGTCAGAAAATGGCCCCTTCACAACATTTTTCTCCTTTGCATGACCCAATAAAGCCCTCCTGTTATCATCGCAGCTGCCAGAATGGTGGCATAAAAAGCCCAAGGATGTTCGGGGATACCATTCGGTATATTCATGCCCAAAAAAGAGGAGATCAGCGTGGGCACCATGAGCACCACCGTGATAATGGTGAGGCGGTGAATCACCTGGTTCAAATTGTTAGAGATGATACTGGAGTACGAATCCATGGTACCATTCAAGATATTGGTGTAAACATTAGACATGGACAGCGCCTGAGAATTGTCAATAATGATGTCTTCAAAAAGATCCGTCAGGTCCTCGTCGCCATTGATATGGAGGAAATCTGTGCGCTTCATCTTCATCTTCAGCAATTCATTGGCATTCAGGGAGTTGACAAAATAGACCAGGCTTTTTTCTATGGAAAGAAGCTGCCGCAGCTCTGCATTTCTGCTACTGTTCATCAGTTCCTTTTCAATGCGGTTGCGGCGCAGGTTGAGGGTTTTCAGGCAGGAAAGGAAGTGGTAAACGTTCTGTTCCAGCAATTGAAGCACGAAGCGTTTTTCGTCGGCCGGATTGAAGTCGCGGACGTTGTTTTCCAGAAACTTTTCAAGTACTGGCGTTTCAAAAGCGGAAATAGTAACGACATGCTCAATAGTAAGCAATACACCGATCGGGACCGTTATGAAATAGGCTTCGTTTTCCGTGGAAGCATTTCTGTTTTTTACGGGTGTGTTGATAAGCACAAAACGGACGTCGCCATCGCGCTCATAGCGGGCACGTTCGTCTAGGTCGAGAGAGTCGGTCAGGAAAGCAGGATCAAAATCAAAGCGACGGGCAAACTCATCGAGTTCATCAGGCGCAAAGGGAGGGGCCAGGTGTACCCAGCAGCCAGGATCCGGCTCGGTCAGCTCGACCAAGCGTCGTTTTTCTCTTGTATAATAACGGGTCACTGTCCATTGGTGGGTTTTTGTAAGCTTTAGGTGCTGCCAAAATTTGAGGCACAAATTTACACTGTGCTTTTGAGGGTGCAGCGCAAAATCTATTTTTGATTGAAAAAATATTTTTCGATATTTGGGAAAAGTGCTAAAAGGATTTCCTTATCATTGCGCGAGTTTTTATTGTAGATTGTAAAGAAACTGCTACCAAACCGATTTTACAGTTTCGATGGAGCGCCCGCCTGATCAGAGGCGAACACTATGCCAAATTGCTCTGCGATTATGCGAACAATTCTTACCTTAGTTCAGCATATTGCAGGATTGCTTGCTCCCTTAAAAAATCCTGCCTCTGAATCCGTGCTGAATAATCCAAACTTTCCCGGTTGGGGTTTTTGGTCAGGTTGTTCAGATTTTTTGGTTATTCGAAATTCAAACATTATGCGGTTTGGTGTGCAGCGAATTTGCACCTGCTTGAATCTGGCTTACCAGATTTTGACAATGCATTTTTCTAAGCAATTATCGTTGACCATAAACAATTATTGCGAAATCAAAACCTGTTAATAATATGAGACTTTTTACCTCTCGATCCGCCCTTTGCCATTTATTTGTCGCAGCAGCCTTCCTGCCACTCGCTGCTCAGCAAGCATCCGCCTCATTTGATGCGCGCCAAAAACGCCATGTCATTGCGGCTGAATCCGCCCAACAAACGATCCTTTTTAACAACCTGGCGCCTGGGGAAACTTATGGCTTACTGGTACCCGGTGGCGAACCATGCATTGCCCAGTGCATGCCCGAGGTGTCGGTGCTCAGCCCTAACACACAAGTGCTTAGTTATAATCCTGTACTCCACCTGTTAAAATTTGTGGCTTCTTCCGCAGAGATGGAATTCAGGCTCAATTATCCTTGTACCTGGGACGTTTTAAATCCCCCGGTCCACTATATCAGTATGATTCGAGTGGGCGAAAAAAGAAAGAGTTTTGGCGGGATGCCCGAAGCTGTGCTCGATGTGAGCGGAGGGAACGCCGAAGATCTGATCAAAGAAGTATTTATCGGCGGAAACTGTTTTGACGTGACCAATGTGACCTATAATGGCCAGGCTGATCAAATCGGCGAATTCTACAATGGCATTACCAATGTAGGCTTCAATTCAGGAGTAATCATGGCAACAGGCGGTATTTCTGTCGCACCTGGCCCGAATGACTCAGATGGCCTAAGTGCCGGCTATGGAATCGGCACCCCAGACGCTGATTTGCAAGGACTTACGAACGGCGCTTTGTTCGACATGGCCAATATCGAATTTGATTTCACCCCTACACAAAGCCCCCTGACCTTTGAATATGTTTTTGCTTCGGAAGAATATTGCGAATATGTGAACACCCAGTTTAATGACGTTTTTGGCTTTTTTATTTCAGGCCCGGGTATTAACGGCACCCAAAACCTGGCAGTGGTGCCTATGTCCAACATTCCAATCACCATCAATACGATCAACCACCTTACAAACTCTGGATATTATGTACATAATACGGGTCCGGCTGGCAACAACTGCAACTCAATTCCTCCATCGAATGGTATAGCGGTGCAGGAATTGCAATACGATGGCTTTACACGAAAAATGGTTGCTGTAGCAAACGTAATCCCCTGCTCCACCTACCACATCAAACTCAAGATAGCCGACGTGGGAGATGGCGTGTGGGACTCAGCGGTATTTTTGAAAGGAGGCTCTTTTGATGGAGGCGGAAATGCCTCGATTGACTGGCTGGTGAATGGTCAAACGGATGTGGACGAGGTAGTGGAAGGATGTGGCCTCGTTGAATTGCTCATTGACCGGGTAGGCAGCAACCCTGCACTCCCACTCACTGTATCATTTACAATTACGGGGACAGCCACTTCGGGTGCCGACTATGGTCCTATCGCCGCTTCTTATACAATTCCTGCCGGGTCAGATCAATTGCTCATCCCTGTAAATATTGTCAACGACTTGCTTCCCGAAGGTGCAGAAACGGTTATTTTGACCCTGAACAACCCTTGTTCTTGCCTTCATCCTCAAGAAACACTCACTATTTTGGACTACACGCCTATGGTTGCGTTGGCAGATACGGTTACTATTTGTGGCCCGGGTGTGGCTACAGTGGGCGTCACGGTCGATCATGGCGTGGAACCCTATACCTACCAATGGAATACTGGCGGAACAGACCCAACCATCTCCCCTTTTGTACTTACTCCCACTACCTATACGGTAACCATAACCGACGCCTGCGGGCGAACCAGTACAGCAAGGGCCAGGGTTAACATCAACCAGCCCCCAATAGCACAACTGTTAGGCCCCGGGCCCCAAATTTGTCCAGGGCAATCAGCCACTATTATGATAAACTTTACGGGTAACGGGCCTTTTGACATTACTTACAACTTCAATGGTAACCAGGAGCCGCCTATTACAGGAATAATAGACGATCCCTATGCACTCATCGTTAATGAAGCAGGTCAGTACCAACTTACTGGTGTAATTGACGTTTTTGGGTGCCCGGGTACTGCTGGAGGGGCCGTAATTGTGTCACCCTCCAATCTTGACTTAACGGGCGTTCCCTCCAACGTACCTTGTGCCGGCTCTCCCACGGGTTCTATTAACACTACTGTGATTGGGGGCCAGGGGCCATATAATTATGTTTGGCAGGGTGCTTTGCCCATTGGAAATAACGCAGACCCAATGAACCTCCCACCTGGAACCTATACCGTGACCGTGACCGATGGTTATGGCTGTACTGACAGCCAATCTTTTGCCATCACTTCCCCTCCAGCCCTTGCGCCCAGTATCCTGAGCGTTCAAGGAGTAAACTGTTTTAACCCCAGTGGCGGCAACATAAACCTGAACGTTACGGGTGGGACTCCTAACTACACTTATATTTGGAGCAACGCTGCTACTGTTCAAGATCCTCAAAACCTTACATTGGGCACTTATACGGTGACAATCACCGACGGTAATGGCTGTACCAAGACTGCGACCGCCGTGGTGCCCAGTGATTTTTCAGCGCCAACAGCCGTAACCTCGCCACCCAACACCATCACCTGTAGTGCGCCCGCCGTCACGCTCGATGCTACAGGGTCCAGCAGCGGCGCAAACTTTAATTACAATTGGGTAGCCAGTCCAGGCTTTATTGTAAGCGGTGGAAACACCCTAAATCCAGTTGTAAATCAGGCCGGTACATATATCATTACAGTACAGAATATCACAAACGGCTGTACGGCTACTGCCAGTTCCACTGTAACGGCCAACAACACCTTGCCTACTGCATCAGCCGGCCCCAACGCCACGCTTACCTGTGCTGCTACCAATGTGACACTGGATGGTTCCGGCTCCAGTTCGGGCGGCAATTTCAGCTATCTTTGGACCGCTTCTCCAGGTGGTATGATATTGGGCGGACAAACCACGCTTAATCCGATCGTTTCAGCAATTGGAACTTATACACTAGTGGTGACCAACACTCAAAACGGTTGCACTTCTACCGATGTAGCAGTGGTTGATAATAACCTTACGCCTCCAAGCGCATCTGTGGCTGCACCTGGCCTTATTACTTGTACTGTAAATCAGGTAACGCTCAATGGTTCAGCGTCAAGTCCGGCAGGTATCACTTTTCAATGGACAACCTCTGATGGCTTCATCGTTTCAGGTGCAAATACACCTACTCCTGTCGTAAGTGAAGCAGGCTTGTACACCCTCACTGTGATGAACCCGAGCAATGGTTGCACAAGTAGTCAAACCGTCACGGTCAATCAAAATTTCTCGGCACCCATAGCAGTAGCAACGGTAAGCAATACCCTTACCTGCGTGGCACTGCAAGCGACCCTGAGCGCCCAAGGATCGCAAATGGTACCAACAGACACCTTTGTTTGGTCCACCAGCGGGGGCAATTTTGTTTCAGGTACCAATACTTTGACCCCTGTCGTAAATGCTCCGGGCACCTACTCTATTGTTATTACCAATCCAACCAGTATGTGTACCTCGCAGGCATCCATCGTAGTGGTGGCTGACAACCTGCCGCCTGCTGCCAACACCGGCCCACCACTCACCCTTACCTGTGCGACTACCTCCGTGACCATTGGGGACCCCTTGGCTCCTGTCAACCCAGATTTGAGCTACACGTGGACAGCTTCTCCCGGAAATATTTCTTCTGGCGGGAACACCCCTATGCCAACGGTCAACCAACCTGGAACTTATAATTTGTTGGTTTCCAACAGCTCCAATGGTTGCAGTAATACCGCCTCGGTAGTAATTCCTCAAAATATTGTCCCACCTGCTGCGCTTGCAGCGCCTGGTGGCGAAATTAATTGTACCAGTCCTACTGTTCAATTAAATGGCGCTGGCTCCAGTACTGGACCAACTTTTTCATACCAATGGACCTCCAGCACTGGCAACGGCATCGGAGCTGGTGACAACACCCTAACTCCGACCGTAATTGCTGCAGGAACCTACACATTGGTGGTAACGAATGCAGCCAACGGTTGTACCAATACGGCTTCTACCACCGTAACCTTGAATGCTAATGTGCCTATAGCCCTTGCTACACCTCAGGGGGTGCTTACATGCTCGGTGCTTACCATTCCTGTAAACTCAACAGGATCCACCACCGGGCCTACCATTATTTATCAATGGGGCACGAGCAATGGTACTATCGATAGCGGAAATGGAACGCCACAAATCGTAGTAAGTGACCCTGGCACATACACGCTTGTAGTAACCAATACGGCCAACAACTGCACAGCTACCACAAGCATTGATGTACAGGAAGACATTGTAGCGCCCGTTGCCGATGCAGGTCCGGGAAATATCCTTAATTGCACTGTTCCTTCGATGACCTTGAGCGGTGACAGCAGCAGCGTAGGCCCACAATTTGCTTATAATTGGTCAGCACTTTCAGGCGGCGGCTTTGTTTCGCCAACCAATATTTTGAACCCACAGGTAAACGAGGCTGGCACTTACCAGATTTTGGTTACCAACCTGTCCAATGGTTGTACTTCCGTAGATCAGGTGATAATCGTGGCTGATGACAATGACCCTATTGTGGCACTTTCTCAGCCGGCAATATTGAACTGCCTGGTGACCCAGACATTTATCAACTCAACAGGGTCTTCCGTTGGAAATAATTTTACTTACCAATGGACTGGCCCGGGCTTACAATCCAGCCCAACAGCCTTTGATGCAACGGTTAATCTTCCGGGCAATTACACCCTTGTAATCACCAATACCGACAACGGCTGCACCACTGAACAATCCATTCCTGTGACGCAAAACATCCAGGCACCACCTGCCGATGCAGGTCCTGATGTTTTGCTCAATTGTTACAACCCTCAGCTGCAAATTGGCGGAAATAACAACCCAACCGGGCCTAATTACACCTTCAACTGGATTGACCCAGGAGGTATTATCTCCGGCTGGAACACCATTCATCCAACGGTGGCCGGGGGTGGTACCTATATAATTATCGTCACCAATACCGTCAACGGATGCACTACTACCGACCCAATGGTAGTAACCACCGACTTTGAGGCGCCACAAGCCAATGGCGGCCCGACGTTCCAGCTTACCTGTACTCAGGCGACCTATACCTTACAAGCAGTTGCGCCCGTTGGGCCCAACTTCACCTATCAATGGACTACCATTGGCGGCAGTTTTGTTTCTGCCACCAATATTTTGAACCCTACCGTGGACGGGGCAGGCGAATACTTCCTCCTGGTAACAAACACGACCAACGGTTGTACGTCTTCGCCAACGGTGCAAATAACGCAGGCGGCAGACGTTCCAACGGCCGCGGCAAATACTGCACCCAACCTGACTTGTGCGGTTACTCAACTTACATTGGATGGCAGCGGAACCAATTTTGGCGTTGGCTACAATGTAATCTGGACGACCGTTGATGGTAATATCGTCAGTGGGGCCAATACCCTCAATCCGCTTATCAATGCACCTGGAGTTTACACCATTACAGTACAAAATCTGGTAAATTTCTGTCAGGCAAACAGTAGTGTAACCGTGTTGGAAGACCTGGCGCCTCCGCAGGTTAATGCAGGGCCTCAACAGACTTTGACCTGCGCGGTTTTGAACCTGAACCTTCAAGGCTCCAACGCCTCAGCTGGTCAATTCACTTACAATTGGTACACGCCTGACGGAAACATAGTGAGTGGCAGCAACACACTAACGCCTACCATTGACGCTATCGGATATTATGAATTGGAAGCCACCAGTTTACAAAACGGGTGCACCAGCGTTGTAAGCGTAGATGTTATTGCCAATCAGGTGGATCCGGTTTCAGCCATTGCACAACCTGATCTTCTCACTTGCGCGGTAGAGCAAATAACACTTGATGCCGCCGCAAGCAGCACAGGAGATATGAATTATGTATGGAGTACCACAGGAGGTAATATTCTGGATGAAACGAACCCATTGGCTGTGATAGTTAATGAACCCGGACCCTACACCCTTTTCATTACAGACAACGTGAATGGCTGCACCAGTTCCATAACAGTTACGGTTCCTCAGGATATACAAAACCCGACGGCCAATGCAGGAACCAACGGCCTGCTCACTTGTGCTATCACCTCCCTGACATTGAACGGCGCCGGTTCGAGTTCCAACGGCAATTTCTTCTACCAATGGACCACTCCAAATGGTAACATTCTGGTTGGCGCAAATAGCCTGATGCCCGTCATCACAAAAGGCGGTTCTTACGATTTGGAAGTTACAAATAACGACAATGGCTGTACTGCTACCGATCAGGTAGTAGTGATGACAGACACCCAAGCACCCGCGGTGGCAGTTGCTTCGCCTGGTGTACTCGGCTGTACCAATCTTACGGTATTGCTAAACGGCACAGGCTCTGCTTCTGGCCCAAATATCCATTATGAGTGGACCACCGTGAACGGAAATATTATGAGCGGAGCCAACACAAATTCAGCTACCGTCAACACAGAAGGCCAATACACGCTCAGTATATTGAATACGAGCAATGGTTGTACTTCCTCCCAAACTGTAAATGTGAGCGACAATACAGTGTTGCCGCTGGCAGAGGCTGGCCCGCCGTTCACGCTTACTTGCTCCGTGACACAAACCACCCTTCAGGGCTCTGGCTCCAATGGGGTGATTTATGCTTATACCTGGTCAACTCAGGGCGGCAATATTGTTTCTGGGGCTAATTCACCGAGCCCGGTTGTAAATCAGCCTGGAACTTATGCCCTGCTCGTGACAAACACTACTACCGGCTGTACTCGAACGGACAATGTGCAAGTGCTGGTGGAGACCAATGTGCCAACGAATTTCGATTATGTATTGGAAAAACCGACTTGTAAAGACAACGACGGGCTTATTACCTTCGGACAAATACAGGGAGGTTTCGGACCCTATACCTACTCAATAAATGGAGGTCAAAACTTTGCCTCCTCCATAGATTTTGCCGGGATAGCGCCAGGCGCTTATGATCTTTTGATAAAGGATGCGAACGGTTGTTTGTTCGAGCGACCGCTTACGGTTCCGCAGGCGCCCGATCCAATTATTACAACTGCTCCCCAGTTTGAAATCCAACTGGGAGAGGATCAGGAACTTACCGCAGTGCTGCCGCCAGCCTATCCTGTCGCTTTGATTGAAAGCATTGTTTGGACCCCACTGGATGGGCTTACTTTTGAAAGCAACAGTATTCAAGATCTGTTGAATCCAATCGCCAAACCACTGCACACTACGGAATACACCGTGACCCTGATCAGTACCGATGGTTGCCAATCTACTGACCGGGTGCTGATCCGGGTGGACACCCGTCCGCACATCTATATCCCCAATGCTTTTTCTCCCTGGAATGAAGACGGCGAAAATGATGTGTTCCTGATTTTTGCTGATGGCATTCAGATTGACAAGGTGGACAATTTCCAAATCTTCGACCGCTGGGGAGATATGGTGTTCGTGGACAAGGATTTCGCACCTAACGACCCCAAACACGGTTGGGATGGCAGGCACAAGGGTACTTTGATGACTCCGGCAGTATTCGTCTATTACGCCGAAATCCGGCTCATTGATGGACGTGTGCTGCTCTACAAGGGCGATGTTACACTGGTAAGATAAGTTTATTGGAGGTTCGACTTTTGAGTCTAACCTCCAATTTAAGGCACGGTGGTAAGATAAGCCGCTGATTATTCAGCAGAAATAGAAAGCCGTAACCCTAATTGGGGTTGCGGCTTTTTTATTTGGGTCAAAAAAGACCATTCAAAGGAATAATTATTCAAAACTGTCCGCTTTTTTATGCTTTTTTTTATTATATTGGAGCGAAAAGGCCTACTAATTAAGCCATATTTTTAGGCTTTCTGGTTTTATCTCCTCAAGTTTTCCCAACCATTTCCTGGTATTTTCTTTAAAAAGTGTCCTTTTTTCCCGGGGAAGGAAGGGCGCAACTTTGCCCTATCGTTGCGCAACTTTCGATGTGGTAAACTTTCATTTTCCCTAAAACTAAAACGGGCCCTTCGAAACTCCAAATTAAACAATAGTCAAACAGGTACACAAAAACTCTTTTTTCACACATTAAACACTCTGCTATTATGAAACAAGTATCAATACTAAAGTTGATCTCGTTTATTTTGCTCTTTTGCCTGGCTTCATCAGGTATTATTGCACAAAATTATCGCCTCACGGGCAAACAAATTCAAGGGTATTCCTCACCGGTACTGAAAAAAAGCTTCGAGCGAAGCTCTGTGTTTCAAATTGAGCTCAGTCAGATTTTGAAATTTGTTTCAAAAGAACAGGGTTCAATCAATTTGGCCATCAATTTTGCAGGGATCCCGTCCCTGGAAGCACGTTTACAACCCAGCAATATCGTGGCCGACAACTATACCAATGTTATCGGAAAGGATAATGGGGTCATTACCAATCATGACCGCCCCAATGTATTTCCATTTATCAGCAAGCGCAATCCTGTCAACCAAAGTCAGGTAGCGCTCACCTTTGGCGAAGGATTTCTCTATGGTTTTTTTGAGGCTAACGGCAGCACTTGGTATGTAGAACCGCTGCGTTATTTTGACCGCGATCAGGCAAATGACCTTTTTGTGGTGTATGAAAAATCGGATGTGATTGAAGGTGAGGATAATGCATGCGGTATGCTTGAGGTTGAAAAGATAATAGGAGAGGTGAGCGATCGCGACGGACCACAACCTGTTTCATGCGGACCTCCGGAATTAGAATTAGCGATTGCAAACAAATGGAACATGGTCACTTTTTATGGCTCGGCAGCCGCTGTGGCTGACCACAATATCGGCGTGTACAATGAGGCACAGGCCAACTGGGACGACGAATTTGTGAAGCCTGTTTTGTTCCAGATCGTTACACAATTCATACCCACTTCATTACAGAATGATCCTTTCACCAATACATCCAACGGACACACATTATTGGGCGAACTTCAGGTTTGGGCGGAGGCTGGAGGATTTGGCACATCGGCTTATGATCTGGGGCATGTTCGCACACGAAGTATCTTGTATAACCCATCTGGAAACGTTTTACTCGGAGCTACTTATCTTAGCCAACTTTGCACACCTTTGCGATATTCTTCCTTTTCTGAATATAATTTAAGTGCATGCAAATTACGACATGTAGTCTCCCATGAAATGGGGCATTCTTTTTCTGCGCTGCATTATACACCGCCATATAATATCATGGCTCCGAGCTTAATTGGCTGCTCCGATATTTGGCATGTTGATGCCATAGCGGCCATCAACAATTTTATAGAAAACAGTCCCTGTCTTACGCCTTCCGTATGTCCATTGCCTCCTTTTGTGCCAATGCCTATTGAATTTGATCAATTATGCACAGGTACTCCTGAATGCTTTACATTTGAGGATAATCCTTGTGTGGCTTCTTATGCGGTCAGTACCAATGATCCATATTTACAGGTCACTTCTAACGGCAATACTATTTGTATCAACAGCACTGCCTTTGTAGCCAGGGTTGCCACTGTGATTGTAACACCACTTGATTATTGCGGTAATCCTCCGGTATATGAGCCAGGTGAAATCCTTCCGATCTGGGTAATACACGTTGATTTTGACCCTAGATGCACTGGTGGTCTTCAGAAAGGCGACGTTGGAAACCGCAATGAAACCGCGATTCAAAATGAATTGTCAGTTTATGAGTATCAGGAAGTATTGAATATTGTTGACCTTTCCACAACCCTTCGGAATAAGGAAATCCAGGTTTTTGACATGAACGGCCGATTGTTACTGGAAGAACAAAGTTTCGGTGGGCGGCATCAGGTTTTTCTCGATAATATGCCTGTTGGTATGCTTGTAGTAAAAGTCAATGCTGGCGATGAGCTTGTGACCAAACGGGTCATGAAATTTTGATAAGCATACTACTGAACTTCTATCTTTTTAAATCATAACGATAGACCGAAAATTGCCGGAGTGGTACATCGTCCAGGATGTATCACTTCGGCAATTTTCAATTTATAGCTATGAACTGAAAAGGAACTATAAGTACCTGAAAGAGACCGGGACAGAAGGTTTTAAAAAATATGTTAAAGTTGTTCTGTATTGGCACCTTTTGTGTCGCTTGTGACATTAAGTGAAATACTCATTTTTTCACAACCTAACAATTGAAAGCCATGCAATTCAATCTTAAAAACTCCATCTCTAAACCCTTCATTTTCGCCATTTACAGTTTTTTTTTGCTTACAATAGCATTTAGTGCCTGCAAAAAAGACCCTAGTACCATCGTTGACCCTGATCTGCCTGTCGAGATCGAAAAGAAGATCCTTGATTTTTACGTCCCGTTCAAAAATATCGTCATAAACGAGGCAAAACAGCAGGTCATCGTTTATGAAACAAAAGACTTTAATGATTTTCTAACCCTTACCCCGGAAATTGAAGTTTCTAACGGCGTGACGATTCAGCCCGCCTCCGGGGTCACGGTTGATGCAACTAAACCGGTTACCTACACCCTTACTGCCACCGACGGCTCCAAGTCCACCTACGATTTGATTATTTGCAACGTAGAATGGGAATATATGGAAACCATGTCGGGCGGATTTATGACCACTGGAATGGCGTTTTTTAAAGAGCCCTGGACGGCTGTTTCCCAAAACGGCATCCTGACGCTTCACTTTGGCTGGGACACGCAAAGCGCCCTAGATATTTACTTTAAAAGCCCTGTTTCTCCGGCATTGGTGAGCCCATTCCCGGTCGGAAATTACACGCCCGCCAATTTGCCCGCCGGAAAAGCCGGCGCAACCTTTATTTACCGGGAGAACAACATCGTAAAAACCTTTGCCAATCCACTGTCTGGAAACCTGGTGGTCACGGAATACGATGCCGCGAAAGGCACCATCAGCGGTAACTTTGGGCAGATCAAATATTCAGGTATTGGCACATCGACACAGGGCAATACCTATTTGTCGGGCACATTCGAGCACCTCCCTTTGGAAATCAAGTAGCCCTTTTGCGAAGGTCAGAATGATATGCTTGCCTTACCTTCGCCCGCATGTTTTCCACCATGCAAAAAATCGGAATCCTCGGCGGCGGCCAGCTCGGCAAAATGCTCGCGCTGGCCGCCGCCAATTGGGATTGCAAAACCTTCTGTCTCGACCCAACATCAGAGGCTCCAGCCACTCAGGTATGTACGGGATTCGCAATAGGCGATTTCAATAATTATGAGGATGTACTTGCTTTTGGTCGTGACAAAGATCTGCTCACCATCGAGATCGAGCACGTCAATACCGAGGCACTTCGTGAATTGGAACGGCAAGGGAAAACCATACATCCAAGTCCCCGGGCGCTCGACATTATCAAGGACAAGGGTTTGCAAAAGGAGTTTTATCGTGAAAATGATATCCCTACGGCTCATTTCGAACTATTTGAAGACGAAAAGGCCTTGAAAACCGCCATTATGGCCGGTGCCTGGAAACTCCCGCTCGTGCAAAAATCCCGCACGGCAGGCTACGACGGCAAAGGGGTGGCCATCCTCCGAACGCTCGAAGATTTGGAAACCAAACTCCTGCCCGGCCCTTGTCTGGCGGAAGTACTCGCGCCCATAGAGACTGAAATCGCCATCGTAACTGCGCGTAATGCACAGGGTGAGGTGGCTGTATTCCCGGCCGTCGAAATGGATTTTCATCCGGAGGCCAATTTGGTGGAGTTTCTGCTTTGCCCGGCGCGTATTTCCCCACTGGTAGAAGCACAGGCCGAAGCCCTGGCCGAAAACGTCATTCGGGCTTTTGATATTTGTGGTTTGCTCGCAGTGGAAATGTTTTGGACCAAAGATGGACAACTCCTTGTAAATGAGGTTGCCCCAAGGCCCCACAACTCCGGTCACCATACCATTGACAGTGCCCACACGAGCCAGTTTGAGCAGCATTTGAGAGCCATTACAGGCCTGCCGCTGGGCTCCACGGCTTCTAAAACACCCGTGGCTATTATGCTTAATTTGTTGGGCGAACCTGGCCACAAAGGCCCAGTGCGCTACGAAGGCGTGGAAGATTGTTTAAACCTCGAAGGTGTGAACATCCACCTTTATGGCAAAGCGTTAACTTCGCCGTTCCGTAAAATGGGCCATGTCACCATTACTGCAGATACTGTAGCAGAAGCGATGAAAAAAGCGAACTTTGTGAAAGGGAAGTTGAAGGTTTGCGCAGAAGAAGTGTCCCAACCGTAGGTCTACAACATCCGTTTTTCCATGCATTGTTCACCCAACTCAATTTTGATATGAAAAAGAATTTCGCATTACAGACACTCCTGCTTTTGGCGCTCTCATTCCTTTCCTGCGAAAAGGGAAAGCCAAAACCCAACATCGAAATAAGCACAGTAGGTTGTGGTGATTTCATCGTTTACCAAATTATTCCGGACGACAAAATCTTGTCTGTTTGGATTGATCGGGATAAAATTGCGTTTTCAAAAGACTTTCAAACCTTTGATAACATTGCCACCGAAGATTTTGCCACCGTTGAAATAGAGCAAAACTGCGATATTGAGGCCGTCTGGTATGGTATCTGCAACGATGTTTTCCAACAACCGAACTGCCAGAGCACCTTCTGGACTTTACAAAAAGGAATACTTTCTTTCAAAGTGAGCGAAGTGCCTACGGGGCCTTCCTGCACAAATTTCTACCTGGCCACCGTCATTTTGGAAAACGCCGAATTCAAAAAAGACAACAGCACCGAAACCCTGACATTCGACCGCGTCGAATTCAACAATATAGGCGTTGGCTGGTGCGCTGGTTAGGGCCAAACAGTCACCAGTCAACCAGTCACCAGTCACCATAACAATGGTATCCATCATAATGGGCTCCGACTCCGATCTGCCGGTCATGCAAAAAGCAGCAGACATCCTTTCTGAATTACAGGTGCCGTTCGAGATGACCATCGTATCGGCACATCGCACGCCGACGCGGATGTTCGAGTTTGCCAGCGGGGCTCATGAGCGGGGCATCCGGGTCATCATAGCGGGTGCAGGCGGGGCGGCGCATTTGCCGGGTATGGTGGCGGCCATTTCTCCCCTGCCCGTTATCGGTGTGCCCGTCAAGTCCTCCAACTCCATTGATGGCTGGGACAGTATCCTTTCCATTCTCCAAATGCCCGAAGGCGTACCCGTGGCTACGGTAGCCCTCAATGCTGCCCGAAATGCGGGTATTTTAGCCGCCCAAATGCTCGCCACCAGTGATCCTGCACTTTTGCAACGCATAATACTGTTCAAAAAATCGTTGGAAACCAAGGTCCTGGAAAAAGCAAAAGCAATGGAGAGGTAGTTGTTTTCAGTTGCCCGTCCCTTGATTTACCCGCCAAACAATCAACAAGATCATGTCGCAAAAAAGCCGCCGCCGCAAGAATTTAAAAAAAGGAATGCCCCCTGGGTCGCTCGTTTATACAGGCCACCGGGAAGAGGCGCCAGCCAGAGTGATTAGTCTTGCTTATTCAGAGGCGGCCTTTGAAGAAAAATCCGGCTATTTATCTCCAGCGCTTCAACAAAATACTGGAGTAGTATGGATTGACGTATGCGGCCTAACAGATATCAAACTAATAGAACAGATTGGAAATGACCATCAAATTCACGCACTCGCACTGGAAGACGTGCTCAACACCCAGCAACGCTCCAAATTAGAGGAGTTTGACAATGGCTTGTTTTTTATTGTGCATCATTTGAAAGTTGACAGTACCGCGCTCGAAATTCACAGTGAGCAAATAGCGCTTTTTGCCGGAAAAAACTTTCTCGTATCGTTCCAGGAGGATCCGGACGACACGCTCGCGCCCGTTCGAAAGCGCTGTGAGGAAGGCGTAGGGCGGCTACGTAAAAAAGGCTCGGATTTTCTCGCCTATGCACTTATTGATTGGGTGGTTGACAGTTACTACTCCGTACTCGACGATCTTGAAACCCAGGCTTTGGACGTAGAAAGCAAACTGCACACCAATGGCGCGCTGCAACCCACGAAGGCCCGCATGTTTGACCTGAAAAGGGTTTTTAACGAATTCAGACACCGTTTGCTGCCCCTCCGCGAGGCTGTGACCCGGCTCTATCGGACAGATAGCGATCTGGTGGAAGAAAGTACCAGACTCTATCTTCGCGATCTGGTGGATCATGTGGCGCAAATTCTCGATGGCATTGACACTCAGCGTGATATGCTGGCCAATCTGGAGGCCCTTTTCCAGGCAGAAGCCGCCAATCGGCTGAATAATGTGATGCGCTTATTGACTGTGATCAGCACCATTTTCATTCCCTTGTCATTTATCGCAGGGATTTACGGCATGAACTTCGACAATATGCCTGAGCTACATTGGCACTATGGCTATTTTGCCATTCTGACGGGTATGTTTTGTGCAATGATAGGCATGTTAATATATTTTAAAAAGAAGCAGTGGATTTGAGGTAACATGCCCCATCCCAATTCATTTAAAATTGCAATATTATGATCCGATATTTTACCTGTTTCCTTTGTATGTTGTCCATTAGCCCAATATTTGCTCAAGAACCTTCGAAAGCAGAACTCGCGCCCTGCGGTACACGCGGCGTATCCGATTGGCTGCGAGATTACCGTTCCCGGCCTCCTGTAGCCGACCGTTCAGAGGATACCTTGTGGGTAGCAATTCAGCCCCATTTGTTGGCCAGAGACAATGGCACCGGCAGAATTTCTACAGAAAAATTTCTCAGTTCATTTTGTCAGTTGAACGAAGACTTTGCAGCCTCGAACATTCACTTTTACATCAAAAATGATTGGAACCTGCTCAACGAAACAGATTGGCATACACATACTACTATTCCGCAAGGAATTGAAATGATGCTGACCAACAATGTACCCGATGCACTCAATGCCTATTTCGTGGCCGACCCGGCTGGCAACTGTGGCTACAATCTTCCTTACGGTGGCGTAGCCATTGGGCATAATTGTTCCGGGACAAACGACCATACCTGGTCGCACGAAGTGGGTCACGCGCTTTCATTGCCCCACCCATTCATTGGTTGGGAGGGTAAAACCTACAACTTTGGAGCCCCTACGCCTCAATGGTTGACCTATGATTACACTTATTTTCACGATACACTGGAAACCCAGGTGCCAGCCCCGCTTGATACAGCCTTGGTAGAATTCGTGAATGGCGGCAATTGCGCCCAGGCAGCCGACCTTATCTGTGATACCAAGCCGGATTACCTGAGTTACCGTTGGGATTGTGACGCACAAAATATGAGCCCGAACAAGCAAAAGGATCCGAACGGTGCAGAGTTCTATTCGGATGGAAGTTTATTCATGTCTTATGCCTTTGATCATTGTCAAAGCCGATTCTCTCCGGAAGAGATTGCCATCATGCGGGCTACCCTGCTTACTGAAAAAGCGAATTGGCTAGCGCCGGCCATGCTCGAAAATCCCATTGCCGAACCATCCATTCCACTCGAGCCAATACAAGACGAGATAGCGCCTGTGGTTGGCGCACATTTCAGGTGGAAATCCACGCCAAACGCTACTCATTATCTGGTGCAAGCCTCCCGATTTGCCAGTTATTCTTTCAAACAGGTAGATATCATAACTACCGATACCTTCCTTACGGCGGGGCAACTGACACCAAACTTGAAGTATTACTGGCGTATCCGCCCTTTTAATGACTGGCATACTTGTACATCATTTAACCAGTCTGCTACCTTTTATACTGCTCCGCTCAGCGCATCTTCCGAGCCAGACGAGGAGGGATGGCGGTATTATCCCTCCCTGCTTTCAAGGGGAACGCCGTTTACCATCGAAATCCCTGATGCCTGGAATGGAGAATCGACTGGATTTACCGTCTATGACGCAACAGGTCGTTTGATATGGACGTCCAATTTGGATCTTCACGCACCGCGCATCAAAGTGGAAATGCCCACAAGCCAATGGCCAACAGGGATGTATCGCTTCATAATAACCAGCGGACAGCGGGTTAAAAGCGGGGCAATTATGGTGCGATAGCTGCTTGTTTGGTGATAGGGGATTTGAGGCCCTTGACCCGCTTGAACAACCCACTACATCACCATTTCCAATATCTCAGGCGTATGGATTTCCTTAAATGCCGGGAGGTGCAACTGATAAAATTGCAACAACTTGTTCAACAAGGCTTTGCGTTGTGGCCGCGAAAGCTGGATTTGGTGTGCCAATTCCAGTGGCGATTCCAAAAGAGCCAGCATTTGACGCGATTGTTCGGGCTCCAGCAAATGTGTGTGGGGCGGGGGCACAGAATTGAAGGTTCCATCTTTCAGGTCGAAAAAAAGATCGCCTGACGATTCAGGGTCTTGCGGTTGAAAACCGAGATACCCGGAAAGTCCCAACAAAAAATGCAGGTGCAAATTGGCAATTGGGTGGGGCGTTGCATCCAGCCACCGTAAATGGCCCAATAAAAAATCGAAAAGTTCGCCGTGCTCCTCTTCTTCCTGAATGCTTTTACGGCACACTTCGGCAAAAAAAAGCGTCACCGCGCCACGCATAACATCAAAAGGAATAGCGCTCCATATTTCGGCGGCACGGAGTTCTTTCAGCCGGTTGGCGCCTGAACCTTCCCGATGGTAGGCCACCAAATCTACCACGGTCATGGACTGGAATAAATTGAAAGGCATTCTTGCTTTCGGGCTGCGCACCCCTCCCCCGATAAAGGAGCAAAGCCCCTTTTCCTCGGTGAATATGTCGGCTATAACACTTGTTTCACCAAATTTCACCGCGCGGAACACAATACCTCGGGTTTTTAAGAGCATTATTTTACCTTCAAAATAGTGGAGTCTTGTTTTGTTTCCACAAAATAGATAATGCGCGTGAGCCATTTGGCAGTATCGGGCTCTTTCTCAGGGTCTGTCACATACTCTTCGATAACCGGCGGAATGCTTTGCAGTTTTTTATCCGTCATGTATTCTTCCATGGCGCCATGCGCTTCGCTCGTGTTGGCAAAATCTCCGAAATATTCAATGAGGAGGCCTTTCCCTCCGATACTGAGTATCTCGATGGAATCCGCCAATTTTACAGTTTTGTTGAGTTGAATGGCCGCGGCCATGTCTGTATTCATCGCCAGGGTGTCGAAACTCCAGAAAAATCCGCTGGGAAATCCCGTCATTTTTGCGTCAGCCTTTTCTACTGATTCAATGATCAAAGGGATATAGCCTGAGAAATAATCGGGAATGTCTTGAAAATCAACTACTTGCCGCACAAAGGCATATGGGGTAACCGGGCGCTCTGTTTCTTTGATCTTAAAGCCCCGATACTTTTTGGGCATCAACGCTTCGCAGTATTTTTTGAGGTTCGCCAGTCCATTTTCAAGATCTTTGGCCACAAAGCCATTGTTCATATCTGTCAACATCGACAATGCGTTCCAGGGAAACGGCACGTGCATATCCATGCACCAGATCACTTTGGTGGTGTCTCCTTTTCCTGAAAATGCAAAATACACGGGAGAGCTGCTGAATTCATTGAGTGTCACCTTCAAATCAATCCGCTCCGGAGTGATAGATTTTATTGTTTGTGAGCCTGTGCCCAGTTTTTCATTACCGCTCCATTTATATACAGCACCCGGCTCTCCGTCAGTGCCTTCAATGCTGATTTGTGCGTTAGGATCAAGATAGAGCCAGGGGGACCAGTTGGGTGCATTTTTGAAAAATCGAACCTGGTCATAAACTATATCGCGGCGTGCTTCAATTTCTATGCTGCGCTCAATATGATAATCATGGCGGGCAAAAAGTGCCATTATCAGGAACAAGGCAGCGAGTCCGAGTATAGTAAAAAGGAGGTATTTCAATGCTTTCATAATATATGCGATAGTAGAATTGTTGTTGAGGTGAAAGGAGGCGGGATTCTAAGTCACCGCCTCGGCTGAGTTGGCTTTTTCCTATTTATTAGCGGGTCTTTTTGACCTGTATGGCAGATGTGTCAAAACAAGCTCATTTGTTCTCCAAGCGGCAGCAACCTGAACGTACGACGATGCCAGGGTGAAATGCCGTGTTGTCGTATGGCATTACGGTGTTGCATAGTGGGGTAGCCTTTGTTCTGTTTCCATTGATATTGAGGATATTCCTCATGAAGTCGAAGCATGGCCTCGTCTCGATGAGTTTTGGCGAGTATGGATGCCGCTGCAATTGTGTTGTATTTGCTGTCGCCTTTCACGACGCAAAGATGCGGGGTTGCAGGATAAGGATGGAATTTATTGCCGTCAACAAGAATGAATTGTGGACGCGTATTCAGTGCATCAAGGGCGCGGTGCATGGCGAGCAAGGAAGATTTCAGGATATTGATACGGTCTATTTCTTCAGCACTCACCTCGGCGACGGCCCAGGCTATGCTTTCTTTTTCAATTACTTCGCGCAGCTTATCACGCTGACTTTCGGAAAGTTGCTTGGAGTCATTCAGCAAGGCATGTTGAAACCCTTGGGGCAAAATGACTGCCGCTGCAAACACCGGGCCTGCCAGACAGCCCCGACCGGCTTCGTCGCAGCCCGCTTCCAGAAGTTCGGCTTGATGGAAGGGTAAAAGCGCCATGGGGTCAAAGGTCGGGAATAAAATGTCCAATAAGGAATGTCCAATGTCCAAATAAAAATAGCTTGGCGTTACTTGTTGCCTTTGGGGAGTTTTTCTTGTGCTGTGGAGATGCTTTCCCGCAGTAGTATTTGGTAGTGACTCCACCATGTCATTGACCCGTGAGCCAAATTCAATTAGCCTGTCTTCCAGGTCATACTTTATTGTTTTCATTGGATTCATATTGGAATAAATTTATAGTAAATATATTGTCTTTTCTTGAATATTCCAAATCAGACATTGGACATTCCCTATTGGACATCGGACATTCCCTATTGGACATCGGACATTGAATATTCCATATTGAACATTGGACATTCCCTGTTGGACATTGGACATTTTTTATACTTTTGCGCTCCTTATCCAAAAATTTGGGGGCAATAATCCAAAAAGACCTTCGGCTGCCTAATTTTTCTTTTGGAAAATAGATGTGTTCGCGTTTTTGGCCTGCTTTTTGCAACGGCTTCAGTGTTGTTTTAATCCTTCCGTTGCAAGAACGGATTTCCCGGTAAAGAGCCATTAATCCAGGGCTCATTTTTCTGACATCACCAATTGTTATTTACACATGAATGTTTGCCTACGCAATACATTTGTAAGCCTTTGGCTTTTAATTGGAGCGGTTTCGCTTTCGGCGCAAGGAGCAAGTTTTTACTTTCCTTTTATAAACAATGCCGCGCCGGGCAGCATCAAACTGCTACCGCTCAAGGTTGTTAACCTTGACAGCGTGGTAGCCATGCAATTGGTGATCCGCTGGGATCCTGCCGTGTTGAAATATATCAACATTGATAATTTCAATTTTTCCGACCTCAATCTTGGTGATTTCAACGTATCCCGCGCCATCGACAGCGGTTATGTTCGCCTTCAATGGGAAGGCAGCAGTGTTCCCCCAGGTGTTTCGGCGCCCGATAGCAGCACTATTTTTCGCATGCGCTTCAATGTGATTGGCCCTGACACGAGCAGTACACCAGTCAAGATTACAGAGTTGTTGGAGTTCCCGCCCACCTATTTTGAAATAGTTAAGGTACGGCCCGACACATCCAATGAGGACTATACCTTGATGGAATGCCCCCGGACCAACGGATTTGTGGCCGTCGGATTTACTGTAGCGGCCAACGAGCCCGCTGCCAACGAAGTGCCGCTTTCGCTATCGCCTAACCCATTTTCGGTATCTTCCCAATTGCAATTTGAATTAGATCAAACGGCTGACGTTCAAGTGTTTATCACTGATGCGCTGGGTCGTATGGTATTTGAAAAACGATTTTTCAAGCTTCCACCAGGCCAACATGGCATGGTAATTGAAAATAGTATGCTTGCTGTTTCGGGGCTCTATTCCCTTAGACTGCAAGCTGGTCGGAAGACCACCACCCGTAGCTTCGTTCTTTTCTGAGTTTATAGACATCTAATATTTTTTCATCATCCAATTTCTCTCACCCACACACCGCTGTTAAAGAATATGAAACCGATTCTTACACAACTTTTTGCAGGTTTATTGCTTTTGCTTGCTTCCCAGGCCTCCGGTCAGGTACTTTCCACCAATTTCTTGGTCACGGCTCCCGTCACTCCTTCACCCTACCCGATTGGTACTAAATTCGTGATCGAACTTAGAGTTACGAATTTCACCAGCATTGAGTCCATGCAATTCCCCATCACGTTCAATAAGGACGCCATTCGCTTTGACTCGCTCACCAATCCGGTATTTGCCAACTGGACGGTGGCCAACTACAGTTCGTACCCAACACAGGGTAGAATTGGCGTTTCCTGGCAGGCCGATCTCGGCGCCGAACCTTCTGGCGTGACTTTGGCCAACAACACGGCAATTTTTAAATTGCATTTTACAGGAATCGGCAATGGCACCTTTAGCGTCAACATATCCGGAGCACCGGGCTCAGCGCCACCTATTCCTGTGGAAATAGCCCGCCAAGGCTCAGGTCCGCTACCTCCCAACCAACTTGATTATTCAAGCGGTGGCACACCCGTTATCACAGTAGGCGTTCCGCCTCCCCCTCCGCCCTTGGTCGGTTTTAAGATTATTGGCAACACCATCTATATCCCGCAAGGCGAGCGAGGTTGTATGCCCGTGACGGTTAACGACTTTGACAATATCGTATCCATGCAATGGGCGATGCACTGGAATAACTCCGTGTTGAATTTTGATTGCACACGCAGTTTCAACCTTTCTGGATGGTCCACCGCTGATTTCAACTCTGTTTATTCAGCAGGCACCTTGTTGGCCGGCTGGGCTGATCCTGCAGGATTAGGTGTTACCCGTGCCGACGGCGTACGCATTGTGGATGTGTGTTTTAAAGCTATTGGCGCCCCTGGCGCAAACACTTCCTTAACTATTGATGGGGTAGGCTTCCCCCCCGGCAATGGTAGTGCAGAAGCCTATAATGCCTCCAGCATAAATGTGTGGACGCAAGCGAACCACCCCAACGGAGCATCAGGAATAAGCGCTCCGATCAACATCATCGTAACGACACCCCCGCCCACGGATGTCGCTTATACGGTGGATACGATCTCGGTCGCGCCTAATATGCTAGGATGTGTGGCGGTGAAAGTCAAAAATTTCTCTAACATTACCAGTTCGGAATTTGCCTTGTCTTACGATCCTTCCAAACTGACCTATGTCTCAACGCAGTTTGGCACTAATCCGCTCAACTTGCAAGCTTCTAATATTTCGGTTCCGGCACTTCCAGTGCCTCCGAATCCACTTCCGCCACTTAACTACGTCAAATTCCTTTGGGCAAATGCAAACGGCGCTAGCGTAGCCAATGATGCTGCCCTGTTTTCAGCCTGTTTTACAGTAGTGGCACCTTCCGGAACAACCTCTAATATCAATCTAACCACCACGCCATGTCCTAGTGTGACTGGTATCGGCACTGCCAAGAGCACCGGTGGTGTTTCGATGGCAAGAAATAACGGCTGGATAAAGTCCTTGACAGTCGGCCCAACTCCAACGGTTACCAATGTTAATTGCAACGGTGGCAGTACGGGTGCGATCTCACTAAATAACGGCGCGGGCTCCACCCCTACCGGCTATTCCTGGGCTGGCCCCAATGGTTTCACTTCCATGGCCCAAAATATTACGGGACTCGTGGCAGGTGTTTATACTGTAACCGTTACCTATCCCGGCGGCAACACAGTGGTGGTCAGTACGGCTTCCACTACCGTCACTCAACCTCCTGTACTTGCACAAACCCACACGGTCAATACCGTTGCTTGTTTTGGTGGCAGCAATGG
>JBJXGO010000098.1:0-3898 GCA_046160345.1 Saprospiraceae bacterium
AAGACGACGGCAGGATTGGCATGGGGGTTGACCCTGACCCTAACCCAGCCCTCTGTACTAGTGCTCCCAACGGTCCTTTCCCATCAGGCTACCGCCTTTATGTGAAAGACGGCATCTTGACCGAGAAAATAAAAATAGCGAACTACTGCTCTTCCCAATGGGCCGACTATGTGTTCGCGCCAGACTACAAACTCAAGCCGCTCTCCGAGGTGGAAGCGTTTGTAAAGGCCAACAAGCACCTGCCCAACGTGCCTTCTGCGCAAGATATCGAAAAGGATGGCTTGGATGTGGCGGATATGCTCGCCCGCCAGATGGAAAAAATCGAAGAGCTCATGCTGCACACCATCGAACTCAACAAACGGGTGGAAAAACTTGAAGCCGAAAATGCGGCACTCAAGCAACAGCCAGCCACTACTGTCAAACACTAAAAACCAATTACTATGAATCAGTATTTTTTGAAAAACATACTGCTGCTTTTAGCGGCCTGGGGCTGCGGGAATGGGCAATTGATTGCCCAAAACCCCGACTGGCCCATCGTACCAACCCTGCAGCACTTCACTACATTGGGGGTTCCCCCCTCATCCTCGACCATGCCAGGGACTTACACTACCCCATATTTTGCGTCCAATTGTGCTCAGGATGAATACGGCAACCTGATGTTTTATGTGGTCAATGAGAAAATCTACGACAACACCGGCAACTTCATAGGTAGCACTGCGGGGCTTTTTTGGGATTCCAACGGCAAAGACATACTCATTGTGCCAGACCCAAATGACTGCAATTCCCGCCTCGTGCTTTCGGCTTATGCAGATATCATCACTCCTCAAGGCGGCAGCAGCTATTACAAATGGTTTTTGGATGCTACCCGCGTCAGCAAGACCGGGGTCGTGCAGCCCAATATATTCTCATATCCCATCGGCGGCAACGACAATTATTTCATGAGCATGGTACTCAGTCAGCCTGAAAGTAACGGAGATCGCTTTTGGTACGTGGTGACAAGTGGCTTTGTGACAAAGTTCAAGATCACCAGCGGTGGCATCAACCTCATCGGCAACGTTCCATTAGGCTACATTGCACAACCTACTGATGCAGAGATCTCGCCTACTGGCGACAGGCTTATGTGGACGGAGGCGAGCAATAATTTCCACGAGCTTCGCTGGATGGACCCCAACACTTGGGCACTGAGCAGCAGTCCGCTCGTTTTTGCGAGTCAGTATCAGGCTTATGGATTGGAATTTATGGACAACGCAAGTGTTTTAGTATCGGCGACCAAAACCAGCGGTATTGGGCCTAGTAGTGGGATATTCAAATACGACTTTATCAATTCCGCGAGCCAAGTTGTAGCAAACGCGGCTTATGCAGAAAGCCAGCTGGAGAAGGCGCTTGACGGAAATATCTACGCTGCTTCCGCTGGCGGTTTGTTGGGCATAGGCCCCTCCGGCACCACCACAATTCCAGGGGCAGTTCAAAGCAATTATTTCGGCGGCTCATTCACTCCACTCAATTACTATTACTCCCTGCCCAAGCAGTTGGACTATGAGAACTACTCGACCGTATTTGCCTGTTGCCCACCAAATGTCACCATTACAGGAGTATACTCAGTTCCTCTCACCGAATCGCAAACTTGGATAAAGACCTTTGGGGCTTGCTCCATCGCAGCAGGCTTCACGGTGAAACTCGATGCTGACCCTGTGGCTGGCTACGTCGAACTCAACACCGGCTTCGAGGCCAACGCTTCCCTAAACGTGGTGTTCATAGCCCAAGCATTCAATGGCTGTGCGCCAGGCGCCCCCCTGCGCCCGCAGGCCGGAATACGCGACGACATCGCACTGCAAGCTGCCGTAGGTGTTGAAAATGCAACCTTCAGGCTCTTTCCCAACCCGACGACTGGCGAAGCAACCCTCGAATTTGACCAAGCCACCCCCATTTCCGGCAGCATCTTAGTCAGCGACCTAATGGGGCGCACCATCAGTCAGGAAACGTTCGACGCGGGCAGCAGCCAGCACCGTATTTCGCTGGGCAATGCGCCCTCGGGAATCTACATTGTGCGTGTGCTGGATGGTGGCAAAGTCCTGTGGTCGGGGAAGTTGGTGAAGGAATGACGATTTGCAATTTCCCCGGCCTGCGTTTGTAGTCCGGGTGTTTGTCACCTTTTAATTTTTTCAGACATGAAAGGTCTTTTTTTCAATTTCATCACTCTCGCCATTGCACTTTTTGCGATGCCGCAACATGCGGCGGCACAATCAATAAAGGCCCCGGCTCTAAACCATAACCCTGCTATCATAGGTAAAGGAGCCTATAATCCTCCCGTTTACCACCGCAATAAAGATGCTGCAGGCAAGCTCGCCGTCAATTACGGCATGTTCATCCCTATGCTGACAGAATCCGTGAAGGAACAGAAATCTGATAAAGATCTGAAAATCACCGAGTTGGAGAGTCGTCTCGCCGAAAAAGACCACCAGATCAATGCGCTGGAAATACGCATGGCAAAACTGGAAGCCTTGGTGGCTGAAAAACGTGAATGAATCCGAGGGAATCGTGCCTGCAGAGGACTTTTCCAAAAAACCAATTTCTCGACATCACCGATTGGAACCTGCCGCCCTCGAACAGCGCGGCGGGTTTCAGCGTTGATGAAAAAAATTCCTGCTCTTTAAACCTGCACATCCGCAAGTTCGACCGCGAAAGCACCGTGACCATGGTGGACGGCTCGCATGTGCCGGTGTCGAAGCGCAAAAAGCAAGAGTTTCTAGACCAGCTTACCCGGGTTTGATTTTCCGTTTGGATTTCGTGCAAGGAGCGCGAGTGCATGGGGTGCTGTGGAAATATAAACTTAAATTTTGCTTTTAAGCCCAAGAAGGGTTAACTTTGCAGCGTAGTTCGACAGAGACGTTTTCGGACGTGGCGTTGAGGGGTACAAACCATTCGGACGCTGTTGAATACAAAAATCAAGTCGGCTGGCCGTTCGCGGTCAGTCGGCTTTTTTTATGTTCAAAATACGTAGAGACTGGCAACAAATCCGCCGATGTTTGCCCACTCGAATTTCAGCCGAATAGACGTACCTGCCTTTTGGCAACTCCTTTTGAAAAATCATCGTGTGTTTTTGACGCGAAAACTCATAGATCAATTGGTCATAGTCCTTCACAATCATCGGTATCAGTCCAATGTCGCTTTTCTCGATAACTAATTGGCCTCTGGATAATTCGATTTCAGGATTACTGTGCCTACTCCAGATATGTCGGATGGAGTACGAGTCCACAATATGGTAATACCCCGACGCTTCAATTCCCGATAAGTGGTAAATTTCCTCGGCCAGAAATTCGGTTAGGGCTCCTAAATCAAAATAATACAAGTCGTTACCCTGATAGCCTTCCAAGAATTCCAATAGATTTTCGATGCTGTCAAATTGCATCTTGCAAAGTTAGCAATTGAATATACAAGTATCCGCCTACCGAAAAAAGTATAGCGTAACTGCATAGGAAGTTTTAGATACTCGCGTCTGATTTCCGTTTGTTCTGTAATGTTCCCGTTGGTTCTCTTTAGCCGCCCGATGGTCGGATGGCATTTTTTTGCTGGAAAGAAGGGGGTGACTTTTGGACAGGTTTTCAAAGAAGTCAGCTTGCAAGCCAAGTAATCGAAAATGTGATGGATTAGATGGCCTCAAGCCTCAGCCCCGACTGCCACGAACGGTCGGGGGTGATGGGGGCAAGGTGCCGTGGTCAGGAAAGAAGGTAAAAGAATGACGACTACGAATTATGGAATATAGTTTAGTTCCCCCGACCTGTAGATTACAGTCGGGGTTTTTTAATTCGCCTTCGAGAAATGGCTTTCCAAAACTACCTTCGCCTTCCAATTCACCCATGCCATCCAACGCTCCCTTCTTCCGCATCACCACCTCCAC
>JBJXGO010000099.1:0-9995 GCA_046160345.1 Saprospiraceae bacterium
TAATTCGCCAGCACCTTCTCCTTCCCTCTTTTCGGCGCATCCACGGGCTGCGGCGACCCTACTTTTGGCGGAGTTTTCCCGTCCTCCCCTCTGCGGCGCAATTCGTCCTCGGACATTTCCGTCTGCACGTTTTGGAACACCACCTGCACCTTGTAGTTGCGGTTGATAGATCTGGCAATAGGGCCAAACATCAGTTGCATTACAGAGTCGGCGCGGGATTTGGCCTTGTCCAGCACGTGCTCATTTTCAAGCGCGTCCTGCCGGAATTGCCGCCGCAGTTCATTGAAGCGCTCGTTCATATCCTGTTCGTTGATGCCTGCCAAAAAACCCACATCCAGTTTATCCACCCGAGGATAAACTTCGTGCGAGAGGATAGTCGGTTCCGGCAATTTTATATTGAGCGTGCCGCGTTTTGGGCTTAAGGTCACATCAAAATACTGATCGAGTTTGAAGCCGGTTTTGATAACGCTGATCGCCTCCACGCGTATGTCTGTTTCAGACACGGAGAATCCAAAGATCTTGTATTGCAAGGTTTTGTCAATGCCCATTCGGCTGCGTAGTTCATAAGTGGCAAGTTCGGCAATACCTTTTCGCACCTTGTCTTTGAGTAACCCGCGTGAAGCACTGAAATCCATGATCTCGGCTTTTTTCTTCAAACGCTCCGCCATGGGGTGCAAGCCTTCATGGATAGCGATATCGCAGGGAGTGGCCACGTTTTTGCCTTTTGCATAAAATTTGCCACCGCTCACCCGCAGGAGCGTGCTCATCACCTGGGTCACAAAAAAGCAGGTGTATTTGCCTGCCACCTCATTGAAAAGCTGGACAGCCTGGTTTGAATTGTCACTGTACCAGGTTTCATAAAGGTTGGCGGTAGTGTCTTTCAAGGTCACGAAGTCATTGAAATACAAGGTCCGAAGGTATTCGTGATGCCGTTTGTATTCTGGTTCCAGGCGACGTTTCAGGCTGTCGGGCAATGCCATTCGATTGGCCACATGATAGAGCAATGCCAGGTTGAAATCATACACCAACCTGTCAAACTCCTGCCGATATTCCTCTGGTTGGGAGAGAATGCGCAGGGTTTTTTCCTCGTCCAGATTCGGGTTGAAATCGGAGGGTACATAGTTCATTTTTACCTCTTTCGGTTCTTGAAAAAGGTTGGACAATCCTCCTCCACCACTAAAAAAGGCTTTATACCCTACGATAGCGGCTATCGTGAGGAGGGCAATCAAAAGGAGTTGCTTGCCAAGTCCGCCACCGCCCTCTTCGGGGGGGGAGTATGCGCCGTCTGCTTGATGGGTGGACATGAGTAAATGTGGTCAGTGTGGCAAATGTGTCAATTTGACGAATGTAGGGCCAGGTTCATTGACCCCATTTATCTTATTTCCGGGAGTGTGCTGAAAAGTGTGGCACACCTTGATTTTCAATATTCGGGTTTAAGTGTGCCACTCCTATCTGAACACTCCTTTATTTCCCAGAAAGATATGCCTTCACCACAGCACGAGATTCCCTGGCAGAGGCTTCGTTATAGCGCGGGCTGCTTGGATTGGCAAAGGCGTGGTTTGCATCGTAGCGGTTTACCGTGACGGTTTTCCCGGCAGATTTCATATTCGCTTCAAAATCAGCCACTACCTGATCGGTGATCCACTGATCCTGTTTGGCGTGTATAAAAAGAGCGTCGGAAGCAAGTCCCTTCAATTTTGCAACGTCTTTTTCGGGCATCCCATAATACATGACACAGGCTTTGGTTTTGTCTTTCAACAACAAGGCGGCCTGAAGCGACCAGCCGCCACCAAAACACCAGCCCAGGGTGCGGAAATCCGCCTTGTCGCCCAGATATTTTGCAGCGCCCTGAATGATGGCTGCGGACCGGGCAGGGTCATTTGCTTTCATAAAATTACCGGCTTCTTCAGGGGTGGTGGCCAATTTTCCATCGTATAGATCTATGGCTAAAACATTGATACCTAATTCATGACACCACATGGATGTTTCTCTTTTTACATAGTCGTTCAAGCCCCACCATTCATGAAAAAGGAGCAGGTATTTGTTGGTTTGGCCATGGGAGGTCATCAAAAATCCACGTCCTACCGCTCCTCCTTCAACCGGGAATTCGATCATTCTCCCCTGATGGTCAATTTCGAGCGGCAAGGGCGCCGGGTGCGCCGCAATGAAATCTTCGTCGTTGGCAAATGCCGCAAATTCGTCCACACTGTGACACATGGGTATCGCAGACGTGGTTTTATCAGGGCGAGGAGAAAACGCGAATGCGAGCAGAGAGAGTGCAGCACCTGCCGTAAGCAGGCCAATAACAGAAAACAATGACTGTTTTTTCATGTAAAATTTAGTTTAAACTAGGACAATGAAACGCAATGCTGCAAAGATGCTTCTTTAGCTCGGATTTTCAGCCCATTGCTGCATAATTTAGGAGGGGAGCATGGCTTGTACTGATTCGCGGTACAACCTCCCGATTGGAATTTCTTTTCCTCCAACGGTTATATCCGTTGCCGTAAATGCTTCGATATGGTGCAAGGCAACCAAAAACGAGCGATGTACCCGCAAAAATCCCATCCCTGCAAGCGAATTTTCCAAGTCGCCCAAGGGGATTTTGGTGACAATGGATTTCCCGTTTGTAAGACAAAGTCGAACATATTCTTTGAGGCTTTCGGCGTATTGGATCTCATCGATCCATACGCGCACCATTTTTTTGTTCACATTGAAAAAACGGAACGGGCGGTTGCCCTCCTTCGCGCTTCGCGCTTCGGCGGGTAAAGCAGGGGAGGTTTTAAGTTTTTGTACAGATTTCAAAAACCGTTCAAAATCAATGGGTTTAAGCAGATAATCCACTACACCATATTCATAGCTTTCGAGCGCATATTCGTGGTAGGCCGTAGTTAGAATGACCTGTGGTGGATTAGACAATGTGCGCAAAAAATCCAGCCCTTTCATTCCGGGCAAATTGATGTCCAGAAAAAGCACCTCAACGGGTTGCTCCCGCAAGGCCTCCGCTGCCGCCATTGCATCAGGGCAACGACCCACATAACGCAGCCAGGACACTTGATGAATATAATCTTCTAAAATACCCGCTGCAAGGGGTTCGTCTTCGACAATGAGGCAGGAAAGTGAATGTGTCATTGGTCGTTTCGTCCTAACGGTCTTTTTTATTACGATGGATGTTTTTTGCGCAGATGTTACGTAGGTTTTTCGCGCAGATGTTACGCGGATTTTCGCGCAGATGTTACGCGGATTTTCGCGCAGATGTTACGCGGATTTTCGCGCAGATGTTACGCGGATTTTAAACGCAGATGTTACACAGATATCTGTCTCGTCCTGAAAAGTGTTTAAAAAATCTGAGTAGATAATGTTTGGTCCTAAAATTACTTGAAGAGACAAATAGTTTTGATCCTGGTTTTAGTTTGCTCTTCAATCTGCGTAACATCTGTGCGATTTATCTGCGTAACATCTGCGCGAAAATCCGCGTAACATCTGCGCGAAAAAACTGCGTGAAAAATACCCAGCAGTATGTTTTTTACTCGCCCTGGATGCCACTCAAATGCCGCCGCTATTCGATCGCATCTAACCTGTTTCTTCAGACAGTGCCAAAACTCCTGCTAAAACTAACATGCAAGCACAAGGTGGACGGAAAAAAAATCTGCTCCGTCCTCTACCACCAATTCATGCTTTTCAGGGTAGAGCAATTCCAACTGTCGCCGCAGGTTTTGCAAGCCGATGCCGGACGCAGTCTCCGTTTTTTCCAGGGGTTTAGTGTTTTCTATTTTCGCTTCTAAAACATTGTCCTTCAATAAAATAACAATAGAAATTTGTGCCTCGTCGCGCTGTTCGCTTGCACCGTGCTTGAAAGCATTTTCTACCAAGGGCAACAAAAGTAAGGGCGCAATTTCTGTCTTTGGGCGATCAAGTTCTACTTCCATTTTTACCGTAAGTCGCTCTGCATCAAAACGAAGTTTTTCAAGCGCTACATAGTCGTGCAGCAGCTGGATCTCCTGTTCGATCGACACCTTTGGCTTTTGAGATTCGTATAGCACATAACGCAGGAGTTGTGCGAGTTTGAGTGCAACTGGCGCCGTTTTGTCGGACTTAACCCGCGCCAAGGCATAAAGATTATTGATGGTATTGAACAAAAAATGAGGTTGTATCTGAGCCTTCAATGCCAGTAATTCAGCCTCAGATTTTTCTGCACGCAATTGAACTTCACGTCGTTGCATTGCCTGATGCCGAAAATACATACGGGCCGAAAGTGCTGTACAACTCGCCAACACACAGTCGAACAGGTCGTACACCATCCGGTAACTCCAAAAATCAATCGTAGAATCCTGGAAATGAACCGGCACCAAATAGAACAGCTTTAAAGCCCTGTTCAAAAGCCCTCCAATAACATTGGCGGCTGCAGCCCCTCCAAAGGCAAGCCAAGTTTTGCTTTCTCCGATCCCTGAGAATCGTTCAAAAAACCAAAATGAAAGGTAGGTTGCCAGGATGCGTGCAGGCATTTGAAGGCCCTCAGTGAGCAGGTATTTGCCCAAATTGCCATCATAACGGCTGTAGGTATAGGCATAGATAAACCAAAATGCCAGCCAAAAAGCGAGGTGCAGTAGCCATCGGCGTTTCATGCCGCAAAGTTCAGGTAAAAAAAGCAACGATCGATGCATTCTATGGGGAGGAATAGGTTGTTGGTTGATTTTAGGGTGAAAGCACATCGGATTACAAGGATTTTCGCAGCGCTTCAACCCACTTAAGGATTACAATACAACTAAGTAATTAAGCTATGAACACAAAACACTACCTGTCCATCTCAACATGCTTCCTCCTTTTAAACCTGAATGCCCGCTTTGGCTCCGCCCAGAGCACCTTCCATGTTCCGGCCGATTTCCCAAAGATCCAGTCAGCCATTGACGCCGCCCAAACCGGCGATACCGTACTCGTCAGTCCTGGCGTGTATTATGAAAATCTCCAATTGCGCGGCCGGGACATCGTATTGAGCAGCCGTTATTTTTTAAGCGCTGACCCTGCCAAAACTATCCGCGAAACGATCATTGATGGTAGTCAACCTGCGCATCCAGATACCGCCAGTTGTATCCTGATCTGGAAAGGCGAAACACAAGCTACTGTGATTCAGGGTTTTACGCTTAAGGGTGGCAAAGGCACCCGCTGGTTCGACCATTATGTGCCAGGCTACTTTCGGGAAGGCGGGGGCATTCTTACAGAATTCTCCTCCCCCCTCATCCAACACAACATTATTCGCGACAACACGGTGCCAAAAGAAGGAGCCGCGCTTATCAGCCATGGCGGCGGCGGTATCCGATGCGGCGACGGATCCCCGCGTATTGAAGGCAATCAGATCCTCCACAACCGGGCCGACGGATATGGCGGCGGTATTGTGCTGAACTATTGCCCTGGTGCTGTGGTAGCCCACAATGTCATTGCTTTCAACATCGGCGGGAAGGATTATTCAGGTGGAGGTTTTTGGGCTACGGGACTTTCTGGTACAGTCAACACCTTGATAAACAACACAATTGCATACAACCAGTCTCCTGGCCCTGCCACTACATTTGGTGGCCAGGCAGGTGGAGTATGGGTATTTGAAATTACCCTGAAAGTTCAAAACAACATCATTTGGGGCAATACACAGGCTGCCGGAAAGCCAATTGGCAGTGCTGGAGCCAGCCTGCAAATGCAATACAATTGTGTGGAAACAGGTTTCGGCGGCACAGGTACCATTTCAAGCAATCCGATGTTTCGGGACACCCTGAGTTTTGTTCTGGAGGCTGGTTCGCCTGCCATAGACAAAGGAAACCCGGGCGAGGCCTTTGATGACTTTTCCAAAAACGGTCGTGCAGCGGCATTTCCTGCACGCGGAAAACTACGCTGCGATCTGGGAGCTTACGGTGGAACGAAAAGCGCGAACCCTGCCTGCCCGAGATCCTTTCTCGAGGCCAATATCTTTTCCAAAGTGCTCAACTCTCCCGTGGTCAGTACTCCCGGCGACTCCCGTTCGGTGAACTGGATCGATATCGACAATGACCATGACCTCGACCTGTTCATCAGCAATGGCCCACAGGCTGGCGAGCACAATTTTCTCTACAAAAACAACGGCACCGGCGGCTTCACTCCGGTCACAAACGATCCCATTGTACAAGACGGAACGCCATCAGATGGAGCAAGCTGGGGCGATTTTGACAACGATGGCGATGCCGATTGTTTTGTGGTTAACTGGTACGGAGTCAACAACTTGTGCTATAAAAACAAGGGCGACGGAACTTTTGAACAGATTACCACGGGCAATATTGTAAACGACGGAGGCTTTTCCGAAACCGCTTCCTGGGGCGATTACGACAATGATGGCTGGCTTGATCTTTATGTGAGCAATAGCGATGGCACCTTTAAGAATTTCCTCTACCGAAACTTGCACGATGGAACGTTCCAAAAAGTGGGTTCGGGCGCCCCTGTCACGGACGCCTTTGCATCCCGTTCGGTGAATTGGACAGACTATAATGGCGACGGCAAACTCGATTTGTTTGTCAGCAACGAGAATGGCCAACATGAAAATTTGTACCGCAACAATGGCGATGGCAGCTTTACAAAACTTACCAGCGGGTCGCTCGTGGTTGCGGGTGGGAGTACCATGAGCAGCAGCTGGGGCGATTACGATAATGATGGCGACCAGGATGTTTTTTTGGCCAATGCCCCGGGCAACGATGGCCTTTTCCGCTATGACGGGAATGAAACCTTTGTAAAAATAACTACAGGCCCTGTGGTTACCAGTGGGGGCAATTCCTTTGGCAGCCAATGGGCTGATGTGGACAATGATGCTGACCTGGATCTGTTCGTGACCAACGCCTTTTTTGGCGGGCCATGGAAAAATTTTCTCTTTCTCAATAACGGGGACGGCACATTCACCAAAAACCTGACTGAGATCCCGACTATTGAGGAAGGCTGGTCTTACGGCAATGCCTTTGGCGACTGGGATTGTGACGGCGATCTGGATCTTGCCGTGGCCAATTGTCTGGATGCCAACCAAACCGATTATCTGTACGAAAACCACAGCGCGGAAAATGGCAATAACTGGCTGGAAATCAAACTTGTAGGGACCACCAGCAACCGCTCCGCCATTGGTGCAAAAGTGCGGGTAACGGCTATCATCAATGGCCAATCGGTGACCCAAGTTCGCGAGATCAGCGCCCAATCCGGTTATTGCGGCCAAAACCAACTCAGCGCCCATTTCGGTCTTGCTGATGCAGATTCGCTGACCATGGCAGTGGAATGGCCCTCGGGTTTGGAGCAGTTGTTTGGCAATCTGGCGGCGAATCATTGCCTGACTTTGGTGGAAGGCCAGGCTATGGTGGGTGTTGGTCAGCCGCATTCCAGTGATCCGGAAAGCAGGACATTGGCGCTGCAACCCAACCCTTCATCGGATTCGGTGGTGGTAGTTTGGGAGCAAGCAGAAACGGGATCCGTTTTGATCCAGGTCGTGGAATTGCAGGGCAGGATCGTTTTTTCAAAAAAGATAAATGCCGTTTCGGGCCAAAACGAATGGGTGTGGGACGGACAAGATGCGCAAGGGTCGAAGCTGCCTGCGGGGAATTATAGGGTTAGTTTGCAGGGAACCAATTGGCAGGTGGCGGAGATGCTGGTAAGGGTGAGGTGAAATCTCCTGGTTGCTTAATTGTTCAGGAAGACAACTCACGTTGATCCGGGGCTTGTCAAGAAGCCAACTTACATTAATCTACTCCTTCTCCCCCAGCAGCTTCCGCACCGCCTCCACATCCGCTTTTCGGGCATCGGGGATGACGCCGACTTTTTCAAACGCCTCGAGGTCGGTCAAAAAGGCGTCCCGATAAAACGACAGCCCCTGCTCCCCGAATGGCAGATCTTTCCATTTTTCATATTCCCGGAATGCAGCGGCTGTTTTGCCCTGAAAAAGTAGTGCGGGTGCGAGGTTAGTTGGTAATAAGATATTGGTGGAATCTAATGAAAAGCCCCTGTTTATTGAAGCTTCGGCCTCCAAAAATTGCCTTGTCAAAAGTTGCTCGTAGCCGAGCGAGTTGTATCTATCGGCCAATTCCTTTCGTAAGGTGTTATCCGATGGCTTGCTTTTTAGCCGTGCCTCGCCTTCGATGACATCCGCTTCGCTTTGCTTTCGGGCTGCCTCGTTTTTTTCAAAAAGCGCTTTTGGGTTAAATTCAATCTCGCACCAGGGCATGACAGCGCGCAGGGCTAAGACGATAGTTTCAGAAATTGGATTGATGCCAAATTCGTTTGCCAGAACTATTTTTTTTAGATTTGGCAATTTCCCAAAATCTTCCAGAGGTAGGGTTTGGAATTGATTCCCAGAAAGCTCAAGCCATTGCAGGCTTTTCAGTTCCCCGATTTGCACAGGAAGGGCTTGCAGTTGATTGTTTCGAAGGTCAAGCGATTGCAGGCTTTTCAGTTCTACGATTTGCGCGGGCAAGGTTTGGAGTTGATTCCAAGAAAGACCAAGCGAATGCAGGCTTTTCAGTTCGCCGATTTGCGCGGGTAGGCTTTGGAGTAGATTCTCATAAAGGTCAAGAGATTGCAGGCTTTTCAGTTCGCCGATTTGCGCGGGTAGGCTTTGGAGTAGATTCCCAGAAAGGTTGAGCGAATGCAGGCTTTTCAGTTCGCCGATTTGCGCGGGTAGGGTTTGGAGTTGATTCCCAGAAAGCAACAAAATCTTTAAGGGAGTGGACTTCAACACCGTATCAGGTATTTCTGCAAGTTTTTTTCGCCTCAAATCAAGCGCAGTGATTTTAGATGAAAGTTGATTGAGCTCGGTCGCTAAGTGGTATTCATTCCCCAAGGTATCAATAAAAAAATAGTCGGCATCTTTTTTGACTTTTGCAAAACCTGTCCAATCAAAAGGCTGAGCTTCCCCATATTTAAACACAATTTTGGTCGTCAGGCTTTTATCAATAAAGCCATACCTATAACTGCCTTTATCAAAAGCCAACCCAAACCGGCCATCATAAAAATAGATTTTATCCAGCACGTCCGTGACTTTTTTTTCGGCGGCTAAAGCGGTTTCTTTCGCAGCAAAAGCATTTTTCTTTTCGGTTTCGGCGAGTAAAAGCGCGGTGTCGGCGCGGAGGCGGGCGCGCTCGGTTTCTGCAAGGGCAACTATCACCTTGTCGCGCTCGCCCTCAATCATGCCAAAGAGCCTGTCCACCTCTTTATCCACTACTGCGGATTGGTTGGGGTCGCAGGTGCGGGCGGCGTTGAACTTGTAGAGCGCGCGCCGGTATTCGGGCTTTTTTTTATCCAAAAATGCCTTGCCTTCGCGCATGAGATTGTCGAAGTTGCAAGCTTGGGCGCGGAGCTCTGCCGCCGAGGCGAGTAAAAACAAGAGTGTGAAAAGGAGTGGTTTGTGCATGGTGGAGCCTTGGTTTTACAAATCCTGGTTGTGCTGTTGTGCCCAGTCCTCCGACCAGTCGTGGAGTAGGCGTTGGAGCAGTTTTTTATCCAAAAATTTGGTTTCGTAGGCGGTGACGAGTGTAGGCGAAAGTTGTCTGCTCATGGCGATTTCCACAACTTCATCGTTTTTCGACTTGCAGAATAAGACACCGATAGAAGGGTTTTCGTGGGGTTTTCGCACATCGCGGTCGAGCAGTTCGAGGTAAAAATTCATCTTTCCGAGGTGTTCGGGCTTGAAATCCTCGATTTTCAGGTCGAACGCCACAAGGCATTGCAGCTCGCGGTGGAAGAACACGAGGTCAACGAAGTAGTCGTTCAAGCCGACCATGAGGTGCATCTCTTCTTCGAGGAACATGAAATCGCGCCCCAGTTCGAGGAGGAATTGCTTCATGTTAGCGACGAGGGCTTTTTTCAGTTCAAATTCGGAATGATGTTCTTTCAATCCAAGAAACTCGACCAGGTATTTGTCCCGAAAAATATCGGGCAGCAGGTCTTTTTTGGGATGTTCGGGCAGGATGAGCGTTTGTTTTGAAAGCATTTGACGCTCGAAAAGGGCG
>JBJXGO010000100.1:0-30761 GCA_046160345.1 Saprospiraceae bacterium
TAAATAATTATTCGGAGGATCGAGCGTAAAATGCTGGCAGTCTATTTCCACTACAGTCCAGCCCGGCGCGGGTATAATCGAGGCAAAAGTATCCGACTCGATACTGACATTGAAACCAGTGAAACAATAAGCCCCCGTATTGTCCACACTAAAGGAATATGCGCAGGAGCTGGAAGAAGTGTCGGGCTTCTGCACCACATCCATATAAATCGAATCACACGAACACCCCGGGCAATTCCCAAAATTCCTTTCCACTTGCTGCGACGGGGCCAAGTCCACGGTATATTGGCCACTCGCAGGGACATTGGGCGTCCAGCCCATCCTTCCACCTTCTTTGACGATATATATACCTTTGGAGCGATCATAAAAAGCATAATTGCCGCCAGCATCGGTCACTTGCTCTTCAATCAAATTACCGTCAGCATTCAGCAATTGAATGGGCCAGCCTGGAATGGTGGTTTGGTTCGAGTATGGCAGGCTGCCACATTCCCGGTATTTCACGCCAATGATGCTGGCATCTTTCGGATCAGGGCAAGATTCAATCGGAATTCCGCCAATAAGCTCACAGCCCACCATGGCACAATTGTCGAGGTAGGCAATATTCATGGTTGTGTTCAGGTCGGGAGGCAGTGTGAAAAGAAGGGGTACCTGGTTGCCCAGAGGGACAAAGCCCTGATTGTGGTGTACCCAGAGTTCTGAAGGACTGATCACCTCTAAGGTAAATCCGGCCGCAGCATTAACACTCCAGGAGGAAAAAGTGCCTGTCGCAAGGATGTAGCGAATTTCGATAAAGCACTCTGATGTGTTGGTGTATCTCGCCCTGAATTTGCAAGGTTCGTAGTGCTCAAAAGAGAAAGAGATTCCATTGCATTGGCCTTGACCGCATACGTTGTTTGCATAAAATAATGCAAACAAGGTAAGGAACACCGCAAGTCGCCGATAGCTGCTAACTACGTGGCATTTTTTTGAAAAACTGAGTTTGAACTGGTTCATATCAAAAAACAAGGTTTAGTAGTTTAAAGATTTATACTTTCGACCATTAATCTCCCCACACTTTCATTTTGTAACCCTTAACCAAATATTTTTTAAAACATGAAAGCGTGTTTCCCAATTCTACTGTGTGCCCTGCTTTGGGTGTGTTTTTTCAGTTTTTCTGCGGCGCAAAACCCGGTACAAATAGCGCCCGCTGATGCGACTTCGGCTCGCCAACTGCTTGCCGAGGCTGTTATGTTGAATGATTCCGGCCAGTTCGTCAAAGCCAAAGCACTCGCCGAGCATACCTACAACTTTTTCCATCAATATCCCAAGATGGCTTCTACTGATTTGGCTGAAGCTGCTTACCAGACTGGCCGGGCATTGTATGCTCAAAAAAACTACGCACGCGCGGATTCTTTTTTTACAGAATCGCTGGTGGCTTGGGAGAAAGCGGTGCCAGAAGGTTCTGCCCAAGAATCGAGAACTCGACTCGCGCTGGGCAACACATTTATTCGTTTGCAAGACATGGAAAGCGCGATGGAGCAGGGCCAAAAAACCCTCGGTCTGCTGCAACGGCTAGGGGTTGAAAATACCCTTGAACACTTCGGTGCGCTGAGATTGGTCGGAAGGGTATTGTACGGCACTGGCCAATACAACAAAGCCATTCCCTACTATGAAGAGGCTTTGCAACGGGCGCACATTTACTACGGGGAGGAAACCGTAGAGATGGCGCAGATGATGATTTATTACGGAAACTGTCTCAACTATTGCGGTTTAATTGAACGTGCGATCGCAACCTTGGAAAGGGGATTGGCCATCCAGCAGAGAAAACTGCCTCCTACACATGATGACATCGCTGGCACTTATATGGCCTTGGGGTCTTGCAATCAAGCCTTAAAAAAATACGACCACGCGATGGAATATTACGAGAAAGCCATCGAAATACGCTCGAAAAGTGACCAAGGGAAAAACCCACGGCTGCCCTATGCCTACTCCAAAATAGGGCAAATCTGTCTCGAAAACCGCGATTTTGACAAAGCACTGAAATACTTTCAAAAAAGCGATGAAATCTTTCTGCACTACGATAGCAAGAACGAGCCGGCCTATGCCTATACCTGCCGGGATTTTGGTCTGGCTTATCACGGTCTGCAACGCTACGACGAAGCCATAAAGTGGTTCAACAAGGCATGGACGATTTTCCAAGGCCCAGATACGCTCGGGAGCATGGGCATGGGTTTGGACCAATGCTACCTGGCGTTCCATATCGGGCGCGCGCAATCGGCGGGCGGTCATTACGAGCTTGCATTGCAATCTTTTGCTGCAAACCAAAAAATATTGGAGAAGTTGTTTGGCTCCGATTACCCACTGCTTTTTGAGTTGAATGCGGAAATTGGAATTACCTACACTCGCTTATACCTGCAAACAGGACAAGACAGTTTTCTCGAACGAAGTCGCACATCCTTCCGTTTAGCCGAGATTGGCTTGGAACAGCAAATGCAAAATGAAACGCTCCAAAGTTTGGAAAAAACATTGCTCTTTGAAGCATTGCCATACTACGAGCATGCAATCGGCACGGAATTCCTTTTTTTGAAATCGAACCCTAACGACGAAGCCGCCCTCGAAAAGGCCTGGCAACTCAGCGAAGCCATGCACGGCCAACTGTTGCTTGCTGCTGTGAAGGAAGCCAGCGCAAGGCATTTTGCCGGCATCCCCGATGCCGAACTCCGGCGCGATTCATTGTTACAAAGCCAAATTGCGATGATTGAAATTGAGCGAAAATCACTTTCGGAAGCAGGGCGGCCACTCACCGATTCGCTTGTTTTGGAAATGAGCAGAAAGATTTTTGCCAAAAAAGAAGAAGCGCGCGCTTTGCGGGCTGCATTTGAAAAAGATTACCCCGACTACTACAACCTCAAGTACGATACTCGGACCTCTTCGCTCAAAAAAACTCAAGAACAGCTCAGCTTGCAGCAAACTTTGCTCGAATATTTCATTGGCGACTCTTCCATTTTTGTCTTCGTTGTGCAGCGTGAAGGCAGTCGAGTGGTTGAACTGCCGCGAGATTTTGCGCTCAATGATTGGGTCCAAGCTTTACGAGAGGGCATTTCCGGATATTATGCAGCCAGCAGCGACAAAAAAAACTCAGACCTCTACAAAAAAACGCTACTTCAATACGCCGATGCGGCCCAAAAACTCTACGCAAAACTGATCGCGCCTTTGGCCGATTACCTGACGCCCGAAATTATTGTCGTGCCCGGCGACGGCATCGCCAACCTTCCTTTTGAAGCACTTCTTTCCGCGACTCCAAAGGATCTGAGCAATTTTAGTACCTACCCCTTTTTTTTGCGCAAACATAGTGTTCAGTATGCCTATTCGGCTACGATGCTGCATCAGATGACTGCACGTACACACCTTCGTCCCTCAACGGGCGAATTGCTTGCTTTTGCTCCATTTTTTGAGGAGGACACCTTGAGTTTGGTACTTCGCTTGCAACGAGAGGGTGCCATTAGGCTTGGATTTTCGGCTCTTCCATTTTCAGGCGAGGAAGTCTTTAAGGCAAAAAACCGTTACATTAAACGGTCAAAAGTCCTGACAGGCAAGATGGCTACCAAGCAAAAATTTTTAGACCTGGCCGCGCAACACAATATCTTACACCTGGCTACCCACGGCAAAGCCAACCACCGCGCAGGCGATTTTTCGTTTCTGGCCTTTGCTTCTGGAGATGATAACCCGGAAAATGGCTTGCTGTCTGTTGGCGAGCTATATAACCTGCCCTTGAACGCCGATCTGGTCATACTTTCTGCCTGCGAAACGGGTATCGGCGAGCAACAGCGCGGAGAAGGTGTGGTGAGCCTGGCACGTGCATTTGCCTACGCGGGGGCCAAAAGCATTGTTGCTTCGCTATGGAGCGTCAACGACAAATCTACCATGCTGGTGATGGATAACTTTTACTCAGAACTTAAATCTGGTAAAACAAAGCATGTGGCTTTGTCCAAAGCAAAACTTCGGTATTTGGAACAGAATCCGGGACAGGCCCACCCGTTTTTCTGGGCGGGCTTTGTGGGGGTTGGGGATTTGAGCGCGATCAAGTGAACAGGCTTACCAAATTACTTTCAACCCTTCTGTATTATAGAGGGCAACTATTGAGTCCTTGCTCAACAAGGTGATTTTAGCGCATATTGCCTGCTAGATCAACATCCGATCAAAGGGATATTTAATGAAGATTTGGTTTTTGGGGGCCTCTAAAATTTCTTGGACTTGGGGTGACAATTTAGTGGTCTCCGTAGCTGCCCAAATCATTGTATGCGTGTCGAGTAGATATTTCATTGGCCCAAAAACTCTTCCGAAGTCATTTTAAAATCATCCTTGAAAATTACGGAGGCTTTTTTTTCCAAAATCCCAATAACACGCTTACCATTTTTGCGTAAATGTTTGGGAATCAGGTATGCCACTACCTCCTTGCGTTTGCCGAATGCAATGGCAAATTCTTCGCCAACCTGGATAGCTTTTAACACTTTTGAAAAATTGCTTTTCAACTCACCTACGGTCAAGACTTTCATGAATGTAATTTTTTACAATGGTATATTTTTGTAGTCAAGTTGTCAAGAAAAACCTTGAGCTTCTTAAATTCCAACGAGTTTTTCTTTCAGATCCATCGCTTTGGCGCGAAACGGAAAATCCTCCTCTACCACCATTTCGGCAAGCAGTGCCTTGGCTTTCCTGATATTTCCGAGCGCGATCTGGCACAGCAAAAAATTCCAGCGTGCCTCGTGCTTGAACTGGAAGCTGTCGTTCAAGGCATCAAAATCCTTTGCAGCGCCTGAAAACTGGCCGATATTAAATCGGGCGTTTGCCCGGACAAATCGTGCGCTATCATCTTCTTCCAGCTGTTTGTCATCCTTCAATAGATCAACAACAAGGCGGAAATTTTGCTTGTAATATGCCTCAGCAGCCTGTTGGGCCAGTGTTTTGGGCGCAGTGTCAGATTCCTTCTGCGTAGCATCGCGGACGAAAGTTTGCGAAGGATGTTCTTGATACTTCCGAGCCAGTGCAATTAAACGCTGTTTGTCGGAAGCCGGCTTATTGTCCGGAGTGTTTCCAGGCAATGGACTGCCGGGTGTTTCTTTCGGAGAGGCAATGGGGGGCGCCGTAGGGAGCGAGGGTGCCTGGTTTTCGACAGGGCTGGTTTTAGACGGGCCATCTGGTTTGAAAACCCAATAAGCGGCTATCATTAAGCCCAACAAGACTGCCAAAACCCAAAACATCCGATTGAGCCAGACTTTTGTGCGCTCCGAACCTAGAACGGCTGCTACTTTTTTTCGCAAACGCAAGGCATCCAGGCGTTGAATCATTGCACGATGTTGTTCTACAGATTTGGCAAGCGCAGTATCTGTTTGGAGCGCATTTTCAAAAGCCGCCAATTCCGGGCCCTCCAATTCGCCGAGCAGGTATTGCTCTGTTTTTTCGTTTAGATTTTCCATTGATTACTGATTAAAAAGTGAAGCGGTTGCACCGATCTCCACCAGTTTTTTGAAACATTTTGAGCGGTGGTTTTTCAGGGCGTCAACAGTAGTGTATTGAGTCAGTTTTGAATCGATCACATCTTTATCGCGGCGTTCCTCCAGGTATTTCAGGCGGATCAGGTTTTGGCAGTTGGGCTCTAATTTTGAGAGTAGTTTTTCAAGCAGTTCTGTTTGGGCAAGGCTTTCGAAATCTGTTTCATCAGCCTGGTATTCAATCTGTTCTACATCCGTGGTATCGTGTCGCAAGGCATTTCGGCGAAAGTTTCGCGCCCGGTTTTTTGCAATTTCTATCACATAAGTGGCCGGGCTATAACCTTGAAAAACATACTTTTCTTCCCTTATCTTTTGCAGGCATATCGTGATACAATCGCAGATCAGTTCCTCTATGTCGTCATCCGATAGCCTATGGCTTTTGCCGATATTGAATATCGAACCTGACACCTTTGCGGACAAGCAACGGATCGCTTCCGACTCTTCTTGTCTCAACCCTTCGAATAACAATCCATAGTTGGTGTATCGTACGCAGCTACGATTGGTTTTTCGGTCCAGAAAAATGTCAAGAATTCGAGCCATGCCGTGAAATAAAATTGTAGGGGCAATGATACTCACTTTCAGGCTTTGGGCATATATGCCGATGGCCTCCGGTTTTGTAACCGGGGAGGCGATTTTTTTCAGAGCAGAAAAAAATGTGTAAGAGCCTGTTTAAATTTCAGTGCCGATGCGAAAAGGAGATGCGCACTATATTTTGCGCTTATTGCAAAGGCCATATTTGGCCGCAATGGTAGCGAGGTGGACCGAGTTTTTCGCGCCTAATTTGTGCATCACTGTGTTTCGGATTCTCTCGGCATAGGCCTCTGATATACCAATTTTATCGGCAATTAGTTTTGAACTGAGACCCTCTACTGCCAAACAAAGTACCTGTTTTTCTTTGGGCGTAATGTCTGGCAATCGGAAGGGCTCTTCCGTTGGCTCGTCGGGGTCATCTGCTTCTGGCAGTATTACGATTTCGCCCTTGTTTACCCGGAATATGGCGTCGATTATTTCGTCCCTGTGGCGACTTTTGGCTACAAAGCCGTCTGCGCGATTCCGAATTGCTTCTGAAGGAAAGAAAAAGCCATCCAGGCCAGTGATGACGATGACCTTCAATTGGTTGTTGCAAATGTTTTTTATAAGAGCGGTGGCACGCAAGCCGTTCATTTCCGGCATCCCGATATCGATAAGCGCAACATCAACCCCATTGTTGCCTTTGGCAAAATAATTCCATACAGCATTGCCGTCGGCTGCTGTACCTACCACCTTCATCTGCTTGGTAGTGTTGATGATCTCAGAAAGATTTTGGATCACTAATTCATCATCATCCGCAATAAATACCCTAATGTCAGTTTGATCCTGCATAGAGAAGCGTTCCTTCCTTCAAATTATCTTGATTGTTAACTGGAATATCAACGAAAATTGTGGTGCCTCTGTGTTCCCTTGATTCAAAGCTAAGGCTTCCGCCAAGTTTAGTGCAACGCTCGTGAATACTATGGAGTCCAAGGCCTTTTTCTGTTTTTTCAGGGTCAAATCCTATTCCATTGTCCTCAATAATAATACCCAGAACACCCTCGATTTGATTTATTTGAACACTTATTTCAGTAGCTTTGGAATGTTTCAGGGCATTGGTAATACTTTCCTGAACAATTAGGCTGGCTTCTTCCCCAATTAAGCCCCTTACTCTATTATCCAGATTATAAGTATAAAATTGAATTTTAGTAGTGGAGTGTTCTGTCATTTTCAGGTATACTCTTTGGAGGTCTTCCCACCAAGGTATGTCCGCGCGTTGCAAGGCATGTACGACTCGCCGCAACTCTCTATACGAATGTTCTTGTAAACGCAGGTTGTTGTTCAATCTTGCTGCTACTTTGGTTTCTTTTTTTGAAAGGTCATGCAATGCCGATTCGAGGTTCCATTTAGCGCTTACCAGCAAGCCCCCAACGCCGTCGTGTATTTGCTTGGCAATGCGGCGCCGGCCTTCTTCTTCCCCTTCGAATCTTGCCTGCATGTATGCTATTTTTTGAGTCTTTAAGGTGTTGTCTAATTCCTCCTGAATCAATTTCTTTTGTTGGGCATTAAACTTGTTTTTTTGATAACTATAAATAAGTGCACTTATTGCAATTAATGCCAATACAATAGAAATAAACCATGACAATTGATTTTCCTGAGCGCTTTTTTCTATTGCTAATTGTTTGTCTATCAAATCCATTCTATTCTTTACAAAGGCTGTGGAAACCTTAATAGCACTATTCGAAAATTGATCGGTCACAAATGTAGCATCCGCAGCAGTCCCATTTTTTTCTAGCAATACATTCATCTCATTCAAAGCCAGTTTTGCCTCCTTCATCCTGTTTTCTCCTTCATAATGATTTGCCAGGTTGTAATATCCACTAAGCAAAATAGCAGAATCTTTAATCTCCTCGCCCAATTTTATGCCCATTTTTGTTTCAGCTTCTGCCCGTCCATAATCATCCAAAAATGCAAAAGCCATACCCATATTCATCCGGGCATTCGCCTCAAATCGTTTGTTCCCATGATTTTTAAAAATAGCGATGGCCTTCTGGAAGTACGGTATAGCTGATTGTAAATAATCCTTTTTCCCATCCCTGTAGAATAATTCGTAGAGTATAGTACCTTTCGTATTATAACAAGCGCCTAACTCAGCCTCAAATTTGTCATTTTTTAATATTGATTCACAGAGATTACACTGCACTAATGCCGTCTCAAGGTCTTCTTCGTCTAAATACAAATTGGCTAAGGTGTTATAAACCCTTGCTTGATTCAAAGTGTCTTTTAAAGACGCTGCCAAGGGTTTCGCTTCCTCAAGATACATTAAAGCTGAATCCAGTTGAGGGTAATGCTTGGTAAGCATTGATGCGCCCAAAGCAATCAATGCATTTAGTTTAAGGGGCTCATTTTTAATGCTTCTGGCTATAAAAAGGCTCTTTTGAAGCGGTAAAACAGCAGCGTCAGGATCCTCACTTCGGTAATGCCCCCTCCCTAAAACTAAAAGCGCCTGACATCGGGTGATCTTATCCAGTTTAGGTCGTGACAATATCGTCTGAGCAAAGATTACGGCGGAATCCGGGTGGTTTTGAGTGATATAGTGCTCACCTGTTTCCAGGATACTCAAAGAGAGGGATTCTTGTTTGGGTTGACCGTATACGATTGCCGGACAACATAGCAAAACAAAAATAAGGATAGCTTTCATGATAGCGTTTTTTGATTCGTTTATTAAATCATCTTTATGAGATTGTTTTTCTTGTTTTACCTTTTCTTGGGGGCTTGCCCAAATTGATGTTGCCTTCAACCCCCACATCGAAAACATATTCCTGATTGGCCGTAATAACAGCTTTTAAAGGCTGGTTGATTGCAAACTTGGTCGGATCAGTCGTTATACCGACATTACCAAGGGTATAGCTAAGCGTGCAACTGTTTGGTGCAAAGATAATAGACTCGTTAACCGCTCCTAGCAATATATCAAACAATATGATACAACTCGGACGGATGTAATTCGATGTCCCTACCGTTTCAATATTTGCGAAAAGGTAAGGAGCGCAGGTTTGCATTTGGCCAACTACCGAAGCCGGTACGTTGTCTGCATCGGCAAAAGCGAGTACTGTAGTAAGTTCAGTGCTGTTGTTGCCTCGGATTTGTACGTCAAGATACGTTCCATTGCTGTCAATTTCAAAGTGTTTGAAGCGATAAAGCGTACCCGCATTGGAACCGTTGGTCGTGTAGTCAATCGTGATCCGTGTTCCAGCTGGTTTTACTGGATTCACATTGCTAAGGTCGGTGTCGCCTGAAGCATCCACCGGAACGAGCAAAAGAAGGTCATACAATGTAGCACCTGTGCTTTTCTTTGTAAGATAAGCATAAGGCGCAAGCTTGATAAGGTTACTCATAGGAGAGAATGGATTGTGAAATAATCAAAGGATACTATCACAAAGCGCATTTGACGGGGATTAAAAAAGTCTAAGCTTGGTTCAGAAGTCTAGCAGCCGTCAATATGTTTTCATTTGGTCTTTTGGGGTCTGTCTTCAATGGTTTAAAAAGGGTTTGGCCTTCGTTTTGGTCTTAATCTCATTGGTTTTCCTTCAGTTTTTTGGGATTTCTTTCATTTCAACAAACCGGGCGGCAGGGGTGACCGCCCGGAGTGATTTGGTGTTTTAGAGGTTCGTCAGGGTTATACAAAAGATCGTTTCCGTTGATTTTTTTGTCCATTTGGATAATACCAGGTAAGAAAGCAAATATCAAGGCGCAGAGGTGGCATAATAAATAGCGTATTAATAAATATGTTGCCACCGCTGCGTTTTGATGACACAAAAGTGCAGCGCCCGCTCAAGCCTGTCAAGCTTTAGGGCTGTATGTATCCATACCTTTTTTACAGGGAGTGCTCAGAAATGTGGTTTTGAAAGATCAGACCCTCGCAATCGTCTGGTTATGAAGAGATTCAGACATATAGAACAAATCAAACCGCTTACAAACGATATAACCTAACGGGTCTGCCAATCTTTCAGCCAATCAGCGATCTTTCGGTCGTCAGCCAGTCTCGGCACTTTGTTCTGACCTCCGAGTTTACCCTCACTTTTCATAAATTCGCGGAAAGCATCGCGACGTAAAGGCGTTATTTTCAAGGTGCGCAGAATATTTCCGGTAATTAGGTCGTCGTAATAAATATTCTGCTGACGCATAGCTGCATCGACTTTCAGGGCAAAATTATCAAGATCGGCAGGGGCATTGTCAAATTCCACAAACCACTCGTGGTATGGAAGCCCGCCCTCTGGTGGGTTTACCTGTGGCGCCACTGTAAATTCCACGATTCGATTTCCGGCTGCATTGGCCACAGGCAACAAACTTTCCTCTACTTCCTTGCCTATGACGTGTTCGCCAAAAGCAGAAATGAAATGTTTCACCCGTCCACTTACTATAATTCGATACGGATTCTTGCTCACAAACTGTATCGTATCACCTATGCTGTAACCCCAAAGTCCGGCATTGGTGTGCAGTACGAGCGCGTAATTCACGCCGATCTCCACATCGCGAAGCCAAAGCCTTGTAGGGTTTTCTTTAAAGATCTCGTCGGCAGGCACGAATTCAAAAAACATCCCGGCATTGACGTTCAGCAATAAACCGGCATTACTGAGAGTCTGACTTGCTTTACTTTTACTGAGGGTCTGACTTGAAGTCAGACCCTCAGTTGCCTTTGAAGTCAGACTCTCAGTTACGTTAGGAAACGAATCCTGAAATGCAATAAAACCCTCCGAAGCCGGGTAGGTTTCCACCGTATCCATCGCGCCGCCCACCAATGCTTCCAGTTTGGCGCGGTAAGGCTCGAAATTTACCCCGCCCCAAACGAATACGGAGAAATTGGGAAAAATCTCCAACACTTTTCGCTTCCCACTGCGCTCCAAAAGTCTTTCGTAATACATCTGTACCCAGGGCGGAATACCTGAAATGAGTCGCATGTCAGCATTTATGGTTTCATCCACAATTCGATCCAGTTTTTCTTCCCAATCGTCTATGCAATTGGTTTTCCATGACGGCAACTGATTCGTGCGCAGCCATGCCGAAACAAGGTGATTGGAAATTCCGCTCAAGCGACCCGTTGGAATACCATTCACCATTTCCAGTTCCGGGCTTCCGGAAAGGAATATCATTTTCCCGTCGAGCCATTGGCCTTTGCCCGTTTTTGCAAAATAATTGAACATGGCGTTCCGGGCCGTCCCAAAATGTAGCGGGGTGCTATCCTTGCTCATGGGGATGTATTTTACCCCCGAAGTAGTGCCACTCGTTTTGGCAAAATAGGCCGGACGACCAGGCCATAACACACTCAATTCTCCGCTTTTCACCCTTTCTACATAAGGCTTCAGGTCCTCATAGTCGCGGATAGGGACGGCTTTCTTAAAATCTTCGTAGTTTTTGATTTTTGAAAAATCATGATCGCGCCCAAAAGCGGTACCGGCCGCCTGCGCCACGATTTGATGCATCGTTTTTTCCTGACAGTCAATGGCTTGAGCCGACCAACGAGTTATAGTACGGGAAATGTATTTGGCAAATGGGCGGACGAGAAGAGAGTGGAAAGCCATGGTTTGGAAAGAGGGTGGAAATCTGGATGCTGGCAAAGGTACAAAAGACAGTATATCGAATTAGTTTCGTAAAGTTTGAACGAGGAGATTTTTGTCCAATCAAGGCGAATTTTGCAGTCGAAATGGGATGTTTTCGGCGAAAAAATGCAACGAAGAGTGGACGAAAATATCCCGGTCATAACTTACGAAACTAATTCGGTATACTGTCTAATGGTCCATGATTGGAGCTTATCCAAAAATGGGATCGGTTGCGAACAAGTTTCCTGGAAATTAATCCTTCAAATCCGCACCAAACGTCCCTTCGACATCGCCTCGCCCACTTTGATCCGATAGATAAAAACACCCTTGCCTGGCAAAGCCCTGGCTGGAAGCCGCAAACTTTGTAAACCTGCCTCCATTTGATATGTTTCAGAATAGACCTGGCGGCCATTTAAATCAAACACTTCTAAACAGGCCAATGCACTGTTTTCCAGCAAAACGTCAAATGATGTTTCACTAGAAAACGGGTTGGGCTTTGGTGTAAAAAAGGTGGCCTCGTCTTGAGACCTCTCTCCAAAATGAAGCAATAAGGGGTGCCGGGATGGAGATTTGGAACCTCTGGCAGCATAGGCTTCAGGGCGCAGGTTTTCTGCGTTCAAAAACAATCCGTCTGAAACATTTCCTGCTTGCAAAGCCTTGATTTTCAAGCCAAATAACACTTTTTCTCGCTCAAAAAATTCCCCGACGCCTTCAGCCCATAGTACCCGCAATTCAGAACCTCGGATTGTGAAATGGTCTGCGGGCAACCCTTCCAGATCTAAAATTTGAATTTTCGATGGTTCGGCGGCCAGGGCAAGTTGCCACCCTTCGAGGGTAGCGGATTGCGCTAGATTTAAGCGAACGGTTGTCACTTCTCCCTCCTCGAGCCATTGCTCATCAGTCTGAAGGAGGAGGGGGGGGGCGGTGTAACGATTGTCAGCACCAGGCTCTCCGGTCAGGTTGGCAGACCCATTCGTATCACCATATTTGATCCCTACGAAATGGAGATTTTGAAAGATAACATCGTCCACAAGATTGGTAAGCGTGATCTGATAGGTGTCTTTCAGGGCATTAAAATTAGCGACTTGGGATGGATCCGCTACCGGTCGGGTAATCCGCCAGGCTGGTACGTACGGGAAAGTATCATAGATTCCAAGAATCAGTTTTCGAGTTTCTAAGATATCAAAAGTGGTCACAGAGCCGCTCTTGTTCACATCGGCGGCCACCATTTGATAAACGCTTGTAAATGGCTCAATGGCAAGAATGTGTTTGGAGGTCAACACCAGATCATAGGTGGTCACCCCTACAAGTGGCCCCAGATTTCTTTCGCCACGGATGGTTGCGCGGTAATCATTCCCGAATGGAATATGGTCAAGATGAAGTGTGTAACAGGAATCTTCTATAGTTTGAGAATAATTGGTGGACAGAGGCACAGGTACGCCCGGGAGGGTTTCAAGCAAGGTTTTTAATTTAAAATTGCTCATCTTAAGGTTTGCAGCAGTACGTGCGCATCCATTGGCGTATATATCAGCATCGTTGTTGCAATTACACTCGTTGTCGCTATCCTGAATAAGCACGTAATTGTTGCAACTGTTTAGCAGTCCATTTCCATCCTTCACCCATATTTCAATGCTGTTGAATCCTTCATCACATGCACCGAAGCTCAGACTGGTTTCAGATGGGAAGCCCATCCCATCCCCGGCTCGTCTCATTCCGAGCTGAATTTGGTTGTTGGGCGTACAATTATCAGACAAGGATAGGATAAACTGCGAAGCCTCGAAACTTTGCTGGCAATCAGGGAAATCCAAACTCTGGGTCAAGCCGTTTATGCACAATAAACTAGGGGGCTGACAATCTTTTATGTGAAATAAATAGGTACATTGCACCACATTGCCACAATTGTCGGTCGCCCTCCATATCACCTTGTGCGTCCCTTTTGCAAAGGGGCCGGACACCGTATCGTTGGAGGATTGGATATCCACCACATTATCATTGTTTAAATCAATTTTATAGGAATAATTGATATTAGGGCTGGCACAGTTAGTAACTGCTTTTTCTACCAAAAACACTTGACCCTGTGCGCAATTATTTGGGTTGAGACAAAAATTTTTGTCCGTGCAAGCGGTGGTCCAGGACATTTGTTGGGCAGAAAGCACCTGGGCAAAAAAGAGTGGAAGGAGTAGTAAAAATCGATTCATGGAAAAATGTGAATTTTACAAATACGCACAAAAATAATTCCAAAATAGGGCTTTTTGTCATATTGCCGGACATTTTTGGTTTGCTACCAGGCTCATAAGTTTACCCAAATCCTTGATTGGCCTCAATTTTATAAGTTTCCAGTAGTTTGGTTTTTTGCACAACCTGCTCGTTTGTTTAGTTTTTATTGGCCAATAATTAAACAAAATACAACCAATTCCTGTTCAGCAAAATTATCGATTCCATCCCAAGGGATGATTTGGAAAAAATCTGATTGTTTTGAAAAAAGTCGTCGTCATTGGTTCTGGTTTTTCGGGCTTAGCAGCCGCCTGTTGCTTGGCTTCAGATGGTTTTAATGTCACTGTTTTAGAAAAAAACGACAGTCTGGGAGGACGGGCGCGTCAGTTTTCGGCCAAAGGTTTTGTGTTTGACATGGGGCCTTCCTGGTATTGGATGCCGGATGTTTTTGAATCTTTTTTCGCGCTATTCAACAAAAAGGTTTCTGATTACTACGATCTCGTCCGGCTCGACCCCTCTTATCAGGTTTTTTTTGGCGTCAATGACCGGGTAGAAATCCCTGCAAAAATGGCGGAGCTGGAAACCCTCTTTGAACAAATCGAGCCAGGAAGCGCTGTAAACCTGCGCAAATTTTTGAAAGAAGCCGAATATAAATACCGCGTGGGTATGGGTCAATTTGTGCATAAACCCAGCCACAGCATTTGGGAATTTGCAGATAAGCGGGTGTTATTCAGTTTGTTCCGTTTACAAATGTTCAGCTCCATGTCGCAACACGTCAGGAAACTTTTCAAAAACCAAAAGGTCATTAAATTGCTCGAATTTCCGGTCCTATTTCTTGGTGCCACCCCCCAAAAAACGCCCGCTTTATACAGTCTGATGAATTATGCGGACATGGCACTGGGCACCTGGTATCCTATGGGCGGAATGTTCAAAATTGTAGAAGGCATGGCCGCCTTAGCCAGCGAATTGGGCGTAGAAATTAAAGTAAACCAGGAAGTTGCGAAATTAGAAACCGCCAAGGGCAAAGTTGTGGCAGCCATCACAAAAGATGGCACTCGGTATGCAGCAGATGCTTTTGTAGGCAGTGCAGATTATCACCATATTGAAAGCAAATTACTGAATGCCGAACACAGGAATTATTCAAAAAAATATTGGGACAAGCGCGTGATGGCGCCCTCCAGTCTGCTCTGGTACCTTGGCGTAAACAAACGGATCGAAGGATTAAAACATCACAACCTGTTCTTTGATGAGGATTTCAGCCTCCACTCGGAAGAAATTTATACAAGCCCCAAATGGCCATCCAAACCGCTCTTCTACGTAAGTGCAGCTTCCGTGACCGACCCAGGTTTGGCGCCAGATGGATGTGAGAATCTGTTTTTGCTCATCCCGGTCGCGGCAGGATTGGAAGACTCCCCTGAAATCCGTCAGCAATATTTTGACGTAATTATGGAGCGGCTCGAACAGCACACCGGCCAAAGCATAAGGCCGCATATCGTCTTTGAACGTTCGTATGCTCATGCCGATTTTGTACAGGATTACCACGCATTCAGGGGCAATGCCTACGGCCTGGCAAATACCCTTCTTCAAACCGCCTTTCTGAAACCAAAAATGAAAAACCGTCACCTCTCAAATTTCTGGTACACAGGGCAATTGACCACCCCGGGGCCAGGCGTGCCACCCTCGCTCATAAGTGGACAGGTAGTAGCAACCGAAGTAAAAAAAGGGCTTCAAAACAAAAGGAAGCAGCGCTAAAAAAACTCCGCGATATGAATCATCTCCAACTTTTTCACCGCAGTTGTGCCGAATGTAGCAAGCTTATTACCAAACGGTATAGCACATCTTTCTCCCTGGGAATCAGGCTGTTCAATCCTAGATTCCGTGGACCGATATATGGTATTTATGGCTTTGTCCGTTTCGCAGATGAAATTGTGGATACCTTTCACGACTATCCCAAAGCTTCACTTTTTGCGCGTTTCCGAGAGGATACATGGAGCGCTATCAAAGACGGAATCAGCCTTAATCCGGTGTTGCATTCCTTCCAACATGTGGTGAGGAAATACAACATTGAACCAGAACTGGTGGAGGCTTTTCTTGATAGCATGGAGATGGATTTGACCGAATCAAGCTATGATGCTGAACACTACAACGAATACATTTACGGCTCTGCTGAAGTAGTAGGGCTTATGTGCCTGCGTGTTTTTACTGAAGGCGACGAACTGGCCTACCAACGACTAAAAGCACCGGCCCGACGACTCGGAGCGGCATTTCAAAAAATAAACTTCCTGCGCGACATCAAGAGCGATCACGAAGAACGGGGCAGGGTCTATTTCCCTGGCGTGGATTTCAGAAGCTTTTCGCAAAAGGACAAATGGCAGATAGAAGCCGATATAAAATCCGATTTTGATGCCGCCCTCGAAGGAATCCGTATGTTGCCCAAAGGCACCCGACTCGGGGTTTATTTGGCCTACAAATACTACACCCATCTTTTCTTAAAAATAAAGGGTGCCGCGCCACAACATGTAACTCAGGAACGTTTTCGCCTTTCGAGCAAGCGGAAAGTTTATTTGCTGTTCAGTTCTGCTTTACGGCATCAGCTAGGAGTGCTTTAATTTTTTTCAGCCGTAAAATAGAATTGCTTAAATTTGTGACCTGCTTATCACCCAACCATGTCACATTTTATGAAATTTAGAATTTTAGCCTATACTAGCCTGCTCTCATTGTCTGTCCTGTTTTATTTCTGTGCAAAAGATGAGGAACAGGTAGAAGAAAGCCCGTTTTTCGAATTTTTCAATGAATCTCTGATCAATATTGATACGGTGGAACAGTCGGCTGATTCCTGGGAATACGGATTCGGCTTCACCCCGCTCAAAAGTGGCAGAATCACCAAATTTGGCATCAAACTGCCCGCCACCGGCGATTTTAGTGTGACATTATGGGACCTTTCTGGCCCTACACCCTTGGTTTTGCACACCCATGACGTGAATTCTCCGGCAGTGCACCAAAATGCGGTTGCCGGTATTCCTGGTATTGCACTTCAAGCAGGCGTTCAATACGGCATAACGGTGAGGTCCAATGCCTTTTACCGGATTACCAAGCCCGGTAACGGTACATTTACATATCCGCGGACAATCGGCAATATCCGCATTGATTCCTATCAAGAAATGGTGAACAACACCAGCATGGCAGTATTTCCGAGTATGTCTAACGATACCAGGGTGACCCCTTGTGTAAATGTGATCTTTATCGCTGATTAGATGTTTCACGCAGATGTTACGCGGATGTTTCACACAGATGTTTCGCAGAAATGGGTAGGAAAATCCGCGTAACATCTGTGTGAAACATCCGCGTAACATCTGCGTGAAACTAAATACCCGCCTGAACCCCTCCCACCGCATTAAAATGTATGTTCCAGCGTTCCGGGCTCATCCTATTACTTATTTTGCTGGCTACCTTGCAGGTTCAAGCCCAGCAGCGGCACTTGGATTCCCTGTTGAATTTGGAAAAAAACTATATCCAGGAAGACACCATTCGTGCAAAACTTCTGGCTGATATTGCTCGTCGCCACTATACTATTAACCCCAATATCGGGGTTAATTATGCCGAAAAGTGCATTAAATTATCTGAAAAACTTCCAGACAAAAAATTTCTCGCCAGTGCCCTAAGCGCTATGGGCGGCAACAGGCTTTCGCTGGCAGATTACCCGGAGGCACTCGAAAACTATCAAAAAGCCCTCGAGATCAATGAAAGGCTCGGAAATTTACAAGGCATCGGCAATAATTACAATAATATAGGACTGGTCTATTATTCCATCTTTGATTATCCTCGAGCCTTGGAGTTTTACCAAAAAACACTCCAGATAAACAAACGCACCGGCAATCAGGCAGGCCTTGGAAACATACTTGGTAATATCGGCAACATTTACAACGAACTACAAGATTATTCCAGAGCAGTTGATTATTACGAACAAGCCCTTGCCATCAGCGAGAACACCGGTAATTTGCCAAGAGTGGCAGGCAACCTGGTTAACCTCGGTAATGTTTACACCCAACTTCTGGACTACAAAAAAGCCCTGGATTACAAGCAACGGGCCTTGAAAATCAATGAAAAATTGGGCAATCAGGCTAGTATTGCCAACAACCTCGGAAATATCGGGAATGTCTATATTCAATTGGCTGACTACCCCGCAGCCATTGACTACCACGAACGCGCCTTGGCGATTTCAGAAAAGATCAATGATAAAAAAGCGGCTGCATTCAACTATGCAAGTATAGGTAACGTCTATTATCTGCAAAAAAACTACGATAAGGCCGTCGCTTTTGAGATGAAAGCCCTTGATTTGGCCAATGGAGTGGGCGCCCTTTCAACTGCCAGCGATGCATTCCTCTACCTCTCGCAAATATATCAGGCAATTGAAAAATTTGACAGCGCTTATCTGAGTTACAAAAGCTATATCGTGCTCAAAGACAGCATCGACAACGTTGAAAAACAAAAAGAAGTAACCAAAAAAACCTTGCAGTTTGAATTCAGCAGAAAAGTGGATTCGCTGCAACAATTCCAGATCATTACGGATGCAAAACTCCAGCAACAAATCCTGTTGGCAGCCAAACAACAACAGGAACTGGAGCTAAAACAAAGTGCGATCAGCCTGGCCAACAAGGAAAAAGCGCTGGAGCGCCTCGCTTTTCTAAAATCACAGGCTGATCTAAAAATTGAGCAAAGTCTGTCCAGGGAAAGACAGGAGCAACTGAATCTGGCTGAAAACGAAAAAAATCTGCAAGCCACACAGGTGAGCCTCCAAAAAACCCAGCTTGAACTGCAAGACAAGGCATTGCAAACCCAAAAAACACAACGGTTGTTCTATATCGGGGGCATTATCCTGTTGTCGCTCTTGTCCTTTTTTATTTTCCGCAACTTTCGAAACCAGCAAAAGTCAAATCTAATTATTCAGTCGGAAAAGCAAAAATCGGATGAATTGTTGCTCAACATTCTTCCCTCCGAAGTAGCAACTGAGCTGAAAGAAAACGGGAGCGCTATGGCGCGACAATTCAATGACGTGACCGTATTGTTTACTGATTTTGTTGACTTTACGTTGATTTCCGAAAAACTTACCCCTCATGAACTGGTCAGTGAGCTACACCTGAATTTCAAGGCCTTCGACGAAATTATCGAACGGTATGGGATGGAAAAAATCAAGACCATTGGGGATGCTTACATGGCCGTATCGGGTTTGCCAATACCCCATCCTGACCATGCGCTGATGGCAGCGCGCGCAGCCATGGAAATTCAAGCCTATGTTCAGCATCGGAGAAAGAGTATGGCCCAATCTTTTGAGATCCGAATTGGCTTGAACAGCGGTCCGGTGGTAGCAGGCATCGTTGGGGTTAAGAAATTTGCCTACGACATCTGGGGTGACACGGTGAATACCGCCGCGCGTATGGAAAGCAGCAGCGAACCGGGAAAAATCAATTTAAGCGGAGCTACCTACTCCTTGGTAAAAGGCGCCTTCGAATGCGATTATCGGGGTAAAATCACCGCGAAAAACAAAGGGGAAATTGATATGTATTTTTTAAGAGGAGCAATCGCGTAATTGAAATACTTCATGAGAGGATGAATTTGAATCAAGACCCAGAGGTTTGGGAAAACGCTGCAAGGCCGATAAATTCGGGGTGCGACTTGGAGTCGCACCCCGAATAGATACAAATCACAAAAATCAAAGCAGCGTTTGGGCCTCTTTTACCCGCAGCGCTTGGCAACAGGAGCAGCCGGGACAGAAAAGATTTGCTTGTTATCAAGGACTTGAAGGCTCCTGCTCCACTCTCAATCCCGCCCTGCGTATCAGCAAGTCGAAGAAGTTGTTGGATTGCCACAGCGTTGAAAAAGCGATGAGGGGGATACGTTCCTGCCCGACTTCTGCCCAATACAAGTAATAAATGGCAAATATGGGTGATACTGCCTTGAAAACGATACAGTTGATGCGCTCAAAAGGAAACACATCCGTCTTTTCAGCCGTGATGATTTCAAGTTTTTTTTCGTCGAGATGCAGTTTCAATGCCGTTTTCCATTGACTGGGCAAGTAGGACTTCCATACCATATAGAAACCCAAAACCAGAAAGAGCATTTGCTGGGCGATGATAAACCAGGCCCAAAAATTCCAGGATTCAAAGTCGTTCGCATAAACAAAATAACGCCTCAGCAAATATGTGAAGCCGACTGCCCCGATCACCAAAATCACCCAGCCAAGCAGGCCAAGCCGCAGGGATTTCCAGTTGGATTGGTATTCGAGGGTTTGTGGTTGGGAGCTGGGCATGATGGTGTTTTTTTTGATGAGTAAGTGTTTATGGATATACCTCAGGCAAATTGGCGGTGGACAATTTGCAAAGTCCCCAATGTTTCAAATACTTTTAGGCCGATTTGGAGATAGGTCAAAAAAACTGCTGCCCTGTTTCGGCTGAAGCGATTGGCGGATTTTATCTCCGCGACAATGGCTGATACCAAACATCTGGAGACCGCCCAATTATCCACCACAGACCGGGAGGAAAAACTAAAGCCAAAAACCCAAGCCACGGTGGAATCCCAAAATTTTGGCACAAGCGGATGTGAAGTATAACCCAAAAACCAATGTTTGCGACAGGAACGAGCAACCAAAGTGCTGCAAGCGGTTGAAAACCAGCCACTTGGCATAGGCCCACAAGTCGCCAGAAAGGGATAAAAGCATAACCCTTTGGGCGGCGTTCCGCTTTATAAAAAATATTCCAGATACCAATCGTCGAGATCACCCAATATAGAAACAGGAAAAAATAAAGCCAACGCCGTCCGCTTTCCGATTGTTCGCTGGGTGAAGCAGGGAAACCCCTGGGCTTGGGTTTTGGCGGGTTCTTAGATCTTATGTTGTCACGAAATTTGGAAAAACGCTCCGTATCCGTAACCGTGTTGTAAAAAACGCGCATCGAATCCGATTTGGTCAAATCTGCTTTTCCAATCTCTTGACGCAAGTTTTCATATTCTATTGGGTCAACATAGGGGCCGATGGCCAAACGCCACGTATTGTAGTTGGAGTTGGCAAGTTGAATAACCATACCAAGGTTGAATTCACCGTCGGTAAGCGCCGGATTCGCGACCACTGTTGGAGCGCCGTACCAAAATTCCACATCAAAATCTGAGGTGCGGAAATCCGGCTGAATGACCTTGAATTGGCGCGAATGGTCGGGATATTGATATTTATTTGAATAAAACTGTTCCTGCTCTAAAGCCCGAATAGTCGAAATTACTGCAGCCCGTCCAACGGCGTTCTCGACCGCAGCGCCGACTTGTGCGTGCAACTGGGTTGCTGAAAGTGGCAGCAGGAGACATGCGAATAGAAAAAGGGGGGCTTGTTTCATTGTTGAGTGTGGGTGGTGGAGGGTTGGAGTGGTTGTGGGTTCGTTCCAGTTCATTATTTTTCGGCTTGTCTAAAAGGTTCAAAATGGTTTTGGTATGGCTCTAAGTGGGTTGGCCAGTTCTTGTCATTTCAGTTGAATGTTTGGCAACCGTATGCAAGCTGCTTCATTTCAATGCAAAAAAGCGTTTCTGCCATTAGATATTTACTACCTCACTCATTCCCCCGCCATACCCGCAGCACATTTCCACTACAGATCTTTCGTACGTCCTCATCCGAATATCCCCTGCGCAGCAGTTCTGCAATCAGGTTGGGAAATTCGTCCACATCATCAAGGTCCTTCGGAAGCGCCATGCCTACGCCATCAAAATCGCTGCCTAAGCCGACATAATCAATTCCCACCAGGTTTTTGATGTGGTCAATATGGTCAGCCACTACGCTGACTGATATCCAAAATGGTTCGCCGTTCTTCTTTCCGAATTCTTCATAGAATTTGATGGCCTCCGGCCCAAACTCAGGAATTTTCAAGGCTTCGCGTTCCTTTTCAGCTTTCCTCCAGGCCGCACCAACTTTATCTCCCAAAAAATATTGACTAAAAGGCACTTGCACTACACCGCCCGTTTTAGCAATGGCTTGAATGAGCGAATCAGGCAAATTGCGCTCAAAACCCGGTGTAAAATGCCTGCATCCCGAGTGCGTGGCAATAAGTGGCTTTTTGGCCACTTCCAATACATCCATGATGGCTTCATCTGACAGATGGCTCACATCTACCATAATGCCCACGCGGTTCATTTCGCGCACCACATCACGCCCGTAGGCGCTCAGTCCGTGGTGAGTGTGCAAGGTATCGTAGGAAGAATCAGAAATTTGATTGTCCCTGCTGTGCGCCAGGGTCACATATCGGATGCCACGCTGGTGGAAATAGGCCACATCCTCGATTTTGTCCAACGGCGAGCCATTTTCCATGCCCATCGGGAGTGAAACGATGCCTTTTTTGAAATTGGTCAGCACGTCGTCTGCCCTGGGCGCCAGCGCGAATTTGTCAGGATAATCTTTCACGATCGCGTTCACCATGTCAATGAGCGAATCGGCCACCTGCATAGAGCGCCCTGGCTCTTTTTGGTAATGTGCAGGGATGTAAATGGACATAAATGGTCCGTACAACCCACCTTTTTTGGAGCGTTCCCAATCAAAATCCCCATCAGGGTTTTTTACTGCAAAAGCGGTATAACCAGGCGTAAACCATTTTTTGTGTTCCACCAAATGCCAGGGAAAATCAATGTGCGTGTCCACAATGGGTGTGGTGGCAAGCAGCGCATGGGCGCGGCGGAGGTACTCGTCCTGCGGTTTGTTTTCGGCACAGGAAAAAAGGGCGAACATGCAAAAAAGCGAAAAAGCGTTGCGTAGCATAAGTAAAAAGTGGCTGCCTTGTTGAAAGACTTTGTTGACTTTGACTGGTAAATGAATGGTTGTGCGAATATAAGGCGGCGTTCGAGAATTATCCGCCAGTTTCTTAAATGGCTGTCTTGTAGATAATAAAATCAATTTTTCAATCAGTTAATTGTCGATGAAAGGTCAATTTTTCCACCCAACCCAGCCCAACCGCAAATCGAACACATCGGCAACATGTCGGTGAGCTTTTAGGGTGCTGCCTACCAAAAAATGTTGCCCAAAACGATAAAACAGACCATATCGCTGGTAAACGGCATCGGTAATTCGGGAGGGATTGTAAAGATATGGCCCTAAATGGGTAGTAAACCGAACGCGGCCAACCAGCAATTCATGACCTATCAATAACCCGCCTTTCCAGGTGCTGGTCTTGTCTGAGATCCGATCCAACAATATTCGATCGTACCCGTCATATATCCATTCCACTCCTGCTGAAAGCCCTGATAATCGGCCAACTCTGCGCCCAATCATGGCTTGAAAGCCATACAGAATACCTGGTTCAATATTTGGAAAAGCGGGTGAAACGGGGGTGTTTTTCACGGAACCGGCTGCAAGAAGATAGCAGAAGTTGCGGGGCTTTGATTTCCAATCGTTGTTTTTCACCGGCTTCTTCATTTCGACTGACTGGACCGAATATTGAAACCCCAGATGGGCCGTTGGAAAATTCATGCCTTTATTAGGACTTTTCATACCACCGTTGGAAATATGGTTGTAATTGAAGCCTGCAGAAACCTGCCATTTCTTGTTGACCTTAAAATAAATATCGGCATTCAACATAGCCCAAAAGCTAATTGGCAGGCTAAAAAACAGGTTGCTGGGGTTCCTTGTTTCGTGGTACACTTTCGACAAATAGGCAGCCCCTAAGCCCAACTGACAACTACCATACAACCGTCCCCAAGGCCTGACCAGCGGCTCAACATAGGGCACCAGAGCAATGCAATGCCCCAGTACCGAAGGGTTGTCGAAATTGAAGTAATATGCCGCAACACCCCGTTTGGCAATTAGGCCCGTTTCCCGCACCTCCTTTTCACTTGCCAAGAGCCAGTGGGCATTGAGCTCAAAACCGTACGGATTAGATTTGGAAACATCTATCAATTCCCTAGAGTGTGGAATGATAAAGCCCGAATGCCCCTTAACACCAATTTGCAACGGACGAGGCGGTCCCTCCGACTGCGCCCAGGAAAACATCGGAAAAGCAATAAACAAAACGAAAAATCTGTGCATAGTCAGAAGCCGGAATGGATGTTTTTAAGCCGAAAAATAAGCAAAAATGGATCAGAAAAAACATTCAACGTGTTTTTACGTTATTTAACTAAAAAAATAGTTGCAAGTGTGAAAAATACGTTGCACTTTTGTGGTTAGTTATTGGTTATTAGTTGATTGGTTATTGGTTGGTGCCCCGTTGATAACCAGTAACCAATCAACCAATAACCAATAACCAACCACCAACCTATGCAGAAACTTACCAAAGCGGAAGAAGATGTAATGCAGCTCCTCTGGGATCTGGAGAGAGGTACCGTGAGCGATTTACTCGAGCGTAGTCCTGATCCCAAGCCGCCTCACAGCACGGTTTCGAGTGTGGTGCGTATCCTTGAGAAAAAAGGGTTTGTTGGCCACAAAGCTTACGGAAAGACCCACGAGTATTTTCCGCTGGTAGAACGGGAAGCCTATGGCCGCCGTTCGCTGGGGGATCTGCTGCGAAATTACTTTGACGGCTCGGTACCACGATTGGTGTCGCAGCTTGCCGAGGAAGAGAATTTGAGCAAGTCCGAACTTGAAGCTTTGTTGAAATTACTTGAAAAATAAACAGATATGAAAACGATCTTCCTCTTTTTGGGCGTGGTCTGTAGTATGGAACTTTTTGCACAACAGGTGTCCGATACGGCATTTGTGGCTACCATTCAAAACCCAAAATACGAACCCGGGAAAGGTAGTGCCATTATGATAGATGCGGCGCATCACAATTTCCATACCCTGAATGGACGGTACAGGCCATTTGGCAAAGTACTCCAAAATGATGGCTATCAGCTGCTTTCCAATGAGATCCCTCTTTCACAAAAATTGCTGCAATCATGTCGTATTTATGTGATCTCCAACCCTTTAGACAGCAGTAATCTTAACGGCTGGCAATTGCCTACCCCTTCCGCATTTACCACAACAGAAATAACAGCCCTGAACGAATGGGTCAGATCTGGCGGACGGCTGCTGCTTATCGCTGACCACATGCCATTCGCAGGAGCGGCGCAGGCGCTTGCAAAATCATTTGGTTTTGAATTTTCCAATTGTTTTGCAATGGATAATCGCCGGCGAAGTCTGGAAAGGTTTTACCGAAGTAATCAAACACTGGCTGACAACGAGATCACCCGCGGCGTGGATACGGTTATCACATTCACAGGCAGTGCGTTCCGAATCCCCAAGGGAGCAACGCCTATTCTGGCTTTGAAAAACTATTCGATCCTTTCCCCTCAGGTGGCATGGCAATTTGAAGAAAATACCCCCACGATTGCAAGCGAAGGGCTTTACCAGGGGGCCTATCTCGAATATGGAGAAGGCAAAATAGTAGTGATGGGCGAAGCCGCCATGTTTACCGCACAGCTTACCGGGCCAAATCGAGTGCCAGTAGGACTAAACCGCCCAGAAGCCAGGCAAAACGCTCAACTTTTACTCAATATCATTCATTGGCTAGACAAATAAACACAAAAGCTCGATGGCTATTTTCCTGATAAAACTAAGCCTCTGCTGGGGATTTTTCGCCCTGCTTTACACCTTATTGCTTCGGCAAGAGACCTTCTTCCGAGCCAACCGCGCATATTTGCTCGGTACTGCTGGATTGGGCTTTTTATTGGCAGCTTCACCTGGTGATCAGATCCCGGTGCCCACCGATGAGACGGGTTTGCCCATAGTAGTATTGCCAGAATTTGTGGTGGGTATTCAACAGGTAGAGGTCGTTACAAATACCTGGCAAAGCCTTGATTTTCTTTGGGTTGCCTACTGGGTGGGTGTTTCTTTAATGATGGCTCGAGTGATTTGGGGGCTGTTGAAAATTGTACAAATGGCCATCCGTGGACAGTCGGAACGACTCCCTGACGGTTGCCTTTTGATTCAAACGAGTGAAGCGAAAGTGCCTTTTTCGTTTTTTAAGTGGGTGTTTGTGCCCCAGACTTCCCCTTTCAAGGCAGTAAACGGCGACTTTTCTGACGAACTAAAGCCCATTCCACCCTATGCACTCATGCTTGCCCACGAACGCGCCCATGCCCGTGACTGGCACAGTGCAGACGTGCTGTTTGCTGAGTTGTTGTGCATAGTATTTTGGTTCCATCCCTTGGCGCACTGGTATCGAAAGGCCTTGCGCACCGTACATGAATATTTGGCCGACGCAGAAGCCTCGCGCCTTTCTGACAGAAAACAATATGGCCTGTTGTTGATAGGGCAATCGCAGTTCGGAATGCCGATTGCTTTCGCAAATCATTTTTTTCAATCACCACTCAAACAAAGACTTATCATGTTGACTAAAAGAACTTCTGCCCCCATTAGGGCCATTAAATTTGGTCTCTTGGCCCCGCTCGCCCTGTTGTTTGCAATATTGTTCAGGCAAGCTCCCGCTATTGCGCAGGCTGTAGATGAAAAACATCTTGCATTTGTACACGATTTAGAAGCAAATGGTTGGATGCATTCAGACACCGTTGTCACTTTCGACCCGGAAACTTATGAGGAAAACATGCAAATCGTGCGCACGCGGCTTGCACCGGAACGCAATGAAAACGGCAACCTGGTTTATCAATACGCCGAAGTACAGCCGCAATTTCCCGGGGGACAAGGAGCGATGATGCAATTCCTGATAGATCATGTGAAATATCCTGAATTGGCCTATAAAAACAAGGTAGAAGGAACCGCAATTGTTTCATTTACAGTAGATGAATCCGGCAAAGTGCTCCAACCCAGTGGCAGAATTGACCTGCCAAACGATTCAAAACAACCACTGGTAGAAGAAGCGGTGCGCGTTTTACAGACTATGCCAAACTGGATCCCAGCCCAACACAAAGGCAAGCCGGTAGCCTGTGCTTTGACAATCCCGGTTAAATTTAAGTTGGCGAGCCTAGCATCTAAGCCGAATCAGGTTGACCCGGAATTCCCGGGGGGAATGGCAACGATGATGAAATTTTTAAGTGAAAATATCCGGTACCCCGAAACGGCCAAAGCAGCCAATGCAGAGGGCCTGGTTGTTCTGCGGTTTCTGGTAAAGGAAGATGGCTCCCTGGCAAACTTTGAACATTTAAATACCGACAAAATGCTTCATCCCGATCTTGTCAAAGAGGCTATTCGAGTGGTAAGTTTGATGCCCAAATGGAAGCCTGGCCTTCAGGAAGGGAAGGTGGTAAAAACGGAATTTACCCTGCCAATTAAGTTCAAATTGTAGCTGGATAAATATTCAAGACTGTACGGCACACCTCGGGATCTCCATGATTTTCAATACTCAATTTTATCTGTGCTACATTTTTAGGGTTGTCATGTAAGCCCTCCGATTTCGTTTGACTTGGGCTACAGAAAGTGTGTTCTTTGAGTATGGAATTTGAGCTTTGAGCTTCGAATATGTAGTGGGGTACTGTCAAAATATCCCACTACATATAATTAATTTAACTTAAACGACTTTTCAAAAAACCCTTTTAACCAACTTTAACCTGAAGAGCGATAGAGTTTAATGCACTATTAACCAAAAATACAGACCGGGATTACCTATTTTTGACCCAGAAAATATGCGTACCGCAAATCACGCAAATATTTAAACACTTTCGCGCCATGAAAAAAGTACATAATTCTCTGGTCTGGACAATCGTCTTCTTGTTCGCTTTGGCATTTACTCCCTCGGTCAATGCTCAAGACGACCTTTATTTTGATCCGGCAACGGACGCACCCGCTCCTACGTCTGGCACATACAATGACGATCGCGACGAAAACAACAATGTCACGCGCCGCTACGATGACAATGACGATGATTACTACGAGGAGGACGACTACGCGTATGAGTATTCATCGCGTATTCGACGCTTCCAGCGCCGTTCTTATGGCGTAGACTACTACGATCCATTCTTTGTTGATCTCTACAACTACGACCCGTTCTATTCTCCCGGCACCAGCATTTATGTTTACAACTACAATGACTACTGGTCCTATCGTCGTTGGAGGCGTTGGCAACGTTGGAATTCCTGGAACAGCTTTAACTACGGCTTTGTGGGTGGCTGGAATTCCTGGGGCTGGAACAGCGCTTATGCTTACAACAGCCCGTGGTACAACCCCTGGGTAGTCAACAATTACTATTACGATCCTTACTGGACTTGTAACGGCTACAACCCTTATTTCCATGATCATTACTACGGCAATGGCTGGTCAAACAACCATTATTACTACAACAACAATAATGGCAATGGCGGCAATGGCGGCTATTCTCCCAAAACTTATACTGGCCCGCGCCGCAACGGTTCTCAAGTAAACCCCGGATACGCTCGCATTCCTGACACCAAAGGCCGCTTGGCCACATCAGAAACCAATGTGCCTGTCCTTGAAAGAATAACAACCCCTCGTCCGGGTCGTACAGCCTCCGATATCGAAGGCAATGCAGCATCGGGGCGCGGTAAAGCAGCAGATACCAATACAAGTGGCCGTCGTCCGGAAGCGGCTCAGCCATCAACACGGACACGGACACGCACACCTGAAGCCCCGCCAAAGGGCCGGGATATAGAGACGCCAGCTCCGCGCAAAAAAGATGAAGGCTACAAGCCACGCCGCTCGGAAGAAACCCCTGCCCGTCCTCAGCGTACCGAAACACCCACTCGCCGCAACGACAACGATGGCGGCACAGTAACCCCGCGTCGGTCAGAGCCGACACCTTCACGCAGAGAGGAGAGCCGACCCGCTCGTCGCACAGAGGAGCGTCCAAGCCGCTCGAACAATAATGGAGGAGGTTTTTCTCCGGAAAACCGTTCCAGCCGTAATGATAGTGGTAGCAGCAGAAGCAGAAGCAGTAGCAGTAGCTCCCGAGGCAGCGATTCGGGTAGCAGCAAAAGTTCAGACGGCGGAAGTAAAAGTTCCGGCAGCGGTAGCAAAAGCAGTGGCCGGGGTGGCCGCAATTGATACCGCCATTTCAATTTAAAAAGGGCGGAAATCGGTGCATGTCGCCTTTTTCCGCCCTTTTTTTGCCTAACCCATTTCCCATAATTTTCAACACAATATTAGACCATGAATAAAATAGCCATAATAGCCATTTTACTGCTAAGTGCAGGTCAGTCATATTCCCAAAATGCCAGTGATGTACTTCGGTATTCGTATTTACAACCGAGTGGAACAGCGCGATTTGTAGGTGCAGGAGGCGCATTTGGTGCATTGGGTGCAGAATTTGGGGCCATAAGTCAAAACCCTGCTGGCCTGGCATTGTTCCGTTCAAACGAGCTCAGTCTGACCCCTTCACTCCACTTTTCAAGGACCGAGGCAGGTCTCGAATCTCAACCCGCTTATAGTGACGACAAAAGTAAGTTCGGCTTTGACAATATCGGGCTGGTGTTCAATACCAATTCAGCCGGGAAAAAGTGGAAAACGTTTAATTTCGGCATAGGCTACAATAGATTGGCAGACTATAACCACACGCTTTACTATGAAGGTGACATGGCAGGCACAATCATGAACGGTTTTTTTGCGGAAGCGAGAACAGGCAATCTGGATGCATTTGGTTCTGAACTGGCCTATAATTCAGGTGCTTTTTACCAGGATTCAAGTCAGAATTTGACTTATGATTTTGCGGGAAATGAAAACGCCGTGGTGAATCGTGCTCAGTCAGTAACCAGCTTTGGTCGAATGAATGAGATGGCTATTTCTTTTGCGGGTAATTACGACGAAAAACTGATGGTAGGTGCTACGATAGGCGTTCCGTTTGTCAACTATCGCCTTGAAGGAGAGTATATTGAAAGCGACCCGGTCGAGACTGTTGAGTATTTTGACAAATTGACCTACACGGAATACCTGCGCACATCTGGTGTTGGTGTGAACTTAAAGTTGGGTGTAATTTACAAAGTCAGTCAAGCCCTGCGTTTGGGTGCGGCATTCCATACCCCCACCGCTTTAAGCCTTACCGATTCTTACAGCAACACTTTTTCCTATGATTTCACCGATGGCAACGGCACCACGATCGGGGAAGTGCAAGAGTCGCCCGATGGGACATTTGATTACAAACTTCGCACCCCCTGGAGAGCCAGCGCAAGTGCTGCTTTAGTGGTTAAAAAAATGGGCTTCTTAAGTGCCGATGTGGAATGGGTTGATTATGCAGCCAATCGCTACAACTTCACCGCCGATGTGGCCAGCCAAGACAACCAGCAATATGAGCGCGAAGTGAACACCGATATTCAGCGCAGCTATCAACAAACCATGAACGTACGGTTTGGCGGCGAACTGGTACTTGATGACTTTCGCTTACGCGGAGGACTCAATCTTTTGGGCAAGCCTGAGGAGGGTGCCACAGGCTTCAATACAGGCTATAGTGCCGGCGCCGGAATAAGAGGAGAATCCTTCTTTCTTGATTTTGGGTGGCGGCGTGGCAAAGGCAAGGGATCGGTACAGCCTTATCAAAATGCGCCGGTTGCAAGTACGAATGTGGTGACCAACGATTTTCTGTTAACCTTGGGCTTTAAATTTTAAATTTACCTTGAAGCATTGGTAAAACGATATAATATTTTGATTTTCAAATAGTTGCGGGATTTTTGCGACTGTTTTTAGGTACAATATGTCTGGTATTTTCGTACCAGTACGGTAAAAAAAGAATTAAAAAGGTTGATGCAATAGGTAGCAATGTTATCTTTGCATCAGCCTTTTTCCTTTACTCCGCGGCTCACTGCCGATCTTTGGTATCCCAACCGATTTTTTTCCGATTTTAAAGTATCTACTTTTAAATCAATACCACTTAGACCGTAAGGTTACGAATTGTGGTCTGTGTCCTTGTCGCTTTGACGACTTTGGCGTGTGGGCTGTATTTTGTATCAATTATAATCTCATGGTTGCCCCTTCCGGTTAGGCTCGCGGTGAGGGGCTTTTTTTAAAAAA
>JBJXGO010000101.1:0-34884 GCA_046160345.1 Saprospiraceae bacterium
GCCTATCCGAAAACCTGCTCGACACTACTGTTACTAAACCTCCAAGGTTTAGTAACCGTAGTGTCGAGCAGGTTTTCGGATAGGCTCTACGTGTGAAAAGAGAGGAGCTTACAAAGTTACCTTAAACTTGCGGGTACAGTTCACGCCGTCACACTTAAAACTCTGGCATTTGAAAGAAACCTCGAATTCGAAAACGAAAGGCACTTTGTCTACCTTCAGCCCGTAGTCGCCGTTTTTGTCAAAGGTGAACACACCAGTGGTGGTATCCCAAGAGCCGGAAGCGTCTTTGCCACCAACTTTGATGTTCGGGTTGTCAAGCCCTTCAGCATCAAGCGCATCTTGGGCCTCCTTCAGTTCTTTTTCTAATTTTGCTACCTTGTCTTTTGCCTTTTGAAGCTTGGTTGCGACACTCTTCTTTGCCTTTTCTGTTTTTGCCGCTTCCAGTTCTTCCTCGATCTTGGCTACTTCTTCATTCGCCTTGCCAAGCGCAGCGTCGGTAGTGATCGCTTTGCCGATCTTCGCCAGCGAGGCTTTTCCTTCATTGTTATTCGGGAACTCCGATTTGTATGCCTCGCAGGAAGTGCCGTTGGTGCAAGGGCAATCTATTTTCAGATTTGCCAAGCTGATGCTAACTTCGTCGGTTGCTTTCAGGCCGGGAATGGCGGGTTTGATATCAGCGGGACCTTCGGCTTTGTCTTTGCCGACACCGCTTTGGCTGTCTTCCTTCACCGCCGTTTTCACGGGCTGTTTTACGTTGTACTCCCGCACATTCTTCTTGCCGTCGTTTTGGATTTTTAGGCTGTAGTGCGTCACGAGCAAGTCGAACGAAATATTGCCGCACTCGCACTTGCCGTCTTCGAGGCAGGTGCTGCAGTTTACATCACCCAATGGAATTGTTTCGCCGGGTTCAATCGGCTTTTGAAGGGTGCCGAATCTCCACCCTGCGCTCAAGCCCACAGAAGGCGCATACCCCCCGCCCGGCACTTTAGCATAAGTCGCATTTGCATCTAAAAAGCCGTTTTTCAGGAGCCCAATCCGCAAGCCTGCGCCACCAAATGGGGAGTATGAACTTCCTAAAGGTGTGGTTTCCAAGGGTATCGCAACACCAGCGAGTGTAGCACCACTTTCATTTTGTGTAGGAAATTGTCCACGAATACCTGCGTGCACAAAAGGGCGAAAAATACCCTTGGTGAAGAAGTAGCTCAGGCCTGTTTCTGCCAATACTCCTGATGAAGAGGCGGCAAGGGTTCCCTGGATTGTTTTAGACGGTTGGGAATGGCCCGGTTGTTCTGAAAATACAACCACAGGAAAACTACCCGACCACTTGCTTTGAAAATAATGCCCCCCTGCCCGGAGTTCAAAGTTATTTCCCAGTCGAAATCCTAACCCCAATCCGGGCATGGCTTGTGTTTGCCCCTGCATTTCAAAGTTTTTTGAAATTGGGCCGGATATGTCGCCAAGTAAAAACGGGCCACCCGTTTTTTCAAAAAGTTGCTCTGAAGTGCCGGGAGCGTAAAGTGTTTGCTCCAGTTGACCATATTGAACTTGTCGAGGAGTTATGCTGCCTATTGGAAACGATCCGCCAAGGCTTACGCTGAACCGGGATGAATGTTGGGGCGAAGTATTGGAGCTTGACTGACCCGATTGCTGATGCCCTTTTCTCCGGTTCTCCGCATTGCTGCGGGCAGCGCGAGCATTTCCATCCATCACCTTAGCTCGGGCTTCATTGCCTTCTTTTCGATATGCTTTGGCCGCTTCATCGAACATGGCTGCAGCTTCTTCAAATGCCTTGGCTTGTTCAGCTGGTGTCTTCTCTGTGTAAGCGCTTTCATATTTCTTCCATGCTTTTTCGTCCAGTTCCTTTGCAGACTCAAGTGCTTGAGCCACTTCTTCGCCAGATTCATTTTGAGCGAATGCGATGTTTTGGGTCAGCAAGAGGGCGATAAATATCAACCCTTTGCAGAGCATGCGAACAATCATATTCTTTTTCATGACTTTTGTTTTTGAATGTTAAGAATGAAAGGGTTGGGGGCGAGCCAAGGTTTGCCCCAAACCAAATTATAGAAAAGTGTGGCGCGCCTCAATTAATTGGTCACGAAGTGGCCACACTTTCTCGCTCATGCACCTGACTATTTCTTTTCAGGTGCCTTCTCCCGCTCGATTTTAAACCTGAATTTTTCGAAGCAATCGGTTTTCTGAAGGCAGTTTATGGCCGCACCATTCCCATGACAGTGATAAGTAACCATGATGTAAATAACCACCGGCAATGGGTTTTTCTCGTCAGCCGGTTTCTGCACCTTTCCTTCCGGGATCGTGTAGGCTCCATTTTCTAGCTTGATCTCCTTGTAATCGGCTTGGCTGTTGTCCATGCCCTCGGTTTTGAACCAAACCTTGCGGTTTTTCTCCTCGCACAGGCGGTCGTTGCTGCAGCCAGTGCAGTTAATGCTTATGAGGTTGTTGTTAAAGCTGCCACCGATGACGTCGTTTTCTTTGGTTGTAGCAGGCGTCCCAACGCGCGCGCCTTTCTCATCTTTGGTTTGAAATTTCTTGTTTTTGCCCCAATCAGTATGGCTTGAGAACGTAACTTGGTCCTCAATCGGAGCTGTATCAACCCGACCCTTGCGGAAGAATTTTGCATCATAAATACTGACCCAACCGCAATTACAGGTGTCATTGTCCACGTCAATCAGTTCAGGGCGTCCGCCCGGCTTTTGTGGTGTTCCAAATTGCCATCCCAGGCTCAAGCCCACAGAAGGAGCATAATCCCCGCTCGGCACTTTCCCATAAGAAACATTTGCCTCTAAAAAACCATTTTTCAAGAAACCAACTCTTATGCCTGCGCCACCAACGGCTGAATAGGAATTTCCTAGTGGTGCGGTTTCCAAGGGTATCGTAACACCAGCGAGCGTTGCACCAGCTTCATTTCGTGTAGGAAATTGTCCGCGAATACCTGCATGAACAAAAGGGCCGATTGTTCCAGTAGCAAAAAAGTACGACAGATCAGTCTCGGCTAATATCGCTGAAGATGAAGCGGAAATCTTGCCTTGCAGGGTTTGTGGAGGCATTGAAGGATCCTGCTCAAATGGAAAAACTACCACTGGAAAGTTTCCCGACCACTTGCTTTGGAAGTAATGCCCCCCTGCACGAAGCTCGAATCGATTTCCCAAACGATGTCCAAGTCTCAAGCCAGGCATGGCTTGGGTTGTGCCGCTCATCTCGAAGTTTTGGGCAGTTTGGCCGGAGATATCGCCGATGAAAAACTTCCCTTGTAGCCTTTCAAAAAGCAGTTCCATCGTGCTTGGGGCAAATATGGCCGATTGCAAACTTTCCAAGGGGACATTTTGAGGAGCGACATTGCCCAATGGTAAACTGCCGATGAGGGCAATGTGAAACCCTGGTTGATGGCTAACTTGGAGGGATTTGGCCTTTATCCGGGCGGCTTCCGCGCTGCCGCTGCGGCCCGTTTTTTCATATTGTTCGGCGGCTTCTTCGTAATGCTTGGCGGCTTCTTTGTTGCGGCCTTTATTCGCCGCTTTTTCTGCCGCTTGTTCATGGTTAACAGCCGCGTTACCGTGTTCGATGTCCGCTTGCCCGACTCGCCCGTCCTTTTTAAAATTTTCCGCTGCACGCTCAAAATTTTCGGCAGCGGCCGCATAATCGCTATTTTCTCTCTGAACACGGCCTGCGCTCGAGCGGGCTGCCCCAGCCTCAGTCCACCGCCCTTCTTGCTCGGCGATTTCCGCTTGTTCTATCCATTCTTCGGCTGTTTGGGTGTACGCATTAATGGCGCACGATGCTATGAGCATTAGCATTAAAAACATCTTTTTCATGACTGTACTTTTTGTTAGGTGAAAAAACAGGTTTGAACTTGAAAGGAGTTTTGCGCAAAACCTGTCACAAATCTGCCCCCACCAGCAGGCCGCCGGCAAGTACAGTTTTTCAATACATTCAGAAGGAAAGAAGGCTAAAAAGGGACTTTTAAAGCAATAGGGTTTCCTGCAAATAACTGATTTTCAGTTTTTTACGCACAAAAAAGGCTTGTACAGAAAAAAGGAGGTTTCGGGAAAAAGGCTAATCCTGCCTAATAAATTTTCTCAAAATCACCCCTTCGCGGGTGCGCACAGCCAGCAGCCATAAGCCGAAAGGCAAGGTTTCCACCTTTAGGTCAAAGCGGGTCTCGCCCCAGCTTTTTACCGACAACACTTGTTGCCCCAGAGCGCTAAACACTTCTATCCACTCCATCGGCGCGTCGGGCGATTCGATATGAAGCATATCGGACGCCGGGTTGGGTGTAATATATAGGTCTGCCGATTGGGGCTGGAATACCCCATCTGTTGGCTGATACAAAATGACCGTATCAGTTTGAAGTTTTACGCGTAGCACTTGTTCGTCTTTGTTTATAAGCAGCACATCGCCAAAGGCCATCGTAAAGGGCCTGGTTTCGCCAGAGCGCAGGATATCGTCAACATCAATAATGATAAATGCGAGGTCTCGTGTGTGGTTTAGGGTGTTTTTCCTTTTTCCAGCTACCCCGATCTCAATAATCCCAGAAGGTGTACGCCAGATGTTGCGATAATTAACCGCCGAAGCCACAAACATCAAATCGCCAGGCATGGAATCCACATAAACTCTTGTAAGGGAATCTTTTACGTTTTCCGTATCGTATTTTAAATTAAGGGCGAAACCTAGCGCAGCCTCACTGGGCGGCAATTGGTTTGGGGTAAAAAACTGGAGCACGGCAACGGCGCTATCACCCACCAACACGGTATCCTTTAAAAACCTTAAGCGCAGGCTGGGCATGGAGGTTGTAAACAAGGTATCATCCAAAATATAGGGTTGGGGAGGCGGCTGTGATTGATTTTGGAATAGATCATAATTAAGCGCCAGCGCGCTGAGGTCAATGGAATCAATGAATCCATTGCCATCGCTGTCAGAAAAAGAGAAATTAACTCCGCTCACTGGCAATTGACCAAAGAAAGGTTCAAATGGCTGTGGCTGCCAATTGAGCGAAGGAAAAAATCGCGGGAACACCTCTTGTCCGTGCAGAATACCGATGGGCAAAATGTCCACATGATTGCAGCGTCCGTCATTGTTGGTGTCCCCAGGGAACATGATTTGGGCGGGGCAGATGAGGCTCAACACGATAAAACACAGGGTGAAGATATTTTTCATGGCTGGGTATTTTGTGCAAGCGGTCAGACCACTTACTTTTGACGAAATGCAGCAAAGCAAACTTCTCGAATTGCTCCGTCGCCTGGATAAGCGACAACTGGCCCGTGTAAGCGAGGCTGTGCAGTCGCCATTTTTCAACAAAAATGAGGATATTTCGCGGTTTTGTCTGCATATAATTCAATTCGCCCCCGGCTTTAATCAGCCGGAATTGGACAAAACAACTGTTTTGAACAAATTAAAGCTCGCCAAACCGCTTGACGAACGCCGACTACAGTACTTGATGAGCGACTTGGTGAACCTTATCGAAAATGTAATGGTCCATGAAAGGATCGAACGCGACGAGTCCGCACGATTGATTTTATTGGCGCAGGCATTCGCTGACGCCGACTTGCCAGACCGCGCTCAACAAACACTTACTCGTTTGGGCGATTTTTTTGAAAAAAACACCCATTGGTCGGCTGACCGTTTGGAACAAGGTTTTGCAGCAGCCAAGCTGTTGTATTTTCTAAGAGACACCTCGCGCCGTGCTTTCGCACCCACTTTACAAGCTGCAAACGACCGCCTTACCGAGTTTTTTTGGGCTGAAAAACTGCGCCTGCTCACAGCCATCGCTAATCAGGAGCAAATGCTCAATGTGCAATACCGACACAACTGGGAAGACAGCTTGCTCGACCGTATCGGGGACGAATACAAGCACCCGTTCATACAACTGTGGTGGTTTGCATATCGCTTGACTCGCCATAACCTCGAGCATGATTTTCAAGCGCTGAAAAACCTTCTCATGACAGAGGCTTGCAATCTGGAAAAAACTGACATGAGCGCACTGACCACCATCGCACTCAATTTTTGCACCCGCCGCATCAACCGCGATGCCGATGAGCATTATTACAAGGAATACCTTGACCTGTACAAATTGTTGATTGACAACAATTTGATCCTGGAAAACGGACAAATTTCCCCCTGGATTTACAAAAACATCGCAAGCGCAGGCCTGAACACAGGCGAACATGCCTGGACGCATCAATTCATCGAACAATTTCACCCACTTTTGCCCGATGATTTGGCCGAAAGCATGTACGCCTACAACCTTGGTCACCTTTTTTACCACGAGAAGAAATACGGGGAAGCGCAGCAAGCCTTGGCCAAAGTGGAATTCCGCGACCCCTTGCTATCGGTCAGTGCCCGGAGCCTGCTTATTAAAATCTATGTGGAAACAGAGCAGGATGACCTGTTGTTTGCCGCGCTTGAAGCCGCGCGGGTGTGGCTGCTTCGCAATCAGGCCGTGACGGCGGGACTGCGCCAGCAATTTCAAAAATTTATGGAAATAACGGGAAAAATGGTGCGGCTTTTGCCAAAAGATCGAGCCGGGGCAAAGCTGCTGCTTGAGAAATTGCCGCAGCCAACAGAAGTGCTGCACCGGGATTGGCTGACCACTCAGTTGAACCAGCGGCAATAATTTGGGGTATTACAATAGGTCTTTTTAAACAAAAAGTACAATTTTCTCCGTTGTACTGCTACTTTTGCGGGACCTACAATTATGGCAGCCAAAAAGCGCGGACAATTAAGCATGAATTTTGACAGCGAACGAGTTTCCAAACTCTTCGGCGTATTCCTGCTTTTCCTTTCCTTCTATTTTTTCATCGCTTTCACCTCGTATTTCTTCACCTGGAAAAACGACCACGACCTGGTGTTCCGGTTTTCGTGGGACGTGTTTCTGGATGACGTGCCAGTGGACAACTGGCTGGGCCGACTTGGCGCATTTCTCTCTGATTCAATCATTTACTGGGGCTTTGGGATCGCTTCCTATGGGTTCGTTTACCTGCTTTACAAATATGGCCTTGCCTTTATCCGACGTACCCCCTTTGGATTTTTGAACAGCACTTTCCAGCGCACCATCATTTTAATGACGATCGCTTCGGTGCTGTGCTCTTTTTTCCTGCAAACACTTGAATTTCCCTGGGGAGGTATTTTCGGGCAGGCGATCAGCGAGTATATCCAGAATTTTATCGGAGTAGTAGGTACGCTTGCCTTGATGCTGTTCGCCTTGGTGGCAACTTTTGTATGGTCTAACAACCCCGATTTGACAGACTTTACCTGGCAAAAGCTTTGGGACGAAACCAAACAAGCCTGGAATGATCTGTTGGCAGGGAATTTTGGGAAACGAAAACCTGCTCCTACCCCACGCAATCCGCTTTTTGAAGAAAAACCCGGGGATGCCCAGGAATTTAAACCAGAAACCGATCCCAGCCCAACAGCCACCGTGAGCACCCCTCCAATAAACCCGCTGGAAGAATTTAGCTCCGGACAGCTTGCCCTTGATCTTAGTCAACGCTCTGCACTTTTTGCCGACCCGGATTCACCCGCCTTCGCTAAGGCTTCGGCGGGTAAACGAGAGTCCCTGGTTCCGGGCAACGAAGCCGACCTGGAAATTGTAATGGGCGCCCCTCCCACACCCGTCACGCCCGAGGAAGCCGAATCTTACAAGCCGCCTACTGAGATCATTCAGGAAGACAACCCCAACCTGAGCGAGCCTTATGACCCAACGCTCGAACTTTCGCACTACGAATACCCGCATTCTCAACTGCTGGTCGAGCATGAAAATACGGTATTGGAGGTGGATCGGGACGAACTGGAGGCTAACAAAAACCAGATTTTGCAGACTTTGATGTACTTCAAGATCGAAATTGAAAAAATTAAGGCCACCATTGGGCCTACCGTTACGCTCTACGAGATCATACCAGCCAAAGGCATCCGAATTTCCAAGATCAAAAACCTTGAAGACGACATCGCACTCAACCTATCCGCGCTCGGCATCCGTATCATCGCGCCGATTCCGGGCAAGGGCACCATCGGTATCGAAGTGCCCAATAAAAAACGCCAGACTGTGGGTATCCGCGAGGTGATCATGGACCCGCGTTTCAAACACGCTAAAATGGAACTTCCCATAGCACTGGGGAAAACCATTCAGAATGAAGTGTTTGTAGCTGATTTGACCCGGATGCCGCACTTGCTCATTGCAGGAGCCACCGGACAGGGCAAGTCGGTGGGCATCGGGGTGGTGCTCATGTCGCTGCTGTACAAAAAACACCCTTCGCAGGTAAAATTGATCTTGATCGACCCCAAAAAGGTCGAATTGTTCCCATACGCACACCTGGAAAACCACTTTTTAGGTTTTTTGCCCGACCAAACGGAACCGATCGTGACCGATACCACGAAGGTGGTGCACACGCTCAATTCGCTCATCATCGAGATGGAAACGCGCTACGACCTGATGAAAAAGGCAGAAACGCGCAACATTACCGAGTACAACGAAAAATTTGTGGCCCGGCGGCTCAATCCGAACAAAGGCCACCGCTTCATGCCTTATATCGTGCTGGTCATTGATGAGTTTGCAGACTTGATCATGACGGCGGGCAAAGAAATTGAATTGCCGATTGGCCGTTTGGCGCAATTGGCGCGTGCCGTGGGCATACACCTTATTATAGCGACTCAGCGCCCATCGGTAAATATTATCACGGGGGTTATTAAAGCCAACTTTCCGGCGAGGATCGCCTTCAAAGTGGCTTCGAAAGTGGACTCCCGCACTATTCTGGATACAGGCGGCGCCGAGCAGCTCACAGGCCGCGGCGACATGCTGCTCTCGGTGGGCGGCGATATTGTACGGCTGCAATCCGCCTTTGTGGATACGCCTGAGGTAGAACGGGTTATCCAGTTTATTGCCCAACAGCGCGGCTTTCCCGAACCGTTCTTCCTGCCCGAATTCCATCCGGACGGCGACCAGGGCGGCGACGGCAAAAGCGGCAAACAGTTCAGTTTTTCTGATATGGACGACATGCTCGAAGATGCGGGCCGCCTGGTGGTGGAAACCCAGCACGGCAGCACGAGTTTGATCCAGCGCCGTATGAAACTCGGCTACAACCGGGCAGGCCGCATCATGGACCAACTTGAAGGCCTGGGCATTGTAGGCCCGGCGGAAGGCTCAAAACCGCGTGAGGTGCTGTATTACTCGGTGGATGAGTTAAATCGGTTTTTTGTGGAATTGAATAAGAAAAGAATGGGATGAACAAAACCATATCCCATCGGCATCTTCGACTCTGGTTACGGCGGTGTCACTGTTTTTCGTGACTTCCGCGCAAAACTCAGAAGGGTTTGCCCTAATAATTAAATAGCCTACCTTTGCAAAAAAATGCTCTTATGCTTACACGAGCAACCGTTATCCAACAAATCCAGCAACTGCCTGAGCAATTTTCCATTGACGAATTGATGGAGAAAATGCTTTTCATCTACAAACTTGAAACGGGCTTAGAACAATCAAGAAAAGATCAGACTGTTCCGAACGAAAAAGTCAAAGCGAAGTACCAAAAATGGTTAGGATAATTGTTTGGACAGAACAAGCCGATGACGATATGGAGCAGATTGTAGCCTATTGGTCGTCCATATCGGAAAATAGCGTTCGGCTCCATAATGGTTCACAATGCTGCAAGACCTTTGGAAATCAACGATTTTAATTGAGCCGAAAACATGGATTCGATAATACTACACCATCGCATAGTGCTGACGCACGATTTGTCCGGTTCTAATTTGAAAAAAGGCGACGTAGGTACGGTTGTCGAAACCTACAATAATGGTGAAGTTTATGAGATTGAGTTTTTCGCCTTAGACGGCAGTACGCTGGATGTGCAAACCGTTGACGCTCGCTTTTTACCCCAGATTTCTACGTCCCCTCAATCCCTGATAGTTGCCCAAAAACGCCCCTCTGAAAAAGTGACCTTCTTTGGGTTAAGCGGATTTGAGTGAGGCTCCTGAATGTTGTAGGAAGCGTGGAAAGTGCCTTCTACCCGCTTGTTCGCCAAATCTATTTTGGTGATGACCAAGCGGTTTTTTATATCTGTACTATCCACCAGATAATAGTCTTGCAAGACATCCCCGTCTGATATCCAGGTTCCGTAGGAGGTAAAAGTTTCGCCATGAGGGAGGTTATTTATACCAGTTAATGCTGTTGTAAAATTGTAATAATCGATGGTGGTTTTTGAAAAATAGGAAAATCCCAGACTTTCCCTTTGACTTCCATCAGAGGTATAGGTAAAAAATATTATACTGAGTTTATTAGGGTCGAAAATAGATTTTTTACAATATGTATTTGCACTCCAAAGAGCTGTTAATTTATTGGCATAGGCAGCCCCAAAAGACGTATCACCCGGCTCGAAAATGGGGACATAAATGGGAGGAGGGTCTGGAACTATAGGATCAATTGGGCTGGGTTCTTCCTTTTTACAAGCAGCAAGTATCACCATAAGCGTGAAAAGCAGGATGAAATCGATATGCTTCATATTGAGGTAGTTTTTAGCGTTGAATGATAAATTTTTGGACACCGATGAAAGCAGTATCTAAAGAAAAGTAGTTTGTATGTTTACGAATCCTCAATGGTTCGATACTGTTCCTAATCCCTGATAGTTGCCCAAAAACGCCCCTCTGAAAAAGTGACCTTCTTTGGGTTGAACGGATTTGAGCGAGGCTCCTGGATGTTGTAGGAAGCGTGGAAAGTGCCTTCTACCCGTTTGTTCGCTAAGTCTATTTTGGTGATGACCAAACGATTTTTTAGGTCTGTGCTATCAACCAGATAATTGTCTTGCAAGACATCCCCATCTGATATCCAGGTTCCGTAGGAGATTATCACTTCGTAAAAGGGTAAACTACCCGTTGTAGAAGATTTAAACTTGTAAGTGCCAACATTATTTTTTGAGAAAGGCCCAAAACCTAAACTTTCCCTTCTGCTACCGTCCGAAGCGTATGTGAAAAAATGTATGTTCAACTTAGTAGAGTCAGAAAATGATTTTTTGCAATAAGTACCAGCGCGCCATGAAGCTGTCAGCTTATTACTATAAGCAGCCCCAAAAGACGTATCACCCGGCTCGAAAATGGGGACATAAATAGGAGGAGGGTCTGGAACAATAGGATCAATTGGGCTGGGTTCTTCTTTTTTACATGCAGCAAGTATCACCATAAGCGTGAAAAGCAGAATGAAATCGAGATGCTTCATATTGAGGTAGTTTTTAGCGTTGTATGATAAATTTTTGGACACCGATGAAATCCTCAGCACCCAAATGGAGGTAGCATGTTGTGTCTTAGTAATTAGCAACTGAATAAGGTAGTAATAACCACTACACCATTTACACAACCAACATTAACAAATTTTGGCATCTCCGTCTTGTCTGCGCGGAATTCGAGTAAATACGGAGCTGAAACTTTCAAGAAAAAATCGCTTTCTTCCGGGTTCGTTGGTATCCGATTGGTATTTTTTTCAAGTTTGTAGAAATGGTTGGCTATAAGATAGCCTTCTTCCAAAGACAATTCCGGGAGCATGTAAGTTGTTTTTGCTAAACCATCGCCAGCTCCTCTTGATTGTCGGGATGCGCCGTTTTTGTAGAAATCACAATCAAGTTTTGCGACGTGTTGGCTTGTGCCCATATCCATTATATGGGAGGCAATTCCAAAAACCCGAGCGAGGTAATTGTCAATGCTTCGTTCCTTTCGATCTTGACTGTTTGGAGGCGGGTATATTGACAGGTAGCCGTCAAAAACATATCCTGTTTTCCCGTTTGCAAATACTTGCACCCAATTCCCCGGAATATTATAGCCAGAATAGTTTTGGCCCTCATAAGTACAGGGTGCAATTGCTTTCACAGAAATTTCAATTCCATTTGGCACCTTGTAATTTTGAGGGACAACAATGGTCCCGAATTGAAGCGCAGTTATTTTATTGCTTTCTAAATCGGGGGCTTCACGGAGTACCAAACCCGATTGTGCCCAAACATAGAGGGTGTCACCTTCATTGTAAGATCGAATGGCCGCGATTTGATCTACCATTAGAATCCATGTAAACACGACTAAAAAGGTTAGTTTTTTCATAGGAGATGAGATTTTACAAAATTTAGATCAAAGATACCGTGGTTAAACGTTTCACTTCAGATATAAAACTATATTTGTGTGCAGGGTAGAATATCCGTGTAAAATTCAGACGGGCTTGCCCTAATAATTAACTTGATAAAAGTACTTCACCCATCGGAACTGGCGGCGTGATACCTTTGCAACCCATGCAAACTCCAGCCCCTATCGGCATCTTCGACTCCGGCTACGGCGGTCTGACCGTTTTTCGCGACATCCGCGCAAAGCTCCCGCAATACGACTACATCTATTTGGGCGATAACGCCCGTGCGCCCTATGGCCCGCGCGATTTCGATACCATTTATCATTACACACTGGAGTGTGTGCGGCACCTGTTTGACAAGGGCTGTCAGTTAGTTGTACTGGCCTGTAATACGGCCTCGGCCAAGGCCTTGCGTACGATTCAACAGCAAGATTTGCCCAGAATTGCTCCTGAACGTCGGGTTTTGGGTGTGATCAGACCAACAACTGAAATCGTGGGGCATTATTCAAAAACCAAGCAGGTCGGCGTTTTGGCCACCCGTGGTACGGTGCTTTCAGAGTCTTATGTCATCGAGATCGAAAAGTTTTTCCCTGAAATAAAGGTGTTTCAGCAAGCCTGTCCGATGTGGGTGCCGCTGGTGGAAAACAACGAACACGAAGGCGCCGGAGCCGATTATTTTGTAAAAAAATACCTGGATGAACTGCTGGTGCAATCTTCCGAAATTGACACGGTGGTATTGGGCTGTACGCATTATCCGCTGCTTGCAAATAAGATCCGCCAATATTTGCCCTCCAGGGTTCAACTGCTTTCGCAAGGAGAAATTGTAGCCAAGAGCCTTTTGGATTATCTTCACCGCCATCCGGAAATCGAAGCGGTGTGCAGCAAGGGCGGAAGTGTGGCGTATTTCACCACCGAATCTGCGGAAGATTTTGACCGGAAAGCGGCAATATTTTTGGGACAGGAAGTGCGGTCGAAGCACCTGGCGCTTGTAGATTAAGTTCCAACTTTCGGAAAGTTCTAAACTTTCCGAAAGTTAAATACAGTCAACAGTCAATGCTCAGCCCTCAACAGTCAACAATCAATTTTCGTGGCCATATCCCGGCGCTTGACGGGGTGCGGGGCATTGCAATTCTGACCGTTTTGCTGAGCCATTTTTTGATGCGGGAATATTTTTCCGATGAACGGACTTTTTATATTTTTCAGAATGGGTGGATGGGCGTAGATCTATTTTTTGTGCTTTCAGGCTTTCTCATCACCGGTATTTTGCTCGATTCACGGGAGCGACCGGGTTACTTTTCGGGCTTTTACAAACGGCGCCTGTTGCGCATTTTCCCGCTGTACTATTTTGCGGTGTTGGTGACCTGGCTCACCATTGTTTTCCTGGAAAAGGCACCGGAGCGTTTGGCAGGTTACGACTCCTTCGCCTGGTTTTTTACGTTCACGCCCAATATTGCAATGGGGCTGAAAAACGACTGGCTATGGCATAGTCAGGTGTTCAACCTCAACCACTTATGGTCATTGGCTATTGAGGAACAGTTTTATCTTTTGTGGCCATTGGTGGTGTATTTTATGCCCAAAAGAGGGCTTGCGATCCTTTGCCTTGTGCTGCTTGCAATGGGCACAGGCCTGCGCAACATGACGGATCATGTGGTGGGCACCGAACTCTCGGTGGCCGCTTACACCCTGCCTTTTTGCCGCATGGACGGCCTGGCAGTCGGGGCATTCGTCGCGACGGCTTTACGGCTCAATTGGCTTCAAACCATACCTTTTAAATTCTGGGTCGCCCGAATCATTTTTTGTTGGACGGGCTGGGAAATCCTCCAAATTTTCTTGCATGGAACAGAACACCGGCTTTATACGCTTTCACCTGTTTTGTTTGCCGCGATGCTTTTTCTCGCCCTGAACCCCGACCCGCGCGGGGCCACCAGGCGCGTATGTGAGAACGCTTTTCTCCAGCATTTGGGCAAGTACAGTTATGGACTGTATGTGTTTCACCACATGTTTGAATATGCCTGGAAACGAGGTTTTGGTGACTGGCTATTGGCGAGCAACTGGCATCCGGTGTTGGCTCAAACAACCTATATTTTGTTGGCATTTGCCGGGACTTACCTGCTTGCGCGATTGAGTTGGACGATTATCGAGCAGCCCTTCTTAAAATTAAAAAAGAGGCAATAAGCAGGGATGGAGAGTGCTCAGAAAAGTGTGGCACACCTTGACTACCACGTTGATTATCAATGCTCTAGTTTAGGTGTGCCACACATTTCCGAACACTCCCGAAGATGAGCCATCCCAGTATATTTCAAAAAAAATTCAGGCGCTTGTTCACGCAAGGTCCCTTTGTGACATTCACCTTTGAAAACACCCAAACCCCGAATACCAGTCGTCACCTTGTCTAATCCCTGAACAATCGGAACGAGGCCCCCGTCTAAAGTGAATACCCTGAATGCTCTTTTGAAAACACTCTAACAAACCTTATAATCCCATATTGCCATTGATCGCCGGGAAGCCCAATGCTTCCCCGGCGAGCGTGGCAAACACCATTTGAATACCCGCCCTTCCGATTCCCCCCGGAAGGGCTTTTTTGTACCCCGGAACTCAGTTCCGGTGCGGCCCGTGTTGTACCCGGGAACGGAGTTCCGGGGCAGTTGGTGATGTAGGGGTTGTGCAAAAAGGTTTTACACGGATTTTTTCGCAAAATAATATTTTTAATTTTAGCAAATCGAATCCTATAAGGTTTTTAAAACCTTATAGGATTTTATAAAAATCAAAATATAATTCTGCGACAAATTTTCAACATGGACTTTTTGCATAACCCCCAGCTCGTGTGACACCCCCGAAACGGAGTTCCGGGGTACATTACCGGACTATGAGCACCGGAATATCTACGGCATGCCGCACGGCACCTACCGTGGTGCCAAAGATCAGATCCTTTAATGTTTAGTGTATATTAACCCTCTTCTGCCTGTATTAAATCCTTGCATATTGTCCTTCCTTTGATCATTTTAGAGTTGCACCTTTGTATCATAAAGCATCTACTTTTAATATTCTTATACCGATTTTCTCACCAAAACTTTTTTCCAAATATGAAAAAGTCCTTTTTTGCCATTTTCAGCACTAGACACAAGTCAATTCCTCAAAATTCCCGTACTTACCTTGCGGGGGGGGGGCATAGCCCTGATTGGTCTAAAATTGCCCTTAATCTGCAAGCGTATTGGGCTCTTACTGTTCTTTTTGGCATCTTTTGCAAAAACAGAAGCACAAAGCACAACTTCATTTTTTTATCCCTCTCTGGTTACCGTCAATAACCTTAGCACAAATCAAGAATACAGAAGGCAAAAATTGCTGGCGATGCCTTTGGCAAAGTCAGTGCAACTTGTACAGTTGAACAACCTTTTCCCACTTTTGAGCAACGACGCGCTCCCAATTACGTTGCCCAACACGACCAAGACATATATTTTCGAGACCAATTACATCCGTACTTATCCAAACGGAGATTACTCCTGGTTCGGAGAACTATCCTCAACCGAATATTGTGAAAATGACACTACTATAAATGATTGCTTTGATGGTAGTTATATGGCAATAAAAAAGGATGGCGAAACTTATAGCGAGCTTTGGCTTGACACAATCTATTATCAAATACGAGACTTGGGAGAAGGGGTTTCCGCCCTTGTCGAAATTGATAATGCCGAAATAGTGGAAGGCTGTGCCACCCCATCTGACCCTCCCTTTTCCGGAGGGGGCGAGCAAGTTGCTGGAGAAAGAAACGACCCTCCTTTGTGCCCTGTCCGCGTACTGATCCTTCACACACAGGCTGCCATTGATGAAAATCCTGATATTGTGGCTCTTGCAAACGCAGGAATTGCCTCAACAAAAATCGCGCTGTCGAGGAGCGAGGTTTCAGAAAATCAGCTGAGCATTACTTTAGCAGGGATACAGGCCTTAACAACTACGGAATGGGTTGAGACAGGTGATATTAATGTAGATCGTTTTTCCTTCACTACCAATGCTTCCATTACCGGCTATCGAGCGCAATTCAATGCTGATTTGGTATTCGTGCTCACGGCACCTGTTTACGATAATGCTTCGGGTGCTATAATGTCCTTCGGAGATGCCGTAATAGACGGAGATTCTGCCTATGCAATTGTCGAGGTAGATGCAGTAAACGCCCCTCAATTTTCATTTGCCCACGAGTTTGGGCATTTGTTCGGGGCAAGGCATGAGGGCACAGACTTGTGCGCATCAATTGGTGACGATTCTGGATTGCCAGATGCCCATGGTTACCACTTTCATAAACGTTGCGATTGTTTAATAGTACAAAGGAAATATTACCGTACAATGATGGCCACCAGGTGTAGCAATGGTGCTTCAATAAGGATTCAAAACTATTCAAACCCAGATGTAGAATATAAAAACAAGGACACTGGCAGGGTAGATAAAAACAATAATGCTAAGGTTTTGAGGGATGCAACTTGCCGAATCTCAAATTACCTTGTATCGGATGATGTCTATGTTAGAATAACTGGTGAGGAACATGACTGCCCTAATACTGTCGTGGCACTTCTGGCAACTATTTCTGGAAATGAGCCGATAGGTCCTTACGTTCTCAAGTGGGAGTCCAGTTATGATTGGAATACTTGGTTTAATGTCTTAGAAGGTTCGGGATTGAATTATCTGAACTATAATGTAATTGTTCCGGAGAAGGTAGGAGACAAACTAACCATTAGACTGACTTTAACGACCCCGTCAGGGCATAAGGTATATGCATGGCATGAAGTCGAATCCATTGATACAGGAGGATGTCCTCAGGAACGCCCTGTGAAGGATAGGCTTTATGCTCATAACCGGGATGGAATTGCGGTTTTCCCTAACCCAAACAATGGCACGATGACATTGATTATAAACGATGCAAAAGGAAGCTACGTTGGATTTTCAATCCTCAACACCCTTGGCCAAACAATTCACAACCAACCGAGCATTTTTTCCGCAAGCGACTACTTTCAAATACTGATAAATATTCCAAATCTGCCCGAAGGCACTTATTGGATTAAGGTACAGAACGGTGAAAAGACGGCCTTCCAAAAAATTTGTATTCTAAAATAAATCTAATCCCGTCACACAAATTTTGTGTGTAACAGGGGCTAAACACATTTCTAATGTTCATTTCCATGAAATTTCAAATATTGATTCTTGCATTCCTGTTTGGATTGGCAGCCTGTGACAAGAACCTGCCACCAGCGGATGATTCGCCCTACTGGGGAACTACTGAGGCCTTAATAAACGGAAAACAATGGTCTGGCGAACCCTTTTCATTTATCAATATCAACCACGGAAAGGGATTTCAAATAATAGTGGACTCTCTTGACAAGTACGGAATCCGAAGAGAGGCCCTCAGTTTTTCAAAAGTTCCTTTTCAACCGGGTAAGAGTCTATTAATAAATACGTTCCCCCAAACGGATGATGGACTTGTTGGCGCTCATTATTTTATTCTTGACGACGATGTAATACTAGGTAACTACAAGGTGTTAGAATCTGACAGTTCCAGTTATATCACGCTCATGTCTTACGATTCTATATCAAGAGAATTGAAAGGCACTTTTGATATTACTTTTATTGTCGATCATCGCCCAGATGCGTCATACCCTGATACGATTAGGTTTCGGAATGGGCAGTTCCACACTAGGCTAAATGATTAGAAATAGATATACGACTTATCCCTTAGTAGGATGTCACGTTTGAACCACCGCCCTTCCGATTCCCCCCGGACGGGCTTTTTTGTACCCCGGAACTCCGTTCCGGGGCAGCCCGTGTGACCCCCCGGAACGGAGTTCCGGGGTACATCACCGCACTATGAGCACTGGAATATCTATGGCATGCCGCACGGCACCCACCGTAGTTCCGAAGATCAAATCCATAAATGCCTGATGACCGTGCGAGCCCATAACCAATAGATCGGCGCCTTTTTCTTTGACCAATAACGGAATGGCTTTTTTGGCAGTACCATAACCAATGAATGCCTCGCAAGCGTATCCAAGTTCACGCAATGCAGTGGCGTATCGTTCCAGATTTTGAACGTCGGAGCTCGTCTCCAAATCCTGGATATCGCTGCCCATGACCCAGGCTCCAGCAGTTTCGACGGCATGAATGAGGAAATAATTGGCAGACTTCCCGCCAATATGCAATGCGTGCTCCACCGTTTTTTGGTCGGCAGATGAAAAGTCGAGCGCTATGGCAATTTCATGATATTCAGGAGATTGGAGTGTTTGAATTTCTTTGAAAACACCATGGGGCAAATAGGTTTTTTCCTGCGGCAAACGTTTGGCGATAAGAGGTTTGACAGTTATGTACACCAACATCCCCAAGGCAAAGAGCAGCACAGGAATGACGATAAATTGAACTGCGCTATGCCCATCTGCCGCCCATTCCAGCACGGTTTCGCCCACGAGCCAGATATTGAGGGCCACAATAATGGCCGCACTTGACCAGCCCCCCAATTTTGCCCAAAAACCTATCGCGAACTTCCCCATCCTCCGTTTGTCGCTGACATAGTGGAGCAAAGGGATAACGGCAAAACCTAACTGCATACTCAGGATAACCTGACTCATGATCAGCATGTCGCCCGTGGCGTGTTCACCCATTAAATTGACCACTATCAAGGCTGGCACTACCGCCAGCAAACGTGTGATGATACGCCGCAACCAAGGGGCAATACGAAGATCAAGATATCCTTCCATCACGATCTGTCCTGCCAAAGTGCCTGTTACGGTACTGCTTTGTCCCGCTGCGATGAGCGCTATGGCGAACAAAACGGGGGCATAACTTTTACCCAAAAGCGGCTCCAGCAAGCGGTGTGCGTCTTGAATTTCCGAGACGCCGTTATAGCCATTCTTGTAAAAAACGGCTGCTGCCAGGATCAGAATGGCCGCATTGACAAACAACGCAAGATTGAGGGCAATGGCCGAATCAATGATATTGTACTTGATAGCCCGCTTGATCCCCTCGAAGGTTCTGGTCACTTTTCGGGATTGCACAAGAGCAGAGTGGAGGTACAAATTATGCGGCATCACCGTAGCGCCGATGATACCAATGGCGATGAACAAGGCCTCCGTGTTTGGGATGCTGGGCGCAAATCCACCTACGATGCCGCCTATCTCGGGTTTGGCCAAGAACATTTGCACGGCAAACGCGCCGCCGATGACCAATACCAGGCCGAGAATGAACGCTTCCAGTTTTCTGATGCCCAATTGCATCAGGAATAAAAGCAAAAATGCGTCGAGTACGCTGATGGTAATACCCCAGGTAAGCGGCAGGCCAAAAAGCAATTGCAAGCCGATGGCCATGCCTACCACTTCAGCCAGATCTGTGGCGGCAATGGCGATTTCTGCGAGTATGTAATTGAAAATATTGGCAGCGGGGTGGTACAGTTCCCGGCTTGCCTGTGCAAGGTCGCGCTGAGCCACCACACCCAGCCGCGCGCACATACTTTGCAAGAGCAGCGCAATGAGGTTCGACATGAGCAGCACCCACAACAAAGAATATCCAAAACGGCTTCCGCCTGCGAGGTCGGTGGCCCAGTTGCCAGGGTCCATATAGCCCACGCTGACCAGATAGGCCGGGCCCATGAAGGCAAAAAGCCGTTTAAAGGCATTGCCCTGAATGTTGGTTTCTACGGAGCTGTGTACTTCAGAAAGCGAGGGAGAGGCATGGCTTCCTGGATTTTTTGGCACTTGACCAGATTGTTTCTTTTTCATACAATACTCTAATTATCAGTACTTTATTATCAAATAATGCGGACAAAAAGGTTTTGACTGACCTTATCACTCAATATGACCTCCCTTTTTCCAATGATGATTTTTATGGACTGGTCATAAGCCGTTTTGTCTAAAAGTCGGAGTTCGGCGCCAAGGCTCAGTCCGAGTTCATCAAGGTATTGAAGAAAGGCCGGAGAATGATCGTCCACCCCCGTCACAATGCCCCGCTGATCCTGCATGAGGGTAGAAAGCCGGGATTGGGCGCGGCGCATCCATTGGCCTTGTGCATCGGGGATGGGGTCGCCATGCGGGTCAAATCGAGGATGGCCGAGGAAATCGTCAAGGCGTTCTGTTAAGTTTTCGCCTTGAATGTGTTCAAGTTGTTCAGCAAATTCATGTACCTCATCCCAGGCAAACCCGAGTTTTTCCACCAGAAAAACTTCCCAGAGCCGGTGTTTTCGGATAAGGGCGGTAGCAAGGCGGCTGCCTGATTCGCTGAGCATGACACCGCGATACTTTTCATAGACCACCAAATGCTTGTCGCTCAAGCGTTTGAGCATATCGGTGGCCGACGCTGCAGAGGTACCCATTTCTGCCGCCAGTGCATTGGTAAGCACCGGGCCGGGGTCTTTTTCGGCAATTTTGAAAATTGCTTTGAGATAATTTTCCTCGGCGGATGTGGTGAGGAGCTTATTCATGTTTTGCTAAAAATTTCAGCTAAGGTAATGTTTATTTTTAGACAAGACTAAAAATATTTTTAAAGATAAAAACTCCTTATTTCAAGGCATGTAGCATCACCCAGGCTTGAAACAGAAAACCCGATATATCACTTGGGGCCCCACCTTTTTATATGCAATATTATCCAATTCAAAAAAAAGGCGCTTTTCTGATTACCTTAGAGGATTTGTGGGTAGATTTGTGGGTAAATTCCATGAAGTATTCTGAAGCATTACTTCATTAATCTCCTTTTATCCGGCCTTTGGCTGGGTTCTTTTTAAGGCACTGGACAATCTGAACTAATTTGCCTCATAGTTAAGCCTATTGCAGGCTTTCTTGCCTTTGCAGCATTTAATAAAATAATCGAGAGCCTTTAGGAGAGTTTTCTCTCTTCTATGTGCTGTTTTAATCCCAACTGTTTTGTGTGACACACGAAATGGCTGAATGTATCTTTCATCGCATTAAATTTAACTTTCAAAATGGATTCAAAAATTACGCTAATCTACCTTTACGCCGCCAGGTCATTAAGCTGTCTTCGCAGCTTGAATGAGGACAAGTTTGTGCCATGCGGGGCTACAAGAGCCATTATATTGATGGCAGTCATTCTGAGCGGCTTTAACTTTCGTATTGCAGCCCAGGCCGGACACCCTTGCAATGCGCATCGCTGGGAAAAAGGTGCGCACTGGACGGGTGTCGGTTGCGGGGTAAACGACGGAAACAACGCCCCCAATCCATTGGGGATCGTCCGTTGTGCCAATGCAGCAGACACAGAATCGGGCATTGATGACAACACCACCTATGTTTCTGCGGTATTTCAGATCGTGCCCAACAATTGTATTAATCCCAATACCTTCCTGCCAACGATGGTTGATCCACCTTTTGAAGGGCAGAAAATCGCCTGGTTCAACTTCGATGTTCGACCCTTTGCTGGCACCTATGAATTTCAAACCATAGCCACGGGTAATTACGAATTGGAATGGGCTCTATATTATTCAACCGCTGAAACTTGCAATACAGGCGCCAATGGACTATCAGGCAATTGCAATCAATTGTCCGGTTTACTCGCCTGTGGCACAGACTTTAATGGCTGGGCGCCACAACCATTTGTCACGCCTTTTTTTGATCTGCCGACCAACCTTTATTTGGCAGTCTGGAAAAAGGATGCCACGGATTCATCCAATGACGACTTTGATTTTACTTTTAAAGCGCGTTATGGTTGTGGGGATGCATGTGGTTTATTTGCCGATGGCGCTCCTAAAATTACCTGTAATCCAGATGGCTCCTATACTGTTGTCCAAAACCTTTTTGGCACCAATACTACTGTGAGCGTAACGGCTCCGGGTTCAAGCTCGATCGTAACCGATCCCAATCCGCTGACCTTTACAACAGCGGATGCCATTCCGAATGTGAACACAGGTAGCGTGACCGTTACCTATCCAGCCGGGGTCAATTATGACGTCACTTTTACTCCTTCCGGTACGGGCAGTTTTTGTAATCCGGTTCATATTTCAGGAACAGCGCCCAACTGTTGTACACCGCCTCCGTGTTCGATTGACGGCTTGGGTACGGTTTGTCCGGGGACAAGCAATCAGCATTGCGGGCCTGTGGGACAGTCGGGATATTCGTGGGCCGTTTCGGCAGGTGGCACCATCAATGGGGCGTCCAATCAGCAATGTGTAACTATAATTGCTTCTTCGCTCTGTAATACTTCCTATACAGTGACGCTGACTGTTGGGACGGGTTCTTGTACCTCTACTTGCACAAAAACGGTTACGGTAGTGGACAATACGGCTCCGGTTATTACCTGCCCAAGCGTGACCAGCCCGATTGAGTGTCCGGCCGGCCCAAGCTTTGGAGTTGCGACCGCCACGGATGCCTGCGACGCCAGTCCGACCATCACATTCTCTGACGCAACCACACCAGGCAACTGTCCGCAGGAGTACAGTGTAAAACGAACCTGGACAGCTACCGACGACTGTGGCAACACCTCCACCTGTAGTCGGACGATCACGGTAGAGGATAATACGGCTCCGGTCATTACCTGCCCGAGCGTGACCAGCCCGATCGAATGCCCGGCCAGCCCCAACTTCGGGGTTGCAACGGCCACAGACGTCTGCGATGGCAGCCCGACCATCACATTCTCTGACACTACCACGTCCGGTAACTGTCCGCAGGAGTACAGTGTAAAACGGACCTGGGCAGCTACGGACGACTGTGGCAATATCTCTACCTGTAGCCGAACCATCTCCATAGAGGACAATACGGCTCCAGTCATTACCTGCCCGAGCGTGACGAGCCCGATCGAGTGTCCGGCCAGCCCCAACTTCGGGGTTGCAACGGCCACAGACGTCTGCGACAGCAGCCCGACCATAACGTTCGGCGACCTGACCACGCCCGGCGACTGCCCACAAGCGTATAGCGTGACACGTACGTGGACGGCCACAGATGACTGCGGCAACACCTCCACCTGCAGCAGTACGATCACCGTTGAGGATAACACCCCTCCGGTCATTATTTGCCCAACAGTGACGAGCCCGGTTGAGTGTTCGGGCAACCCTGGCTTCGGTGATGCAACGGCCACGGACGATTGCGATGCTTTCCCAACCATCACATTTACCAATGATACCTTTCCCGAGGCCTGTCCACAGGTTTACACCGTGCTTCGGATATGGAAGGCTACGGACGATTGCGGCAACGCTTCAAACTGTAGCCAGACCATAACCTTTGAAGATAATACCCCTCCGGTCATTACCTGTCCGGCTGATAAAAACTTGTTCTGTGGGGACATAACCTTACCCTCCAATACAGGATTTGCTACAGCAACAGATGTTTGTGACAATAATGTGGGCATCACATATTCTGACAATCCTCCTTCCGGACCGACTTGCGGAGGCTCAGGAGGCGTGTTTGTTCGCACTTGGTTGGCAACCGATGATTGTGGGAACACGGCGACCTGTACCCAGACCATAACCTGTGGACCTTGTATTGAGATCTGTGCACTGACACAGGGTTTCTATGGGAGTACCAATGGAAAATTCAATCATAACGGAGTTGACCGAACAGCACTGGAGCTCATCAAAATAGCCCTTGCCGCGCCATCTGGCCCTATGGTTCTTGGATTCCCGGCTGCTGGAGGCGGCGGAAGCCTGACGATAACGGTGGCGTCTGCCGATTGCCTGAACAGTTTGTTGCCCGGTGGTGGGCCGCCAAAAAAACTCCCCGGCGATTGGGTGTTAAACGGCCCCTGCAATTTGCCTGACGATTGGAAAAAGAATGAAAGGTTTGCCAGTGTTTTATGGGGCCAGGCTGTTACACTTTGGTTGAATTCGAAGTTGTTTCCTGAATTTTGTGCATTGGACCTGGCAAATGCCTGTGTAGATAAGCCGTCCTTTATCCCGGCGTCCGTGAATACTGTTTGCAACTTGCTTGATTATACCAGTGGCGTATTGGGTGAAATTCCGGCCCTGACGAATGGACAATTAGGGCAGCTGGCAGGATATCTGGGGGACATCCATGACCGTTTTGACGAGTGCCAAAGTGCCTGCGCAATCTATCAAGATCCACCGCCAGGGGACAATAATGGATTGAATGAGGAGCCAGAGGATAACCATGTTGCGGCAACAGACTATACGGTTTTACCCAATCCATTATCGGATGTATTTACCGTAATCCTTGATAAGCAATGCGTTCACAAAAAAGTATCCATTGTTGTCTTCAACCAATTGGGGCAGCTGGTGCTCACGAATGATTTTACTTCGCTTCCTTTGGAATATGTGCAGTTGTCAGCGGCAGATTTGTGTGCAGGCATCTATCAGATCCACGTAAGGGTGAACAACCAGCGCCCGGTTAGCAAGACCATCGTGGTGATCAAGCCATAAGTTTTTCTACCGTTTTTTTAATGGTAAGGGCCACCCCGGGTTTGGAGTGGCCTATTTTTTTGATCAGATTTTACTGTAGTATTTACTTTGGCTTATTAACGACACCCCTCAAAAGATGCCGTTAACCAACCAATCGTAGGTTCGTCACCTGGCTGGTCTGTTAGCAGGAACGACATTCCAGGAGATACAATTTGCCAGGATCTTGGTCCGAAGGACAACGTGGTACCGTCTTGAAATTCGATAACCCCTTGGACGCATATATTACCAGTAATCCTTCCTGTTAATAGTAGGCCCATCTCGTTTGCGGTCCTGAAATCTTCAATTATATCCAAGCCGCGACAATCCCCAGTTTCGCAGGATTGGCCAGACAAAGCAGATCCATTATTTGATTGATCAATATGATAAAGCCATAGTTGTTCTCCATTATTAGTACAAACACCTGCCAGGTTCCAATGAATCCTATTGATTGGTTTTGTTGGATTTGGTCGCAGATCAGGATCCTCCAGCATAGAAATCCGAATGCTACGAACAATTTCATTACAAGGAGGAGGTGCAGTAGCTGGAGTGCTTGGCCTCGATGGGTCTGCTCTGGTGGTATCACAGGCAAATAGGGTACCTATAACCGCCAGAATTCAGGTAAAAGGATCAAATCGTAATCTCCTTTTAGGGCGACATTTTGAATTGATTTGAATTTCATTTCGAAAGTTTTAAAAGTTAGATAATTGATTTTAGCGTTTGGCAATAGAGCCGCACATTCCCTTAGGGAGCAGCAAAGTGCCTGAAAGAAATAGAGTGCCTGCGTTCCAGAGCGGCTTATCGTAAGGACTAAGTCCCAGAATGCTGAGTGTGCCACTGGGTGTGATGGTGAGCGATGCCTGCGCTTCGATTACCAGACTATACACTTCCTGGTCGGCTGTAGAGAGGATGGGGTAATTTTTTTCTCGCTGCTCTAGCAATGGGATAAGGGCATGGCAATTGCCGTCCGGCACTTTGTTAAGGCTCCAGTTTCGGGCACAGGCCCAATTGGTTTCCTGGCCAGGGAAGCCACCTTTCCAGATGGCGGTTTTTTGGGCAGAGAGCACATTTGCTTGGGTCAGGAAGAGCCCTCCGAAGCATAAGCATAAGATGAAAATTTGGGTGTTTTTCATGTCAGTAAAGAATTTAATGGTTTCAATTGTGTAAAGCCTTTTTGGTTTGATTTGTTAATCGTTTAAGATACAATCACATTCAACAAAAACACCTGCGTTCCGGGGCGAACCTGTAGCCAATAAACCCCGCTGCGCAGTATGCTGAAATCAATTTTTGATGATGTAAAATTGGGGTGCAAACACCCCTCCTCCAACCGTTGATTTCCTCGTTGCATGTTTGGGTTTCCGGTTGGCAGGTTTGGATTAATTTGTATCTTCCATGTTGGGTGAACCAAGTCCGTAGTGCCCAAACACCTGCGATGGTTTGAGCCATTTTAACGTGTTGGGCGCTACGAATTGGTGGAGAAGATATTAAACCCCGCGTCGTCGGGTAGAGCACAGTGCTCATTTTGCATCAAGCTGGGCGTAGGTTGATAGGACAACAGCCAACGGCGGGAGGAACAGCGGTATCTACAGATTCAAGTACATGGTATGGCCTGGGTTTGAAATGTAGCTGATAAACCGCCGGCCACGATTGTTTGCTGTAATCAACAGTTTTTCTGTAATGGCTGCGGCAGGATCATATTTGAATAATGCGCCTCTCTGCGAATCAGACGGATTATATAAAATGTTTAAAGGATCCTGATCCCACATGCGGGCATCCACCAATGCAATTTGGTCGGTTTCTTCGTTTACATACCAGATTGCCAGCCCTGATTCGGGAAGACCACTGTCAAAATTACGGGCCGATGCACCGATAAATCTGTTTTCAATGATCCAATATTCATTTCCCTGAGGGTCGGAAGTGTTGGGGAGTACAACCAAGGCAGCTGGCGTGGAAGCACTGGCCTGAATACTGTAGCATTGTCCGGTCGTCCCTTCTCCGAGGATACGTGGCCTGATCCAGCCCAGTTTCATTTTATCGTAAATAGTCATGAGTATACGGCTGCAATTGTTGCTCATGATATCATACTTGCCGACTTTACCGCTTCCACATATTCCGGAAACGCCGTACCGATCCGGGGTCAAGCCAAACATACCATGACATAGTTCATGCCATATAGTGCCGTAATTGTACCTGATGTCATCTGTGCCTTTTGAGAGATCGTCATTCCTTTTACAATCAAAAAACACAAACCTGCTGTAAATGGTGTAATTCCCGGAATTTGTTGAAATGGTTATTACATCAGGGCGATTTGCACCACCATTACCTATTGCCGGCATCAAACAGATGACTGCTTCGCGATAGGAAATGACATGGTCTCCGTTTACATCGAGGCTTGGCCAGTCTACATTCGAATTTTGGCAAACTTCGGTTTTAAGTACTGGGTTTGTCGTCCAGTCAGTATTCGGTAATCCCGGGTTGTAAAATTCCGGATCTTCCTGCAACCAAACGCCATTGGCAATAAATCCTTCGCGGATATTAAATTGACCCCAGGAATTTTCAAAAAAATAGTCTTTGACACTTCCTGTGCCTGTCGAGAAGAAATCGTGCCTGATGACATCTGTAGTGACGCTGGTGTTAAACGGGAACTGGGTGGCAAACTGAAAAGGGATAATTACAATGGGAAGATTTGGATTGTAATCTGGATGTCCTACTCCAACAAAAGCTGGCGGCCGTTCGTAAATTTTATTTTTTACCTGGGTTGGAATGTTATCATCATCCACGAGCAGGACGTTTGCCCCTGCACTGCAAAAATCTTCGCCGGGAGTAACATTGTCCGGTGGTCTGCAACCGATCGCGAATAATACCAGGACAAGCGCCATGGAAATGGTTGAGAGGTTGTTCAGAAAACTACGAAAAGTGAATTTTGAATAGTAACTTACTGGGCACTGAAAAAATGTGTGTTTCATGTTAGTAAAATTTGTTGGTTAAAAAAAGGTAATGAGTGAAAATAAGCCAATGGTGACAGAAGTCACCAGGCAGTTAAGTCTCTTTATCAAGAAATACTTGTTTGAAAAAGATGCCACAAAGGTTGGGGTAACCCCTTCTCCACCACAATCCCGAAATCTCGTGAGGACTATACAATCTTTTCGCGCAAGGCTTTGGAGACCGCTTCTGTTTGCGAATGTACCTGCAACTTGTCGTACACATTTTTGAGGTGTGTCTTCACCGTTTCGAGCGAGATATCAAGTTCGGTGGCGATCATTTTGTAACTGTTCCCATTGACCAGGGAGGCTAAAATTTCCTTTTCACGGGTGGTGAGCAGGTAGTCTTTTTCGGGCTTTTTACCCGCTAAAAGCTTCAAAACGGTGCTGGCTATAGCTGCGCTCATAGGCGCCCCGCCGGCCAGGGCTTCTTCGATGGCTTCAAAAATTCGCTTGGAAACTGTTTTTTTCAGGAGGTAGCCATTGGCGCCGGCATACACGGCATCGAACACATTTTTGCTATCATCGAACACTGTCAATACTATGATTTTCAGGGAGCTGTCTATTTTTCGTATTCGACGGATACCTTCCAGCCCATTTACTTCGGGCATTTCGATGTCCATCAAAACCACGTCGGGGCGCAGCTCAGCGAGGTGCTTTTCCACCTCGGAGCAATTGCCAAAGGCGCCCACCACTTGATATTCAGCCGAAAGTGCCAGCAGCCCGATCAATCCTGATCGCATGGTTTCGTTGTCTTCGTAGATAAGGACTCTGATCGGCATTTACTTTTTATTTGAACTGCAAACATCCACCTTTTTTCCAGCCCGTGCCATCCCGAATTCAGGGGAGGGGCAGGGTACAGCGCAAGGTGGTGCCGATTCCAATTTTTGAAATAATTTCCATTTGGCCACCCAGTTTGGCCGCCCGGGCGCGCAGGTTTGCCAAGCCGTTTCCGAGGCGTACCGTTGTTTCGTCAAACCCCTTGCCATCGTCAGTGATTATCATATCCAATTGTTTGTGACTTAATACAATGGAAAATTTAGCGGTTTGGCACTCAGAATATTTTGAAAGGTTGTTGATAGCCTCTTTAAATATGAGGTATAACTCCTTACGCAAGCCCAGCGGGAGTTTTTGAGACAACAATTTTTTGTCCACCCGGAAATTATAGCTGATTTCGCGGGGTTCGAGCATCTCAGCGGCGTATTCTTTCATGTGGACGACCAGGTCTTGCACACTGTCATTTTTAGGATTGATGCTCCACACAATATCGCTCATGGATTCCGACATGGCCGTTGTTTTTTGGGAAATCTGCTCCAGCAATGGAGCAACGGCCTCCGGTTGTGTTTTCAACTTTTGGAGCGCAAGGGTGCTGAATACGTTCACGCCGCTCAGGGTGCTACCCACATCATCGTGCAAATCCTGGGCGATGCTGTTCCGAATGGCAATTTCTGCTCGCAGCCGGTTGATTTTCAGTTTATAAAAATAGTAAATCAAAGATGCCAATGTCATTGAGCAAACGGCCAGAAACCACCAAGCACGCCAAAAAGGGCCCGAAATATCAAAGGAAATGGCCTGTTCACACTCTCGCCAAATGCCATCTTTGCCCGCCGCACGTACACGGAAACGGTAATGACCCGGTTGTAGCCCGGCGAAAGTGACAAATCGCTTGTCGCCCACCGATTGCCATTGACGGTTCAGTCCCTCCAGATAATAAGCATAAGCAGTTTCACCCGGTTTGGCGTAGTTCAAGGCCGTAAATTCAAAGCTGATGTAATTCTGATGGTAAAGAAAGTGCAAGCCATTGGCCCAATTTTCCGGCTTCAAGGCGTTTGTACCTTCTTTCATGACTGTGACGTAAACCGGGAATTCCTGCGTGGAAGGCATCGCTTTTGCCGGGTCGAACATTTGCACATAACCCAGCTCACCGATATAAAAACGGCCTGAGCGATCCCGGCACATCTCATCCAATGCGTTTGGATTTCTCAGGCCTGCATCGCTTCCAAAGCTTGTGAAAGATTTATTTGCAGGGTTAAAGAGGATTAGCCCCCCTTTCGAACGAATCCACAATCTGCCCGCATTATCTGGTAGGATTTGTAAAATGCAGGAACTGGGCAGGCCATCTTTTTCCGTGAAATGGCGAAAGGACTTTAATGCTAAATCCGTCTGTATCAAGCCTTCAGTATGGGTTCCAATCCAGATAAGACCGCCGTTATCATAAAAAATGGAACGCAAATTTGTTATCGGTATGTGCGGGAGCGACATTTCAATTTTTTGGAACGACCCATCCCTTGGAACAAACCGCACGAGACCAACATCTCGAATGCCTGCCAGAAAACTTCCGTCAGGCAAGGCCTCCAGACATTGGACAGGGGCACGCTGGATACCATGGAGGGCACTATCGGGCAGAAACTGAGTGGTTATGCCTGTTTCCTTGTCAAAGCGATAAATACCACCGTCTGTGCTTGCAATCCAAAACTCATGTTTGCCAATGGGCACGATTTCCCAGGCATTGGAGGAATAAGGTGCGAGGGATATTTTCTCCACGGTAAGCCTCGAAGTGCTTTTGTTTTTCCTTTGGAGAGGGCTGTTTTCACTTTTCCCTTTCCTGACTTTAAAAACAGTCCCTGCAGAAAAAATCCATAACGTCCCATCATCGTCCTCCAGAATGGGGTAACAACCACGCTTAGGATTACCCGTCACCGCTTGGGTTACATTTTCCATTTGCCCGTTCTGCAGATCAATGCGAAAGATGCTGTTGAAATTTCCGGCCCAGAGTTCGCCATCGCGGTCCGTGTGCATCGCCCAGAATTCGGTGGATCTGATGTCGTTTTCTGGATTCTGGAGGTGACAGGATTCAAAAAAAAATGTGCGAGAATCAAATTTAGCGATACCCTGATGTGTGCCCACCCAGAGGATGCCTTGCTTGTCGCAATAAACGTCTCGTGTATAGTTTCCGGGCAACGAAAACGCATCGTCGGGTGAGTGATTGTAGATAGAAATATGACCACTTTTGGGGTCCAGAACAGCTAGCCCGCCACATGCGATCCATACTTGACCGTCTGGGGCGATGGCCGCTCCTGTGGTAATGTTGCTTGGCAGCGTGTAGCCTTCTTTTCCGGTATTGAAATAGCTTTGGAAGCGCTCCGTTTCCGGGTCAAAAAGGTGCGCGCCGGCCTCCCAGGATACCAACCACAACCGCCCCTGGGTATCCTCTGCTGCGATCTTTGTAACTTCTGTGGCAATAGGAGCATGGCTGCCCTTAGGCAGGAAGTAATGCTTGTGTTGCCCGGTTTTAGGATCGTAACGAAAGAACCCATTGTAGGTTGAAATCCAAAGCAGTCCGTTTTTGCCGCCTGAAATGGCTGTGACGGTTCCAAATTCGTGGGTGGTTATTTTATGGAATTGCCCCTTGGTTCGGCTGTAAGAAAAGAGCCCGTCGGCTGTTCCAAGCCAGAGCAGGCCTGCCGCATCTTCATAAACGCAATTGCCAAATTGTCCGTCAGACAAGGTTATCTGGGAAAATTGTTCTTTCAGTGGGTCAAAAATGGAAAAACCATGGTAGGTGCAGACCCAAATTTTCCCATCGCGGGTTTCATAAAGACCAGTGATAATGTTTGAGTTGAGCGAGGTAGAGTCACCTGATACCCTTTTGAAAACCCTGAACCCATAGCCGTCGTAGCGATTTAATCCCTCGTCTGTCCCGAACCAAAGGAAGCCCTGGCGGTCTTCCAGAATCGGACCGACGGCCAGGTTGCTAATTCCTTCCGAAATCCTTTCAAATTTCAGGTCGCCTAATGGTTGAGACCAGGCCAAAACTGGACAGAGTGCGATGAAAAAGAGAGATTTGAGCATGCGCATACGGCATTATGCCAATAAGGGCGCGTAAATATGGGGCATTTTAGCACAATGTGGGCTAATTAACAACCCCCGCCAGTATTCCAACTGGCAGGGGCAACTAAAAAATTGCTAAATAATTTATAAAAGGTCCGAATCAATGACGGGCCGTTATTGTGTTGCCATATTGGGTTCGCGAAGGGGCAAGTTCTTTGCTTTTGAACCCAGGTTTATTGGTGGGCATATCCAGCACAACGATTTGTGCATTCCCACCTATATTTATTTTGGCACTCTGGGCGCATTGTAAACTTGCAATTTCCACAACGCCCTCGCTGATCATTGGGTAACAGAAAGTGCTCGTCGAAACATCCGGAATGACGACAAAAGAGAATTCATCCGGCACACGGCCCTCTTTCCAATTTGAACTGCAATCCCAGTCGGTTGCTCTGCCAGGTGTTCCACCCTTCCAGGTAGCCGTTTTTTGAGCGTTTAGAGAAACCTGGAATCCAAGAAAAAGTATCATTGTAGCTGCGAAGTAGGAGATTGAGTTTTTCATGATCAATGTATTTTTTAGTGATGCTGGTTGACCGTGTGTGTTTGTAACTTTGATGCTACAAAGGTGCAGGGCAATAGGTGGGTTGACAAGCAACACTTTCCCGTTGGCAGCTTTGGATTTCCAATTGACGAATTATGACAAAAACACCATGTTAAACACCCTGTTGATCGAAGACAACGCCGATGCGGCAGAAAAACTCCAGTTCCTTCTTACGAAATACTGCGGCGAAAAAATCAAACTTCTTGACGTTGCGGGTTCAGGTCAAAAAGGCATTGTGTCAATCTCGGCCCATCAGCCCGACTTGGTTTTCCTGGACATCGAACTGGGAGATATGACGGCTTTTGAAATGCTGGAGCGCATCGAAACGGTTGATTTTCAAGTCATTTTCACCACCGCACATGATCATTACGCCATCAAAGCCATCCGGTACAGCGCAGTAGATTACCTGCAAAAACCTATTGGGCGGGAAGAACTGCTGTCGGCCATTGCACGCGTGGAACAAAACCCTGTGCGTATGTTGCGGGAACAGGTAAGCCAATTGGTTCAGCATACGCAAACAAAGGCCGTTTTGCCTGAAAAAATAGCCCTGACCACCTCTGATGGCCTGGTGTTCAAAAGAATTCAAGATATCGTGCGGTGTGAAAGCGACCGTATGTACACCATAGTGGTATTGGGCACTGGCGAAAAACTGGTCGTCTCGAAGCCCATGGGCCAGCTGGAAGAAATCCTTGAAGGGCAGGAGTTTTTTCGTGTCCACAATTCTCACCTGATCAATATGAACCACATCCGTCAATTCGTGCGGGCCGATGGTGGCTATGTGGTGATGGAGGATGGTGCTACAGTAAGCGTGGCAAGGAACCGAAAGGATGATTTTCTGGAGTTGTTTTCTAAGTTTTAAATGCGTATATGTGGCACACCTTGTAGGAGTGCCACACATTTTGCTAAGAGGAAGTCACTTTCTGCCAACGGGAAAGTGGTATAGTTTGTACCAAACCGCGTCCTGTATTTTTGTAAAAATATCGGAATAATGAAAATATCCGTGTTTGCTTATCTCCTGCTGTTATTGGCACTACCCAGGGCGCTTTCAGGTCAAAACGACGATCCGGTACTCGATTCCTTGTCACGTCCACTTCATGCAGGGGCTACAGTTTATAAGCGAGCGGAACAGTGCAGGACCGTGTTGTGGTATAGTTTCGTTTATGCGCCAGGAAATTATAACCATTGGCCGGCTCGATTGGACAGCCTTTTTCACTGCTGTATTGCCAATAAGACAGAGGACAAACGATTTGAAAAGACAATAAGTGCCGAACTTGATTTTTACAAAGGAGCAGAGGAGTGGACGAATGAAAGGATTGAGATGGACAGTATAAGACTGTTTTTTGAAAGTGCCCTGACAAAATATGCCGCATTAGGGGATTCGTTAAAAATGGGCTGGTCAAACTTGCAACTTTGTTATGTCGCATCAGCCTTGGGAGACAGCCTTTTGTTTGTCAAACATTATGAGGATGCCAACAGGTTGAGTGTTCTAAACAAGATCGCTGGTGATCTCTCCACATTTCACAAAAGGTGCGGTACTACCAGTTATTATTTTGGAAGATATGCCGAATCTGCATCGCACTATTTCAAAGCCCTCGAATTGATTGATAAAAACGGAGACCTTGGACAAAATATCTCGAAAAATATTTTACTGATTTTACTTGGCGGCATTTATTATGACATTGGAGATTTTGGCAATGCGGAACAGTATGCCAGAAAGGCCTTGCAGTTTGCTATTGAAGAAAAAATAGAGCCCTATCAGCATTACAACTTTTTGGCAAAGTGTTTAATAGAAAAAGATAATTACAGCGAGGCCTTAGCCTCGTTAAAAAAAGGAGAAAAACGTGTAAGTAATCTTTCTGTCTCTACTAATCTGAGGATGCAGGCCACCTGTTATCGCAAACTGGGATATCTTAAAATGGCGCTTCTGCAGGCAGAAAAAGCAGTACAATTAACTCCAATGGCCATAGACGTCCGATTTACGATACCCGCCCTTTCCGAATTGGCGGCTTGCGAATTTGCGCTTGGCATGATGGACAAGGCGCTAAATCATGCACTTGAATCCTATGAAGCTTTTGTCAGCTCCTCCAACAATCGAGGCAAAATGCAGGCCGCCGAATTGCTCACCAACATCTACAAATCCAAAGGTAATTACCGCCTGGCACTTAAATATAGCGAACTGCGCTACCAACACCAACAACAAGTTGAACGCCAGCAGAGCATTCGCCAGATGGCATTAGGTGAGTTCGCCCGCGACAACGCCGCTGAGAAAGCCCGCCGGGAAGCCGAAGTAAAGGCTCAGCTTGACCAACAACGCAATATGCGCTATGCTCTTTTCGCAGGACTGGGCGTACTGGCATTGCTCGCCTTTTTGCTCTACAACCGCTTTCGCTTCAAGCAACGCACCAACGCCCAACTCGAAGCCAAAAACCGCGAGGTGGAAGCCGCCCGTTCACGCGCCGAGCAGGAGCGCCAACGGGCAGAAACCTCTGAAGCTTTCAAATCCCGCTTCCTGGCCAATATGAGTCACGAGATCCGCACCCCTTTACACGGTATAGCTGGATTCACCGACTTGCTACTTGAAACTTCCCTCAACGAAAAACAACGCCGCTGGCTGTCTTCCATTCATCATAGCACAGACCGGCTCGGCGAAGTAGTGAACGACATTCTTGACCTCAGCAAACTCGAAGCAGGAGAAGTCAAACTCCGCCAAGTGCCGTTTTCCCCTGCCCGCGTGGCCGCCGACGTGCAGGAGGCGCTATCGCTCCGGGCAGAGAACAAAGGCATCGAACTGTCCCTGCATATATGCGATAATGTGCCCGAGGCCCTTTCTGGCGACCCGACCCGCCTCTATCAAATCCTGATGAATCTAGTGGGGAATGCAGTGAAATTTACGGAAAAAGGCAGCGTCACTTTGGCTATTGACAGTATGACTTCAAGTCACCCGGTCAATAGCGCCAATAGTCAGGCGGTGATTTCAAGTCACCCGGTCAATAGCGCCAATAGTCAGGCGGGG
>JBJXGO010000102.1:0-10665 GCA_046160345.1 Saprospiraceae bacterium
CCATAGGGCAAAAAACAAAATGCTCTGTTACATTTGCCCCTCCACCCGCCTTAGATCTATTTGCGCTACGGCAGGTGCCCGACTCCACCTTATACGTGCAGCTGCGGGAAAACCAAAACGAAAATAATACTAAACCGTTTTCTTAATCTTTTTTTTCTATTGTGAATTCAGACTCGAATCCGGAGCGACCGCTGCGGCATAAGCCGCGTTTTTTAGCAAAAAGAACCTCGCTCCTTGCCACAAGCGCAGCACTTGTTGTTGGTGTTTTCGCCGCAACGCTTAATTATTATCTAACAGATTCCGCCAATTCCGCCGCCGCAGTTTCCAAGGCAGTAAATTTGGAAAAACTTCCGCTCGAAACCCAAAATCTCCGATGGGGTTTCTTCATGGATGAGTACAGCCTCACTGAAAAGGAACTCCAACGCGGCGATGTGTTGGGTTCAATTTTGATGAAAGAAGCAGGGCTTAGCTATCCACAAGTCAACAAACTGGTGGAAAACTGCAAAGACAAATTCAAGATCAATAGCCTTCGCGTGGGCTCCTCTCTGCGTTTCCTCAGCCGGCAGCCCGAGCAGGTGCCGGAAAAGATGATCTACGAGCCAACACCTTACCAATATACCGTATTCAACCTCAAAGAACCCTATGAGGTGGAAGTCGTACAGCGTGAAGTCCGTACCGAAATAGTGGCAGCATCCGGCGTACTGGAAACCAATTTTTGGCAAGCCCTTACCGACAACGGCCTTTCAGATGAGCTTGCCGATGGTATGATCGACGTATTAGCATCTTCCGTGGACTTCTACCACCAAAAACAAGGCGATCGGTTCAAAGTAGTGTTTGAACAGCACTTTGTAATGGGCGAAGCGGTTGGAACGGGCAAGATCATAGCTGCTGTTTATGACCGGGAAGGCAAAGAATCCTATGCATTCCATTTTCAAAAAGAAGGCCAAAAGACTGATTATTACGACTATGATGGCCGTCCGGCCCGCAAGGCTTTTCTCAAAGCCCCGGTCAAGGTCAGCCGAATCAGCAGTCGTTTCAATATGAATCGTTTTCACCCTGTTTTGCATTATCACAAGGCTCACCTGGGAACCGATTACGCAGCGCCTCACGGTACGCCCATCATTTCTGTCGCCGAAGGAACCGTGGTAGAAGCTACCCGCAGGGGCGGAAATGGAAATTTTGTCCGTATCCGTCACGATGGCACCTATGAAACTCAATACCTCCACATGAGTGGTTTTGCCCGTGGCATACGGGCTGGTACCCGTGTTGCACAAGGACAAACCATTGGTTATGTAGGCTCTACCGGCCTTGCCACCGGGCCGCACGTGTGCTTCCGTTTTTGGAAAAATGGCCGCCAAGTGGATCACTTGCGCTTGAACCTACCGCAGCCTTTGCCCATTACGGGTCAGTTGTTTGAGGAATTCAAAATTTCCCGCGACGAATTGATAAAGCTGCTCAACAGTGTTCCGTATCGCACTCATGACCAGATATATTCGGAACATGAAGCAGACAAATTGATGAAGGTATCCCCCTGAGCCATTCGATTCAGCAAAGGCTTTAGGGCGTGTCTGAACCGCTGCGGCACAGCCCTTTTGTATAATACTTTGTTAACCTTCAGGTGCAATACCCTAGCCCCCCGTACTTTTATACGACATTTTGTATAAAAACACTTTGCATGAAGTCAACGCTCTTTTTTGCCCTCTTTTTTCTGGGCTTTCAATTTTTCGGTACAGCCCAAACAGCGGCCACTCATACCAACAGTCTCAATTGGTTTACGGACCTTACAAAAGCCCGGGAACTTTCCGATGCTACAAAAAAACCTATCTTCGGCTTTTTTACAGGAAGTGATTGGTGCGGCTGGTGCCGTAAATTGCAGTCTGATGTGTTTGAAAAAAATGCCTTTGTAGAGTGGGCCAAGAAAAATGTAGTTCTGCTTGAACTGGATTTTCCGCGCCGCAAACAATTGCCCGCTGAACTTGCACAGCAGAACCAAGCCCTTCAACAAGCTTTCAAAATCTCAGGTTATCCAACTATCTGGCTTTTTTACGTTACTGAAGACAAAGCCACCAATAATCTCAGTTTGACTGCCTTGGGTTCTCTGGGCTATCCACAAGGCGCAGAAATGGGTAAAGAAGAGAACAAGTTTTTGAGTGACGCAAACCTTATATTGGCAAAGGGGAAAAATTGAGACTGCTAAATTGGCCTGCCGAAATCTTCTTTTGCAGCGCCTCAGGATTTTTTTTGGATAATTATTCAGCATGCAGCAATTCCAGTTGTTAAAGAGGGCGAACTCCTCCGGTATCTGTTTTATTTGAATTTTCGGTTGGCAGGCCTGACCAAATATCTTGATTATGGAAACCCTTTCCCTTCCGCGCACTCAACCCGAAATGCTTGCTTTGACCCAACGGCATCAACGCCTGAGCATTGGCATTCCTAAGGAAACGACTTTGCAGGAAAATCGGGTTGCTTTGGTGCCCAACTCAGTAGTAACACTTACAGCCCATGGCCACTTGGTGGTGGTGGAAGCAGGTGCAGGTGAAAAGTCGAGATTCACCGATCTGGATTATTCCGAAGCAGGGGCTAAAATTGTTCACAGCGCCGAGGAAGTGTTTAAGGCCGAGGTTATTCTGAAATCTGCCCCGCCTACCCTGGAAGAAATTGAGATGATGCGCCCCGGCCAGGTAGTGGTATCCCCGATACATTTGCCCTTGTTGAATGCCGAATACATCCATAACCTGCTGCAAAAAAAGGTAATAGCGCTGGCCATGGAGTATATCCGCGATGAAGATGTGTCGGGAGCCTTTCCGATCGTTCACGCAATGAGCGAGATTTCAGGCATTAGCGCCATCCTCATCGCGTCAGAATTACTGGCCACATCCCGGGGAGGCAAGGGTGTATTGCTCGGAGGGGTGGCTGGGGTTCCACCGGCTAAAATAATCATATTGGGAGCCGGGGTGATCGCTGAATATGCCACTCGCACAGCCCTTGGCCTGGGTGCAGAAGTGCGTATTTTTGACAATAACATTCAGCGGATCATTCAATTGCAAAACAATGTGGGCCGACCTTTGAACACATCGGTCATTAATCCAATACACCTAAAAGAACAGCTGCTTACGGCAGATGTGGCCATAGGTGCTGTTCATTCTTCCCACGCAAATGCCCCTATGTTGGTTCCGGAAGATATCGTGATGCTAATGAAACCCGGTTCTGTCATCGTTGATGTGAGCATAGATCAGGGTGGTTGTTTTGAAACTTCCGTAGCCACCACACACGACCGACCAACTTATGAGCGGCATGGAGTAATACATTATTGTGTGCCAAACATCCCTTCCCGCGTTGCCCGTACCGCTTCTGATGCGATCAGTAATATTCTCACGTCCATGCTTTTGATGAGCGAATCAGGAGGAATTGTGCCACTGATCACTTCTCACGCAGGTTTGAGAAATGGTGTATATGCCTATCGTGGCACGCTGACCAATGCATATTTGGGCGAACGTTTTCAAACCAGGAGCACGGATCTGGATTTGCTGATTACGTCGGATTTTTAATTTTTTGGCTTGCTGATTGTATTTTTCGAGCAGGTGTTACTCAGAAAGAGAATCCAGATATTACACTGCTATGGATCGCTTGAAGGCATTTGAGAAATTCCGTGCCACCATCTTTTCCAACTTGTTTAATGCGATACCCCGCAGCTCGGCCGCCCGGCCATAAACTGCTGAGATCGAAATATTTGCGTCATCCGTCTCCAAAAAAAACCGATCCTCCGGGACAGCCAGAAAACTTTCTGCCAATTGTGTTTGCGTTCGTAACAAGGCAGTCCCAAAAGATAAAAAGCATTCGGCCTTGAGCAGCAGCTCAACAACGGCTGGATTTTTATTGAAACCGTGAAAAATCCAAAACTGTCTTGGCTCCCATTCCTTTTTTAGGGCGATTATTTCTGAAAAAGCGCGGACGCAGTGGATAATAAGGGGCTTCTCCATCTTTTCGGAAACTTCAACACATCGTTGAAAAGCAGATACCTGGAAATTCCACGGTGTATTGCAAACTTTGTCCAGTCCGGCTTCTCCGATTGCTACGGTGCTTGGCAGCAGCGCCTGTTCGCGCAACCAGCTTGTTGCTTCATCAAGATTGATTCCCTCCAAATGCCAGGGATGTAGCCCGATAGAGCGCGTGGTTGAGCGGGGCACTTTTTGCTGCTCATAATAGACGCTCTCGATTTCGAGCAGACTGTCCGAAAAGGTAGGGTGGTGCGTATGTAGGTTGATCATTGGTTCAAGCCATTTGGCAGAAGGTTTTTAGGTGCAAAGATTAAATTCAAAAAGAACCCAAAAACAATAATCGTTATTTTGAAAGTAAATTAAAAACTCTCCTACCTTGCGCTGTTTCCATTATTCCAAGAAACCCCAACTTTTCAGTCTTTTTGAAACATGAAATTTTTTGAATTCCGCCGAATTTTTACAATCATTCTGTTCATGGCAATATCTTTGCCCGCCACCTGGGCGCAGGGGAACCGCGATTTCATGCGGGAGACAGGGAAAATATACGTCGTTGTAGGCGTAATTCTGCTCATCTTTCTCGGCATTGTTTGGCAGCTTGTGCGCCTGGATCGTTCACTAACCAAAATAGAGCACCAACTCAACGACGACAAACATGAGTGGAAAAATTAGTTTCTTCAAAAGCGTAGAAAACTACGTAGATAAGGCAGCTGCCTTTACCGACATACCAAAGGGCCTCATCGAGCAAATAAAAGCTTGCAACCTTGTGCTTCAGATCCGGTTCCCGGTCCGGGTCAACGGCGATTACCAGGTTATCGAAGCTTATCGAGTGCAGCACAGCCATCACCGCCTCCCCACTAAAGGCGGTATCCGTTATGCTGAATCGGTTGATCAGGATGAGGTAATGGCCCTTGCAGCACTTATGTCTTACAAATGCGCCCTCGTAGATGTACCTTTTGGGGGTGCTAAAGGAGGCATTAAGATCAATCCGGCCAAATTTTCGGAAGAGCAGCTACAAAACATCACCCGGCGCTACACTTCCGAACTGGTCAAAAAGAACTTTATCGGCCCAGGCATCGATGTTCCTGCGCCTGATTACGGTACCGGACCACGCGAAATGGCCTGGATACTAGATACTTATCAAGCATTGCGTCACGGTGAGGTGGACTCTATTGCCTGCGTAACAGGCAAGCCAGTTACCCAAAATGGTATTCGTGGCCGTGCAGAAGCCACCGGCCGAGGGGTGTTTTATGGCCTTCGTGAGTGCATGCGCTATGAAGAGGACATGAAAAAAATTGGCCTCACCAAAGGCATCGAGGGTAAAACAATGGTAGTGCAAGGGCTTGGCAATGTAGGAAGCAATACCGCGCTGATCAGTCAGAAAGAGGGCAACGTGAAAATTATCGGGCTGGCAGAACGTGAAGGTTCTATCCATGCGCCAGATGGTATTGACGTTGAAAAATTGCTTGAATTCCGCAAAGAAACAGGCTCGATCATTGGGTTTCCAGGTACCACGCATATTGGAAATGCTTCGGCAGCACTCGAGTTGGAATGTGATATCCTCGTGCCGGCGGCTTTGGAAAATCAGATTACCACAGATAATGCCTCCCGAATCAAGGCAAAAATAATCGCAGAGGCGGCCAACGGTCCTATAACAGCAGATGCCGATCCTATTTTGGTTGCAAAAGGCATTATTATCCTTCCAGATTTTTACATCAATGCAGGTGGCGTGACAGTTTCTTATTTCGAGTGGCTAAAAAACCTCTCTCACCATCGTTTTGGCCGACTGGAAAACCGTTTTCAACACGACGCGTTCAATCGCATCGTGCTAAAAGTGGAAGAAATGACAGGAAAAGCGATTACCGAACGAGAGCGGGATTTATTGACCCGTGGCGGTACCGAGGTGGACCTTGTAAATTCTGGCCTGGAAGACACCATGATTACAGCTTATTCACAGATCAAAGATACTTTTGACAAACATCCAGATATCAAAGACATGCGGACAGCTGCGTTTGTTTGTTCTTTGAAGAAGATTGCCGGGGACTACATCTCAATGGGTATATTCCCATAATGATCAACGGGATGGTCAAAATTTTCTTCAACTGGTTTTGATATACGGGGTGGGACTTCTTTGATGTCCCACCCCGTTTTTTGCCCGGCGTGCTATAAAAAAACACCCCCTGATTGCTCAAAGGGTGTTTGGATAATTTAATTGGTTGCCAACAGCGTGTTGTGACAAGGGTTTGGGGAGTGATATTTTATTTTACCAGAGCCTAATTACTGATTTCCGCCCTGTTTATTCGTTCTGCTCTTTCTGGGAGCGTCCACAGGGGGCTTGTCTGCTTTTTCTACTTTCCCGGAAGCGCCACGACCCGTGCCTTCATCACCTTTATGGTGCTTGTGCCCATCATCACCTTTAGGGTGCTTGTGCCCCTCATGTCCTTCTTTGTCATGTTGGCTTTTATGGTGGCCTTTTGCTTTGCCTTTTCCTTTGTGTTTTTTATGGTGGCCCTTGCGTTTGCCCTTTTCTCCCTTGCTTTGTTCGCTCGGTCGGGAAGTAGGTGCTTCGGAACCCGGTCGGGCATCCGTAGGAGCAGCCTTGTCCACATTTTTTTCTTCCTTTGGCTTAGTCGGTTCAGAATTGCGTGAGATGTTTTGCGCAAATGCACCAACAAATGAAAATGCGGCAAATACAAAGGTCAAAATGAGTGATTTCTTCATGATAAGAGATTGTCTATTTTGTAAGACTGCATTTGAAACGCGGATGCGGCAAAAAGACACACCATATCGGGTTGTTTTAAGGAATATTTACGATAACAAATAACAATACAGGTTATAACTTATTGAAAAATAACGAGTTGCTTAAAAGTATAAAAATTTACAATCCGAAAAGAACTAAAGGCGCATACTACTGGACATTTTCTGAAATCGAGACCTATAAGGTTTCCAAAAACCTTATAGGTCTAGGGGTAAAACAAAAATGTCCAGTAGTATGCTAAAGGCGATCTTTAAAATTTCGCAAACTCAGACCCAAAAAAAACACGGCCATTCCACACAGTACAATTGTTTGTTTCCATAGCACCTCCAACCCTACACCTTTGATCATGATACCTTTGATAATTGGGTTAAACCAGGTGGCTGGTATCACATTTCCGATTACTTGCAGGGCCAATGGCATGCTTTCACGGGGAAAGATGAATCCTGAAAGTAACATAGTGGGCATCATTAATCCTAATGCCGACATGAACATCGCACTCATTTGGTCTTTAGCCCGGGTGCTGATGAAAATACCCAGAGAAAGTGCCACGAACATATACAACACGCACTCGGCAGCAAGCAATAAAATAGAGCCTCGCATTGGCATCCCAAAAACAAAAACACCCATCAAAACGACCACGAAGGCATTGAGCAGGGTCAAAACGAGATAGGGCGTAGTTTTGCCCAGGATAATTTGAATAGGTTGCAGCGGCGACACGAGCAGAACCTCCATAGTGCCTAATTCTTTTTCCCGGGCAATGGTAATACTGGTCATCATAGCCGACACCAGCATCAGGATAAGGCTCATTACGCCGGGAACGAAATTGAAAACACTTTTTTGTTCGGGGTTGTACCGCATCCTGGTTTCTGTACGGATAAAGATGGTTGAACTCGCAGAGATTCCACCGTTCAAGGCCTTTTCGTTTTGGTAATCTCCGATAATGGCGTTGGCATAATTGATAAGTGTAGTAGCTGTGTTGGGATCGCTGGCATCACCTATAAGTTGAAGTTGGCTGTTTCCTGTTTGCAACTGCGCTGCAAAATCCTGAGGGAACACAATTGCCATTTTTATTTTCCCGGTTCTGAAAGCAGCATCAAGATCTTTGGGTGTCTCAATTGTTTTCTCCAATTGAAAATAACCGCTTGACTCGAATTTGCTCGTCAATGAAATGCTCTCTAGGTCTTTGGATGGGTCTAGAATCGCTATGGAGGCATTTTTGATCTCGTTGGTGAGCACGAACCCAAAGAGCAGCACCTGCACAATGGGCATTCCAAAAAGAATAAGCAGGGTGCGGCGGTCTCGCAGAATATGGCGAAATTCTTTAAGGATAAATGCCGAAAAACGATTCATAACCAAGGAATTGAATAGTTATTAGCCTCGTGCCAGTTTTCGAAACACCTCGTCCATGTTCTCGGCCCCGAAGGTTTTTTTCAAGTTTCGGGGTGTATCAAGGGCTTCTATTTTCCCAGCGACCATCATACTCACGCGGCCACAATACTCCGCTTCCTCCATGTAATGTGTGGTTACCATTAGCGTCACGCCCGCATGTGCAGCTTCGTAAATCAGCTCCCAAAATTGCCGGCGTGTAATTGGGTCAACACCACTGGTGGGTTCGTCCAGGAACACTATTTTAGGCTCATGCAACAAGGCGACTGAAAATGCAAGTTTTTGTTTCCAGCCCAGTGGCAGTGACCCTACTAGCTTGTCCGCCTCTGCCTCAAGGTGCAACTTGTCGAGCATTCTGGAGGTTTTTGCCTTGATATCGGCCATTCTTAACCCATAAATTCCACCAAACAATCGAATGTTTTCACGTACAGTCAGGTCTTCATAGAGACTGAATTTTTGACTCATATAACCTATGTGCCGCTTTACCTGCTCAGGCTCTCTCCATACATCATAGCCAGACACGATCGCCTTTCCGGAAGTTGGCGCAAGCAAACCGGTGAGCATTTTCAAGGCCGTCGTTTTGCCCGCTCCATTCGCCCCAAGAAACCCGAAAATCTCCCCTTCCTGCACCTCAAACGTAATGGCGTCAACAGCGGTGAACGCGCCGAAAGTCCGGGTCAATTTTTCTGTAGAAATGATGCTTCGGTTTGTCATTTTTATTCTTTTGCCCTTCTGCGCTAATTTGAAAGAGGGATGTCAATGAGGCTATTTAACACTTAAGGCTTCCACCTGCTCTGCAGTCAAACCATACAATGGCGGGGTTTTTATATCCAACATGTTGAGGTACAAGTAAATCTGCCCACGATGGTGGATCTCATGTTCTATCAGTGCCCGAAGCCATTTCCAACAGGTTATGGGCATTCCGGCGGGCGTTTGGATTTTGTGCTGCAACATTTCAGGCGTCAATTTTTGAAATATTGCAACTGATTGGTGGTGCATATCGTCAAAATAATCCAGGGTGGAAGGGTAATTTGCAGTCAGTTCCGGGCCACAACCGGCATATTTGGAAGGGCGTCCTTCCACATTTTCAGCATAAAGATGGCGTTCGATGGCCGCAATGTGGCGAACCAAATCGCCGAGAGTGAATTTACCCTTCCGATAGGTCCATTCCAGGTGATCCTCAGGAATAAGTACCACTACTTTTCGGGTACGTTCGCGCACCCGTTCGTAATATTCAAGGAAGGTTTCTATATTTTGAATGGTCATTTTGTTTAATTTTTCATCAATTCGATAAAGCAATCTTCAATGGTCGGGCTGGCTGGTTTTATTTCGATGTCCTGATGGTTTTTCGAAAGGAGCATGGCCGAAATTTTAGTGGGAATATTATGATTCGGGGATAGCCCCTCCCGCAATTTAAGGTGTGCATATTCCCCAAAAGCATAGCAATCGGCCACCCCTTCCAAAGCGCGCAGATCTTTGATCAACCGGTACATGTCATTAGAGCGGACGGCAAAAAGGGCGCTTTTGAAGCCCTTCGTGATGCTTTGTGGCGTGTCAATAGCCAAGATCTGACCTTTTTGCAGCAATGCCACGCGGTCGCAAAGTGCCGCCTCATCCATGTTGGGAGTGCTGACAAGCATGGTAATGCCGTGAACACGGAGACTGGCGAGCATTTCCCAAAATTCTTGCCGGCTAACCGGGTCAACGCCCGTGCCGGGTTCGTCCAGAAGCAGCACTTGTGGTTTGTGAATGAGGGCGCAACATAAAGCCAGTTTTTGCTTCATACCCCCGGAAAGTGCACCAGAGCGACGATTTCTGAATGGCTCAATTTGGGAATAAATAGGCGCAATGAGTTGGTAATTTGCATCGATGCTCGTGCCAAAAACAGATGCAAAAAACTCAAGGTTTTCTTTTACGCTGAGGTCTTGATAAAGCGAAAAACGGCCGGGCATGTAGCCAATAATTTGCCGGATTTTCTTGTAATCCCTTACGCAGTCCAATCCTGATAAACTTGCATGGCCTGCATCAGGAAGCAACAAGGTGGCGAGAATGCGAAACAGGGTTGTTTTGCCGGCACCGTCAGGCCCGATGAGGCCGAAGATTTCCCCTTGGGACACCTCAAAATTTATATCCTTTACTGCCCCGACAGGGCCATAGGACTTGGAAATGTTCTGGATGGTAATTACAGACACAGGTTTTTTTCTTTATTTGAAAACAGAAGTCAAAATTTTACCTCCGCTGGCATACCAATTTTCAAATCTCCTGCCGGGTTCAGCACCGTAATTTTCACCGCATACACCAAATTTACCCGCTCCTCTTTTGTCTGGATCACCTTGGGCGTAAACTCTGCCTTGGGCGATATCCATCGGATCTTCCCACTAAACTCCTGCTGCTTACCGTCGGCGATATCCACCAGTACTTTAACATCTTGGCCTACTTTAACCTTCGTCAACTGGTCGCCCGCAACATAGGCACGGAGCGTCATGGTAGAAAGGTCGGCAACTTTGTAAAGCGGCTTTCCAAAGG
>JBJXGO010000103.1:0-19996 GCA_046160345.1 Saprospiraceae bacterium
TGCCACGTTGTACCCTTCCAATGTATTGGATTAACTTGCCCTCAAAAGAAAATGGAAACACCAAAAACAAACATGTGGCATTGTTAAGGTCAGAACCTTCGCCAAAATATTGCCCAGTGGTTAAAAGTGCCTGGTAATTGCCCTCCTTTAAGGTTTTCCACTTTGCAGATCGAGCACTTTCAGCATCCTCTCCGCTAAGGGTGATAACCTCGTAGGATTGCTTCAAGTATTGATACAGGGCCTCAATGTGTTCTTTTCTTTCTGTGAGAATAACAGCTTTTCGGCCGGCATCCAATTCCATTTGGATATCCTTCAGGATAAGACGATTGCGGGAAGAATCATGCACAAGCGCCTTCGACAATGTTTCAAATTTGTCGGTTTTGGGATTGAATGGAATATCCAGTTCGGTTTCCCGTATTACGATTTTTGCCTTTTGTTGACTGCCCATATCTTGGGGAGTAACCTCAGAAATGATGTCCCCCAGATAAATAAATATCAGTTTGCCGTTATTATATTTACGAAAGGGGGTAGCCGTGAGGCTGTATAGATAGTAGGCGTTCAATTGACTGATCGTATTACGAAATACCTCGGCAGGAACATGGTGGCATTCATCAATCAAGACGGTACCAAAGGAATTCATGAGAACTTTAGATTCCTGCTTCTCGAATGCCTTGGCCAGACTTTGAATCGTTGCAATGGTCACCTTCTCTCCAACTATAAATTTTCCCTGACCAATTTGTCCGATTTCACTTTTTGAAAGCCCAAGAAACCCTTGTATGCGCTCAATCCATTGGTCAACCAATTGCTTTCTATGTACTATGATCAGAGCAGGCTGTTGTTTGTTGGCAATAATCTTTAGGCCGATTACTGTTTTCCCAGAACCAGGCGGAGCAACCAAAACCCCGATGTCTTTCCGCGAAACGGCCTCCACCGCCGGTAACTGATGCGGTAGTAGGTTAATATTGGATGAAAAAATGACCGGCGCTAACTTTTTTCGATCATCCCTGAAATCATGGTCAATTTTCTGTTCCCGACAAAAGCGAATAATCTTACCTATGCCCCCGCGCGGGATAATCAACTCGTACTCTGTTTCTTGGATACATTTGAAAAACCGATCCTGACCCCAGGTGTTTTTTCCCGACTTCTTTTTTATGATAAACTCGCTGCTGGCAAAATTGAAGGTTTCTTTCAGGAAGTTGATTAAATTAACCGGTAGTCCTGTTCGAGACATATACACTTCATTGTCGAGTCTAATAGAAATCTTACCCCTACCCAAGCGAGCAGTATCTGGCAAAGAGCTATCGAATGAATTTTGCAGTAATTGGTGTAACGCATCTAATTTGGCTACGCTTACCCGCTGGATAGTTTTTAAAAAAGACCATTGATCACTAAATGGCATCAACGTCTCCGGGTCGATAAAACAACCATTACCGTTCTCCAAGGCAGGTTTATACAACGGTAAGGCTATTAGGTTACCCAATCCTTTGCCGGAAAGAGTGTCTTGATTTGGGAAGACTCGATCGAAACTAGAGTTCTTATCAAAAACCGAAAATACTCCAGTTTCTTCCAGTAATTGTATGAAAATCTTCCTGCTACGGATAGCAGGGTAAGGTTCTTCAAAAAAAATCCAAACATGCCCTCCGTTCCCGGAACGGGAGCGCTCCAAATATGCAGGGATACTTTTATCACGACAGGCTTTCAGGAAAATCCTACAATCTTGCGCCCAGTTTTGACCATCAAAATCAGCAACAAGAAACCAGGAGCTATTATCTGGCAATAATGGATATACTCCGACCTGTTGCCCACCATTCAGGTGTTTTTCAATCTGATTATCTGTCAGCGGCAGGTAACTTTTGGCATTGAAATTCTGAAAGGTTCCTCCGCCCATTTTATGCTGACGGTACAAGTAAGGATCGTATTGATAAGCGGGCATGTACCCGCTTTTGTTTCCTTTTTCCCAGCGGACTGCAAAGACATCGTCACGGCCGTTGAATAGGACGCGAAAGAGCGGAAAGTCGAAAGAATGAGAAGAAGCCATTTACTTGGCGGTTGGTTCATCTGGCAAGGTAATGCCAGTTTTACATACCATGCACTTTCCTGTTTTTTACCCGATTTTCACTGTTGATTCGAAAACCGTGGCGGGCAAATTCTCAAAACTTCATCATGATATGATAAAGAACTCTTATTGCTCCTTCTACTGAATTGGAAGAACAAAAACAGGTTGGAAAAGAGACAATCAAATCCTTTTCAATAAAACCTGTGTTCGGAGAAAGCCCTCTTCTTTGGATAAGCCTATTGATTCCTTTGATTATGGCCTCTTGACTTCCTTCCACGATATAGCCAACCAGACATCCCTCCGGGTACCTGTTGGAAATAAAATTTTGGATACCTGTGTCAATATAACGACCGCGATAAAAGGAAGCGCTAACATTTGAACCATCATTTTTTGCCCAATCGTTCTCTGAAAGGTTTTTGGCTTCTGCGAAATAGTAAAATTTTAGGTCTTTTTGCCACCTAATAAATTTGAAATCAATCACAGGGGCATTGGCAGGGTCATCACTTCCATAAATTACATCATTATCGTAAATGGGTGATTGATGCTGAACATCAATTCGATTTTGTTTCAAAAAGCCCGTTTCTTCCATTTTTTTGACTAAATGAACAGTCAATTTATCCTCCTTCCAAGAAACATCATACTGCGCATCGGACACCATTCGATCATAACCTCGCTGTAGGGCATCCAAACAAAGCACGACAAAGTTTTGCCTTGCCGCTTCGACATACAAGGGGTTAGGATTGTTTATCATTCGCGGTTGTCAAAAGTTCGAGGATTATTTCGTCGGCATCATTCATACCCATCGAACGAGACCAAAAGCGTTTTTCATTGGGTTTTAAAATGTATAACACGTCATCTTTATAGTAACGGATAAACTTTCTAAAATAAATGCTCTCAGCAAATTCATGATAACTGAATTGTTCTAGTGCCTTTAAAATCTGGTCAATCTCGGCAGCATGCTTTATTTCAATCCTGCCAGATTGCTGATTTCGATTCATTTGAAGCGCCACAACATTTAAAGGGGTACGTTTTTCGATCTCAAAAACTGTCGCCCAAACGGTAATTTCCGGGGTGTAAGCCAAAAATTCGTTGATTGTTTTGCACAAAAACTGGGAATACGCCTGCATGTCTTGCACTTCGCATGGGCGGAACGCTTTGGATTTTTCACCCGATTGGAAGGCGTCCAATTGGTAATTCAATAGGTCATCAATCAGGATTTGATCCGTTTCCGAAAGGTTTAAGGCATGCCGGAGTGTGTTTTCTATTTTTTGTTCGAAATCGGCAATTTGGCTTTCTGGGTCAAAGAAAATTTCATTGGGTTCTCTTTTTCGAATGGCAATGATTTCGTCCACATAGCCGACGATTTCTTTTTTTGCTGTTTCAGGGAGGGAGAAACAGAGGTCTGGTAAGTCGAGAATTTCCTCTGGATAGACAATTTCTCTCTCTATCCCCCAACTTGAGGAGGAGAGGTAAATTAGGTATGTTGCTATTTTAGAGTTTAGAAAACTTGATAGAAGCTTCAACTCACTTTCTTTGCGAGGGGCATGTATTCCATAAACTATACTTTTAAAAGACGCATCAAAATCAATAAAGGAAGAACACAATTTGTTGTTTTCTTGGCCTCTCTTAATAATTAGATGTGGAGATTTATAAGCACCCAAATTTCCCAACCTCCTGAATTTTGTACGCGAAATGGATATGGCGGTACCAATATTGGTATAATATCTTTTTAAAATATCAGGTGATAAATGTGGGTGGTTTCTTATTTCGGAATCCGTATATTTTAATGGCTCAGAAATTTGAAAACCCACTCCTGCATTCCAGTTTTCTTTGACTATTTTATCTTTAATTTTTTCATCTCTATTCATTCTTCCCATTAACCCATAATCCCTCTCCGTTCCCCACATCGCTGCCTTCCATATCTTGCTATCCGGCTTTTGACACTCCTCCCTCGGCAGAAATTTTACATCGGTTGGGTCAATGGCAATGCCATCTATCATTCGATTTTTGAGTACGGTTGTCGGAGCGCAGTATTGCAATCGGTCGGACGGCTGTGCGGGCTGTGTTTTTGAATAAAAAAATATACAAATCGGACGCACTGTTGAGGCGAACAAATTTCGCCCTCGGCTTTGCGGCACGCGGCGCAAAACAGAAAAATTATAAACCTTTTCCACGTAGCAATCATGGAACAAAAACTGGCGAAAGTTTTGATGATTGCTCCCAGTGTTGAACAGCACCTTGCTGGTGGAAATCAGCGCGATTTTACCATTCGGGCAAAGTTCGGTAGCTCGATGCAAAAATGCCTCCACCGTTTCGTTGCCGAATTGTTGGTTTTCTAAATACGCCCGTACGTCAGGTTTCACTTTCTTCCCACCAAACGGAGGGTTTCCCACGACCAAATTATATTCAATTTTTTCAAACGGCTTGCCCGAGTCAAGGCTGCTCATCCGAAAAAGGTTCTGCCCGCGTTTTGCAGGATCTGTTTCGTCCGGCTCATCAATCAGATAGGGGAAACGTTGGTTTTGCCACAGAGCTTTGGGTTCGAGCCGGTCGAGCATGGCAAGGTAAATGCTGAATGCCGCGACTTTGATGGCTTCTTTTTCTTTTTCGATGCCGAAAATATTATCTTTAACGATGCGGCAAATGGTCTCGAAGTCCAATTTTTTCCCAATATGGGCAAGTTCCCATCGGTCGAGCAAGCGATGAAGACTTTCTACTAAAAAAATGCCCGACCCGCAGGTTGGATCCATAATTTTGATATCAAAAGCCTTGTTTTCTGTAGAAGCATGGGGTAACACTTCGTTCAACACAAATTCTGCCAACGGCAACGGTGTGTAAAAAGTCCCTGAAGCGTTTTTTTCCTCTGTACCGATTTCGTCAGCCAAAAAATGTTCATAAATCTCACTGATGAGTTGGATAGGGATGACTTTGAAATCAAAAAAGCGCCAGCCAAAAAAGAGCGTCCCGCCGTTCCAAAAACAATTTTGGATTTCTTGGAGATGAATTTGGAGAACGCGGCTTTTTTCGAGTTCAGAAACCGGGCAGAGGTTGCCATTAAAATGTTGTTCTAATTTTTGATAAATTTTGTATGTAGTTTCCTTGGCGCTAAGTGCCTCAAAATAGTTTTTCTTGCCTTCGTACAATTGTTCATCAGTTGCGCCTCGATCTTCCAAGTACAAAAGGAATAGCGAACGGAGCAGTAAATCGTGGATGATTTCTTTGGGCAAACCTTTGTTTGTTAAAACCGTCCTCGTCTTCTTCAGGTTTTCAATCAGCGTTTTATCAACCCTCGTTTCGGTTTTTACTTTCTTAGCATAACTGTCATTTTTCCAAAAACCTCCAGTTTCGATAGATATTTTATCGAAAACCAATTTCAATTCTTCCAAATCTTCTTTTAACTGTTTGGATGCCTTGAACAGTTCAATTTTATCAACATCAGTTGCTTTTTCTTGTGGTATTGCAAAACAATTATAAATGCGGATTTCAGTGGAACTTTCCACATACAAAAAAGGCACTTTGCCTTGATTCCAGATTTTTTGTTGGACAATCAGTAATTTCTGTAGGGTGGATTCCCTGAAATCTGGCACTGATTTGAAATAAACAGAAGGAAATTCACCCGAGAAATACATCGCGTCCACTCCAAAATCGGAGGACTTGACTTGTTTCACATAGTATTGTTTAAGCGCGGACAAAGCATTGGTATCCGCCTGAACATCCACGATGCCCTGCGAAAAATCCAACAAATTAACCATGTCCAATCCAGCGACCATTTATTAAGGGTTTTTTATGAATCTTTGATTGTCAGCAAATTGATTTTCTGTTCGATTGCTTGGAGCTTTCCCAATATCGTGTCTTCATTTTGAATAGTACCTTTTGGAAATCCTACAAAAGCCGCCAATTCCCATGCCTCCAAGACATCCGAAATAGAAACCGTGTATGGGAGGTATGCCGGGTTGTCGGAACAAAGTACTAATTTTCGATTTTGACCGACTTCATTGACCACCCTTTTAAAAACGATGCCATCATTTTGTAATACAAGTGTGTATCGCTTGCCACTTTTTATATCCTGCCAACGTTCTACAAACCTACCTACGACAATAAATCCTTCATGGATGGGTGGCATCGAATCACCTGTAATCTCAAACGCTCGGTAAGTCCCTTCCGACAAATTGGGCAATATCAAGCGTGGCAATTCTTGAATAAATTCAGGATTACAGAAACCCGTAACATATCCGGCAACAGCATGAACTGATACAAACTCAACGTTCTCTCGTTCATTTTTGTCTAAAGAGACTGCAAGTACTCGTAATCCATCCGAAAAAACGCTCGATTGTTGTGTTGATTTCCGTTGAAAAAGCGGCGCACCCAAATCGGATTTTAGCAGGTCATCCATTGAAACAGTAAAGTAATCCGCGATTTTCAAACAAACGCTTGCAATAGGCTCTGATCTTCCCTTTTCGTAATCGGCATATGTTGACCGATTGATGCCGATTCTTTCAGCCACCAACTCCTGCGATTCGTTCCGTTTTTTACGAAGATATTTGAGGTTCGCGGCAAACATTTGACGAATTTTCCAACAAATGTCGGAAAATTCGGAATTTATTGTATTGTTTGTGCTAAAGAATTTTTACCGAAGCTAAAAATAGTTTTCTAGCCCTTCTGGGATTCTCTTTGATGCTACTTTCGCCAATAACTAAGATCGCTCACCCCGCCCAGCCCTCTCTATCCAAACTCCTATAATGTATCGCCTCCGCCAAATCCTCAATCCTTATATCCGGACTCCCCGCCAAATCCGCCGCCGTGCGCGCCACTTTCAGAATCCGGTCATACGCCCGGGCAGAAAGTTGGAGTCGTTCCATGGCGGTTTTTAATAGAATCAAACCTTCCGGTGTCAGTTTGCACACCTCGCGCACCATCCGACCCGGCATTTGCGCATTGCTGTACACGTCTTTCAAATCTTTGAACCGTTCGTCTTGTACCGCCCGGGCTTGGAGTACCCGCTTACGGATTTCTGTGCTGTCGAGTTTGGCGCGTTCGGTGTTGGTAAGCTCGTCGTAGCTCACAGGCGTTACCTCCACATGCAGGTCAATGCGGTCGAGCAGTGGCCCGGAAATCTTGGAAACATACCGTTTTACCACGCCGGGTCCGCAGACGCATTCTTTTTCGGGGTGGTTGTAGTAGCCGCAGGGACAGGGGTTCGTTGCATAGTTGTCAAATTCGATTAAAGGGCAAAAGGCCCTCTAATCCTGCATATCCTAAGGAATTGAATACCTTGGGAGATCATCTTCGTAAAGTAAGACTTGACCGTGGGCTGTCCCAACCTGATGTGGCAGTGATTCTAAAAACATCAACGGATATGGTAACGAATTGGGAACTGAACCGGAATCAGCCTACTGTCAAGTTTGCCAAGACAATCATTGACTTTATAGGTTACATTCCTTTCAACGTTGAAGACTGTTCCTTGGGGAAGCAGCTGTACTACGCCAGGCTCATTACTGGGAAAACTCAGAGGGAGGTAGCTGCTGAGATTGGGTGTGATTCCTCAAATTTGAGATATATAGAACTTGGATTGGGAATACCCCAATCGAAGACAAGGGAAAAAATTGACCGATTTATCATGATGGCTCAAACAAATTATCTGGTAGCAGTACTTTTCAAACAACATACAATGGACTCATTTCTTAAAAAGGCATGAGCCGCCAAAAATTTGGCGGCTCATGTTGGTCATCAAACTTAATAACATCAATCTCATTCGAGAGCTTGCTTAAAAAGACAAATTCTCTCAAGCAAGCTATAATTTGACTACCTTCTTAATAACTCGTTGGCCGTCAATATTAAGCACTAAGAAGTAAACTCCACTGCATAGGTCACTTGTACCAATGCTTGTGTTGTTTTCTCCAGAAGCTAGTTGAATATTGGCAACATTTTGCACTCGCTCCCCAGCCAAGCCGAGTAATTCAATACTGCATTGAGAATCAGATTTAACATTGACACTAATCGAAAGAAAATCGCTGAACGGACTTGGTGCCACAATAATCCTGATTCCATCATTAGAATTTTTTGGATTCAACTCATTCTCTTCAGAATTTATTATTAATTGAACTACAGGATTATATTTTGTAGAGCAAAATGTGCCAATTTGAATTGGGCTTTGGGGAAGGATGGGCACTATTGGTGGTTGCACACCATTATAAATATTGAAAAATTTAGGATTAAAATTTATCCCAACTCCTCCGGGAGGGTATAAATTGAAGTCTAAACTATTGCCGTTCATGTAAGGTAATAACGCGGCAGGTGTGTTTGCTAAAAAAATAATTTGAGTTGAGTAAAAAAGAATATTTTCTGTGGGCAACAAATTGTTTCCATCTTCAATGGTAATACTATTCCAGGCCAAATAGACTTGTCCATCAACGGGATCTCTTAGTGTTAGGTTTTCAGGAATATTGATATATGGGTTAGCTGGAATAGGATTTGGAACTGAAACCACTTTTGCCTTATATCTCGCTCCGTAGAAAGTTTCATTTGCTTGTCCATCCAAGAATGTATTTACAAACTCAATAGTTACATTACTTTCATCTATTACTTGATTAAATTGAAAGCTCATGAAACCCGATTGTCCAACACCAAACCAAACTTTTAACGTTACGGCATAGTCATCTAATGCATCTAGCGGTAAGTATGGTGTACGCCATGTGCCGTCAGGGTTAACTATTAATTCGGGAGGAGGCCCTCCAACATTCCCAACACCTCCATTATTTGGTTTAAAGAATATCGCCGCTCTTATTCCTGATGGGTTTAATGGCAGTCCAGAAGCCTCATTGAAAGCGTACTTGAGAGGCTCAGCCAATTTGTATACAGTAGTGTTCTTAACCCACACAGAAAATCCTCCGCCCAATGTTTCTTGGCTAAAGTGTTTAGAAATTTTGGGGACTTCAGTTAAGTTAATAACTCCAAGTATGTTGTTGTAGGTTGGAACCAAAGGCGCAGGTGTTCCAATGCCCCCGCCTGTAGGAACAGAGCCAGGTGTATAGTGCGTTATTTGGCCTTGCATTGAAGCCGTAGTAATTGTACCTTGACCGGCAAATTCATACTTTGTATGGTAGGCAGATGGCCTTGCAGCACTAGCAGTTTTTTCCCCACTAAATAGGAATTCTAAAATGTTTGTGGCTAGTACGCCATACGGGATAAGTTTTAAAACTTTCGGTAGTTTAAAGCCGGGGCTTCCTTGTGCAGGTGGATTAGCACCGTTGACCAAGTTTACAAAATCATTATTAAGCTTATTATAACTTGTATATGCCTTATAACCCTTTTTGACTGCTGCTTGAACAGAGCCAAAAGCCGCAGCAAAATCTAAATCTGAGGCAGTATTCGTCGCACCGTTGGTGACGATAGGTTCTGAAATCGAAGATCCCGTGATTTTAAAATCTAAATTTGAAACATCAAATAACTTAGGAGAATACCGCATTCCAGTGGAATGATAACAAGTGCAAGGGTCATAGGCCGCAACATATTCAAACATGAGCCAAGTGCCGTTTTGTGTTGTATATACGTTTGATGTGTTTATTTTTATTTGGCTTTTATCAAATTCTTCAACTGCATTCATAGGAGAGTTTGAATGCTCCATCACAGCGCTAAACTTTCCAAAGCCTGTACTTGGTTGTAACAATTCTATCATTGCACTCTGGTAGGAATTAGTAGGGTCATTCGCCCAAACAAATATTCGTATTTTGGAATCATACCGGTTATATAATCCAATGGATGGATTTGATACTGGATTTGATTGAGTACCAAAATTTTTAAACAATAATTCCCAACCGTCAGTTGGTTCATAGTCATTTGCTTCTCCTGGATGAACGGCTAAATGAAAGGTATTGGGTTGTGTGGAATAATTTGTAACATGAAAAGGCGAGGTTTCATTTACCAAGAGGTAGCCCGGGGGTGTTAGAATTTTTAAGTACAACTCAAAAACCGGGGTTCTCCAATCGAATGTGTTGACTGTGGAACCCAGAGGGGTTTCGGGAGTGCATTGGGCATTCAACTTTATAGCTGATAATGTCAAAGCCAAGGCAAAGAAGTAAGGTTTTTTCATGATAATAAGGTTTGTATGTTATCATTGCTGTTTAATTCCAATAAAAACTCGAGAGATTCTGTTGCTTGAACTAAAGTCTTTCCTAATTGTGTAATTAATGGTAAGTGTCCTGTAGTCCGCTGCAAGTTCAGCCACCCCTTGTGGCTCAAAGCAATTTATATCTCGGTCAGCAACAACTCCGTACCGCCAACTTTCATACATATCTGATGGCAATGGGGGGGGTATTAATTTCAAGCAACCTTCTGGTAATCCGTATACTCCACTATATACTCCTGCCGATTGTGGGCTTTTTATCTCTATTGTATATTCTAATAATGGGTTCTGCTCATCATAACCCAAATATTTTCCATAAATGGGAGCAATTAGATTGTAGTTTGCAATATGAAGTGTTCTGTAGAATGTGTCCCTCCCAACATCATCTGGAAAGCAATTATTAAAAATATTTTTTTTAGTAGTAATCAAGCGTATTGGGATATCTCCGAATACATCAATATAAAGTGAGAATTCTTTTTCAGTAAAAATCCTTGGGTCTGAACCGATTTTCCATTCGTAAGTATCATTATTATGAAGTGCTCGAAACCAAACATCTCGTGGATGACAAGTGTCAACCTCAAATGACTGCCATAGGTTTTTCAGATCATCACCACAAACTATTGTGTCCAAGATTACAAACTCGGCATCTGTTTGTTCTTTCCCCAAACAAGGGTCATAGTTTGCACAGTTCGGGTCGTATGGATTGTCACAATATTCCTCCTTACATTTGTGACAAGAGAGAGAAGAAATAAGAAGCGAAACACAAAAACTGGCAAGTAGGAATGTATTTTTCATAAAAATGATTTTTGTTAGGAATAATGTCCAAAATTAGTTATGAAATTATAGTCAATACAAAGTGGTTTTAAAGGATGACTCATTTGGAGGAAGCAGTTTGGAAATGGTAAAATGAAAACGTTGACAAAAATAGCCTTTATGTCCTAAATCTTTCATTTTTCCGATTTGCTATTTTTAGCCAAATGTTGTATTCAAGTGATAATTTGGCAATTGCTACGCTACCCCCCCCCCATTACAGAATAATGTTTTGAGTGCTCGATTTATCAAATACGGCAAACAAAATAAAGGCGACCTGATGCCGCCATTTTACCCGTGCAAAGGCTGCAAATCTTGTGCGCATTATCCGTGCTGACTGTGCCGACTAGCGCCATTTTCACCAGTTTGCGATCCTCACCCAGCCCACCCCTCTCTATCCAAACTCCTATAATGAATCGCCTCCGCCAAATCCTCAATCCTTATATCAGCACTCCCCGCCAAATCAGCCGCCGTCCGCGCTACTTTCAAAATCCGGTCATAAGCCCGCGCCGAAAGTTGCAAGCGTTCCATAGCCGTTTTCAGCAGAATTAACCCTTCAGGTGTCAGCTTGCATACCTCCCGCACCATGCGCCCCGGCATCTGTGCATTGCTGTACACATCTTTCAAATCTTTGAAACGCTCGTCTTGCACCGCACGGGCGACCAGCACCCTCGCTCTTATGGCAGTGCTGTCAAGTTTGGCCCGTTCAGTGTTGGTGAGCTCGTCGTAGCTCACAGGAGTCACTTCTACATGGAGGTCAATTCGGTCCAGCAAAGGCCCAGAAATCTTTGAGACATAGCGTTTTACCACGCCGGGGCCGCATACGCATTCTTTTTCGGGGTGGTTGTAGTAGCCGCAGGGACAGGGTTGCGTTGCATAGTTGTAAAATCCAATTATGGGGTAAAAGACCGATTAATCCTGCATATCCGGTCGAATTGAATACTTTGGGAGATCATCTTCGCAAAGTGCGCCTTGATCGTGGATTGTCTCAACTTGATGTCTCAGTGATTCTGAAAGTGTCAACGGATATGGTAACTTGTTGGGAACTGAACCGTAACCAACCTACTGCCAAGTTTGCCAAGGCCATCATTGATTTCTTGGGTTACGTTCCTTTTAAAGTTGAAGACTGTTCCATCGGAAAGCAATTATTTTATGCTAGGCTCATTTCTGGGAAAACCCAAAAACAGGTAGCCAAGATCATTGGTTGTGATGCTTCAAACCTGAGGTACATCGAGCTTGATCAGAGAAAGCCCCAAAATGAAATCCAAAAGAAAATTCAGGAATACATCAAGACTACGCTTAACTACTTGTAGTTAGCTGATAGCATTTCAAAAACCAATTGCGCTTCCAGCCAGCATAGCAGCAAACCTCATGTTAGCGGTTCGTGCTTTTCGCCCCGAAGCATTGTACAACTTTTGAAGGTGAGACTTGATCTATTGTACACAAGGCTGCTGCAGTGTTGAGTTTAGGTTGACTGCAGAGAATAATAAAGCACCTGCGAAGCTAAGTATCACGGTCATCACATCTGCTAAGGCGCTTCAAACACCGCTTTCCAATTCATAGATTCGTCAAGGTTAATCAGAACGGAAGGCCCTTCACTAGTGATAATCGTTGTTCGGCCGTACGAATCGGTCTTTTCCCAATGACTAAATCGCAGCCCAGGCTCGACCGGCGCAGCGCGGACGCGGACCTGCGCGCGGTTGGGGAAATAGCAAACCATGCTTTCGTATCCATTACACTGCTCGGGCTGATCGATTTCCCCTGCGACAAAATAGACAGGTGCTGGGCCCGAGGAAAGCACCAACTCCTGCTTTGTATAGTTTCTTTCGGAATAGTAGGTCAACTCAAGCAGTAGGTCATCAAACGTTACTTTTTGGCGATAGGGCCCAACCTGAGCATCTTTGATCAACATTAGGTCTGCGCAAGCCGCAGGGAACATGAATTTTTCATTGAGTGTATAAGTGCTCTCGAAGAACAGCTTATAAAAGTCATTGAGGTTAACCGATTGTGAAGCTAGTTGATGTGTCACAAGGTCGTACTTGGTGCGCCAGTAAATTTTATTTTCGGTTTGCCAGCTATAATGGCGAAAGAGATAAACGCGCCCGTTCTTACGGATGAATGATTCACCTTTATGGAGCAGCTGAAGTACTATGTTACCGTTGCGAACTGGTTCGGCCGGTGCTCCAGATAGTTTATAGTGGTTTTGGATATCCGGCGCTTTGATGTCAATCAAACGGATGTTTTCTTGTTGGGTATTAAAGAATCGGCTTTGACAGAAGTTGAGGACAACAGTATCGGTCCGGTTAAATTGCTCGAGTTCAGTTGGTGAGAGGTGATAGGCGTCACTTTCGATTCTGTCCGGACTTTGAAATACATTGGCATTCTTATTTGTGATGACGCTAACGAGATCTCTCAGACGTTCCTTGAACAGCGTCGCGATCTGCTGCCCATTTTCACTGCCCTTTATTGTGCGGCGTATTCTGAAAAAGTCGAGCTCGCCGTTGTACGGTTCGACATACGCGTATTCATATGTCTTATAGAGGTAATAAAAATACTTGTTGACACGCTCCCAGGCTCGGTCTTCCATCATCTGAAAATACATTATGAGGACCGGGTCCCGGTTGTTCGAGGCGACGAGGAATGTCTTTGCGATAGTGTCGAGCCCAATCTGGAACACTTCAATGTCGTTGAGGTATTTTTCCATCTGGCTAGTTGCAGCATCAATAATCACCGCGAGAGCGGCTTTTTCCTCGATAAGGGTATCAATCTGGCGAGTGAGATCTAGATATTCCGGGTCGCTTTGTTTCAATTGTGCGAGCATGGTTTGAAGCTGTCCGACTGGCGCTGCCTTTTCAGAGGCAAAGTTCTGTTGTTTGAAATGAGCTTTTACTGAGCTGAAGCGCTTCTGCAAATCCTTGTTTTTCATGGCGACTTTGATCGATTTAAACGAGGAGTAATCGACGCCCTTCAAGCCCATTAGAAGAGTATCGACATTATGCTGATAATCTTCTAGCGCACCATAGCTTTCGCCAAGCTCGACTGCGGAACCTATGATGCCCTCGACGGAACCAAAGCCGTCCTGGTTGTACATTTGGATGCCTTTGGCGATTAGACCAGTGTACGGCTGGCCAACCGGTACCATTTGGGCGATAGAACAGAGCTGGTTCAGTCGGTTTTTGCGCTTTTGTTTTTTTTGCTGGTCTTCAATGGTTCGTATCACGATGAGTTCGAGTTCTTTTTCCCGCTTAATTAATTCGCTGTTGACGAAGGCCAGCAGCTGGTCTTTGCGCTTGACTCGCAGATCAAGGTGCACAAGGCTGTTGCGGATGGCGGTGATGCCGGCGATATTGTCTCGGATCGAATTAACTGCATCAATACGCAGCTGGTCATACGCGCGGTTACGAGCCTCAGCCTGAGCAATGACAAGCTTAAGCGTATGCAACGTTGCCAGTAGTGCGCCAGCATGTTCGACTTCTTCGCGGTATTGTTGTTCGATATAGGTATATGGTACCATTGGCACCCATCCTGGCGGGTTACCATAGAAATCGAGGTTGTGCTCGAGCTGTTGGCGGTATAGTCGCATTTCCTCAAGCAGCAAACCATATTGCCGACTGGCCGAACTATAGTTTGCTGTGCCTTCGAGTGCAGTCAATGTAGAAATTGCGTCAGTCAGTCGAGCATGCGCTTCTTGAAGATGGTTGTGTAAATAAAGATCTTTTATGTAGGTCAGTTCGCGGGTAAAGAGTAACGGATGCCAAAGGACATCCGCTGACGGCTCAAGTATTATGCTACCAACATTGATCTTTGCCGCCGAGATGGTGGTAGCACCCTCACCTGGCTGCAGCGGAACTGATTCCGGACACTCATATACTCTAATAATATCGAACGCCGATGAAGGACCATGATCTTTGTGGAGGGTATTATCGTGGATGCTTTCAGAATAATAATAACACAGCCCTACACTCGGAGCGGCTGGTGCGCCGCCGGTATAGGCTGGTGCGCTTTTCCCTGTTCTACCGCCATCAACCTGGCTGATCGCTGCGAGGTTGAGATTGGAGCGTACTATCCCACCTTTTCCGCCCATTCCTGGCACGCCACCGGGTGTTGCAGACTTGCCGCGGAATTTTGTTTGAATTTCTTTGATGATAGATTTTAGCTCTTTGTCTGACCATTTCCCCTCGGTTTTGCGGGCAAAGCATGGCGAGGCAGGGCTATGTGCTGGGCACACAGCTACATATATAGTCGAGGCCGTATTCTGCCAAGGCACAGTTTCAGCGTCATTTCCGTTCGCGCCATCAAGCGCATTACTGCCTTGCGAGCCGTTGGCGAAAAACCGCAATAGCCCGCCATTACTTCTAGGATATACGTTAATCTTTTGTGCCCACACGGAAATAGAGCCGGCAGAATAACCCTCTATGCCTTCTTTACCTGCGGTTGGCGGATGATTCGCTGGCGAAGTTAACACAGTAGCCGTCTTGAGGTCGCTATCGATGAACGTTATGATTGGTGCATGGAGTGCTATGTCTGCTTGGTAAAGTTTTAGCGTGTCTTCGAAAATAATTTCGCGGGCATAAACGGTCACCTTTCGCAGAGAAACGCTATTGTTGAGTACATCATAAACAGCCTGCCCTGGTGCGAAGCGTACTACGACACCTGAGATAATCATGTCAGTGAGCGCGCGTGTTTCGCCATTGCGCGTTTCAGTTATGGTCGACACACTGTCGATTTGAGTATACTCCTCGATATCGCGGCCCATAGAGACGGGCTGATTAAAAACTGAATAATTGCTTAATACTCTCGGCGAAACCATAAATACCAATGTGCATGAATCAGTCCGGTTGTATAATCGAAGGGTGTCACGGTATGGCCATTCTTGTCGTGGTATGTAGATCAGTGTATCACCAGCCAGGTGTACATTGCCGGTCAGTCGGGGTCGGTCGGACAGGTGCAGATACATTTCGCCGGCAAAAAGCAACCGCAGTTCCTCGCCAAAAAGCCGGAATTCTTTTTCGCCGGTTAAGGTACACGGGATAGCAGTCTGTGCGGCGGCAGGTGCACTAGCGATAAGTAGCAGCCAGAATAAGGCAGCAGAGCGGAAGATCATTTGCATGTGGAATTATTTTAAACAATAGTTCGTAATGATTTGAATTAGGCGTTGGCACCTGATGTATATGCAAAAAGTACATTTCTAACTTGGTGGCTATTCCATCGGGAAGTAGTTATACTACGCCAAGCTTGTTACTGGGAAAACTCAAGAGGAGGTTGCCAAAATTATAGGGTACGATGAATCAAATTTGAGGTATATTAGATAGGATAAGAAAGAAACCTGGAATGGAAACGAGGCGGAAAATATGGGAATATTTTCGGATAGGATAATTAACTGTCCAATTCGATTTCGTTCAAATCAATATCTTTCAGATTTTGTAAAAAAGAAAGGAGACGGTCAATCACTTTAGTTTCCTCCTCTTGTTTTTTATGTTTTGACATGGATTTTGTTTGAAAATCCCTTTGAATCTCTTTAAAATCTCGCAGAATAACTGTTACAATGTGCCCACTGTAATTCCCGCCAAGTTGTTGTATCAACAAATTGCACACAGTCTCCATTTCATTGTCTACTATCATCTGATTAATTTTAATCCGTTTTTCATTGTTGGATATTTTTTTTGAGGGACTAAATGTATTGGAACCCAGATTAACCGTGAATTTGGGGGTTTTGCCAATTGTAGGTTTATCTGAGTGGTTAAAAATGGTTTTTAGCAACACTTCAAATTGACCCTCAAAGTTTTCCTCACTTCGCATATCGAGTGGCGTAATGGCGCGCATAAAAATAGGCGTGGCACTGCGATGGTCACCCTTTCGAAGAATGGGAATGAAGCGGCGAGCGTCCACTGCTTGCACATATACTTCTGCGCTGATAATGGAGGTTTCATACCCGACTCCTCGCACCCTATTATTAGTCTTTTGGGCATAGTTTTCAGTTAAAACAACCAAAGTCTTGTCTGCGTTTTCGACCGACTGCTCCATGAAATACGGGAAGTTAGTCCCGGGTGGACAGTCGTATTGGTCTAAAATTACAATGACACCGTTTTCAATAAGTTTGTCGGCTAAGTTTTTTACCCATTCTTTGTGGAAATCGGCATCCCATGAATAGGAGATAAAGACTTTTGGATTGGTAGACATTGGTGTTATTTTTTGACTAAAAACTAATGACTCTTAAAGAAATGGAAATATAGTTGATGCATTGAGGACTTGCTATTCGATTTCTAATTTATCCCAATCCTTGTCATTGAGATCCTTTAAAAATGAGAAGAGCCTATCCACAACTTTAACTTCCTCCTCATCCTTTTTTTCTTTTTTCATTGCCTTTTTTTGAAAGGCCTGCTGAATTACTTTGAAATCCCGAAGAATGTAAATAACCGATGGGACATTATCGTGCTCGTCAAGATATTTCATCAAAATTTCACACACAGTCTCAATCTGGTTATTGCCAAGCATCTGATTGACCTTAAACTGTTTCTCTTTAATTGAGAGGCCATTATTTTTCATTGCTTGTATCCCTTCTTGTGGCCTTACTTCATAAATCTTGCTTTCTGGGTAATCATCAAAGTTAATACTATCTTCGTAGTATGATTTATTGTCAGAGATCAACTTATAATGGCTTCCTTTGACCTTTTGAAGCCTTTTTATTCTAAGTCCCTCTCTGTTTTCAATTATATGGACCAAACCATTCCGGATTTCCGATGGTTTTTCCAGCTTTTTTCCAACGACAATTTTGCCCTCAAAATAATTAGGTTCCATTGACATACCAATCACACGAAACTGTTGCTCACCTGGTAGAGTTGGAGCTCTGATAAATTCTATGCTGGGCGCTGGGTCAGAAGGAATAATAGGCCCGCCAAAAGCGTCAGGAATATTTTCTTTTGCGATTTCACTTCCGTAATTAGGAATACCTAAGAACATCTTTTTTTCTGGAATTTCATATGCTTCACAAAAGGATATTGCTTGGTGGAAAGTGATGTGTTTTGTCCTTTCGAGATAAGCTACTAATTGTGATGGGGGGACGCCAACAGCTTTAGGTAACACAACGAGATAGTCAGGGCCTTTTATGACCCCTTTCTTTCCCAACTCTTTGAGAAGAGCAAGAAAATTCTCGTTTAGGCGCTCTCGTTTGCTCATTTAAAAATATTGCAAACAAAAGTAGTGTTTGTTTCTCTGAACGACGAATTTTTGTATATTACGCCCGACCTCTCGAATGAGAGTGAATACCTTAAAGTTGGTGAACGAGGTTTGGAATTGCGGACATTAAGGAGGCCGCGTGGGTGAATATTCAAGATTTTGAGATAATCACAATCGAGCACAACAACTTAGATTTAGCAATTTTTACACAATTCCAAACCCCGTAATACTCACCCCGCCCACCCTTCCCGATCCAAACTCCGATAATGTATAGCCTCTGCCAAATCCTCAATCCGAATGTCAGCACTACCAGCCAGATCCGCCGTCGTACGCGCCACCTTCAATATTCGGTCATACGCTCTGGCAGAAAGTTGTAGCCGCTCCATAGCAGTTTTCAGGAGCGTCAATCCCTCTGGGGAAAGTTGACAGACCTTGTGCACCATTCGGCTCGGCATCTGTGCGTTACAATACACGTCCTCGATGTCCTTGAAACGCTCAGCTTGCACGGCACGGGCTTGTAACACACGAGCGCGGATGTCAGCGCTGTTGAGTTTTGGTCGCTCGGTAGTGGTAAGTTGTTCGTAGCTCACGGGTGTAACTTCAACATGAAGGTCAATCCGGTCAAGTAATGGGCCAGAAATTTTTGATACATACCGTTTTACAACACCCGGGCCGCACACGCATTCCTTGGTGGAATGGCCATAGTAGCCACAAGGACAGGGATTCATAGAAGCGACCAAAATGAAGGATGCGGGATAATCAACAGAGACCTTTGCCCGACTGATTGTAACTCTTCGCTCTTCCATTGGTTGGCGCATGACTTCCAGTACTTGTCGTTTGAACTCCGGCAGTTCATCCAGGAACAACACACCATTGTGTGCGAGACTGATCTCTCCAGGCATGGGATCGGAACCACCACCTACAAGAGCCACGTCGCTGATAGTATGGTGTGGAGAGCGGAATGGTCGTTGGGTAACAAGCGCCGCGTTTTTAGACAAAATTCCAGAAACGGAGTGAATTTTAGTAGTTTCGAGTGCCTCGTGCAGTGTGAGTGGTGGCAGAATAGTTGGCAGTCGTCTTGCCAGCATAGTTTTTCCGGCTCCTGGTGGCCCGATGAGAATCACATTGTGTCCTCCGGCTGCTGCGAGTTCTAGTGCTCGTTTAATATTCTCCTGGCCTTTAACATCTTCGAAATCAAGGTCGTAGTGTTCCAGATTCCCATTGAATTCTTCCCGAGTATTGACTTCCATGGGTTTTATCTCGGAAATACCACTCAACACTTCGATTGCCTGGTTTAGGTTCTCTACACCATATATATCTACATCATTGACAATTGCAGCCTCGCGAGCATTATCTATTGGTAGGATAAACCCTTTGAATTTTTCTTTGCGTGCTTGAATGGACACCGGCAATGCACCCTTAATGGGTCGCAATGAACCATCGAGCGATAGCTCGCCCATGATGAAATACTGGTCAAAACCATCGGCTGAGATAAGTTGAGCTCCGGCCATCATACCTAGAGCGATTGGCAGGTCGTATGCTGAACCTTCCTTGCGGATGTTGGCTGGAGCCAGGTTGATGATTGTTTTGAGCCTTGGCCATCGATAGCCGCTATTTTTAACGGCAGCCTCGATTCTCGATAGGCTTTCGCGAACAGCATTGTCAGGCAGTCCAACGATGTAAATGCCCAATTTATCGGTATTTCCAAGGGCACCACCCACATTAGTTTCAATGGTAATTGTGCGCGCGTCGACGCCATAGACGGCGCCAGCGTATGTTTTCACAAGCATAGATTAAAGGTTTGAAGCGTGAATGAACGTGTTGATTATATA
>JBJXGO010000104.1:0-5270 GCA_046160345.1 Saprospiraceae bacterium
TTGTGAGTTTCGGGGCGGATGGAATGATACCGCACGAATGGGTATATGAGAACATGACACCAGTCATATACGAAGACACTTTTACGCAGAACCTTTCCAAATTGTTTTGGCTGTGCCTGTTGCCCGCTTACGCTGAAGTGTACCTGACAGTGATATGGATAAAATGTGTGATCAAAAAAAATGTCCTTTACAAAGGGGTTCAAAATGTCCCTGTTTACATCCAAGATAGAACGTTGTCGGTTGGGTATAGGCAGACCGGATACGCGGACGAAGACATATTTGTGAGCGTCCCGGCGCATAGGCATCAGGTTGCTCTTATAATCAAGGGGACTATAAGCCTTGCAATTGCCGTGACCCTTGGTTTCGTACACTACTACTTCATTTTAAGGGCCTTGCACTATCTAAAATGATATGGTCTTAACTCCTACAATATTTTCTATGTTTAAATCAAAGAAACAATCGGCAATTAAAGCCTTTGAAAAACAAAGAGAGAAAATAGGGCAATTGACAGAAGACAACTTCGTCTACTGGCTTATAGAAACTTGTGATATAATAAAGACCTATATTGGGAAAGATACGGTTCAGGAAAATGGGCTTATCGCGTTATTTAAGTATTCTAGTGTTCCTCCGGGTGTAGTCACCCAAATGATTAAACACAGATCAAAAGACATTGAACGCTTGATAGAAACCTGCATTAGTTATGTCAAAGAGCATGGGGTGAGCAAAGACCACAGCGAAGTTAATAAGCCTTTAGAATTTATCTCAGTTGCAATAACTATAGGCGCTATAATTTTTGCAGCGGGTTGGTATTTTGCCGATTTGAAAACGGAAAATAAATTTAGGGATCAAGAAAAAAGAATTGAACAGTTGCAAAAACAAACAGATGTTTTGCAAGATTCAATGCAGATTCTTAAAACGAGAAATCAAACGACTGACGTTGACCGCGCAATTAAAGCCAATAGCAAAAACTAGAAACACAAGTGGAAGTGCCATAAAAGGATTTAGTGTAAAATCGTATATAGTTACCTAAAATTCATCACCCCTATGGAGATTTCTACCTATAAAAAAGCCTCGCTACAAATACCCAACGACCTCCGGTATCTAAACGTCGCCATTAATTTTGTTTTGCAAAATGCCCTGCTCCGGGGCTTTGCAGAAAAACAACTTGATGCTATTGAACTGGCGGTCGAGGAAGCGGTAAGCAATGTGATCCGGCATGCTTTCAAGGCAGAAGATCAGGCCGAATTCGCCGTCATTTGTGAGCAAATACCCTTGGGCCTGAAAATCATTGTCAAAGATCAAGGGATGCCCTTCGATCCGATGGTGCTTCCTGAATATGATCCTTCATTGCTCAAAAAGGATGCGCCGATACAGGGGCTTGGCTGGTACCTTATGCAGCGCAGCATGGATGAAGTGATTTTTTACAACCTTGGCCCGGAGGGCAAGGAGATTCACCTGATCAAATATTTATACGAAAAAACAGAAGAAGAATTACCCGAAGAAGAGCGCACTAAACCTCGTAGGTTTTTAAAACCTACGAGGTTTGCAGAAGAAGACGAAGATTTGAAAACCGCCCCCGAAGAACAGGCCCTTATTATTCCAGAGAAGCAAGTGCCTGTGACCTTGAAGCCCACCCCGTTTAAAGTCCGTAAAGCAAAACCTTCAGATGCCATCGGGATCGCCAAATGTGCCTACGACGCATACGGGTATTCCTATAAAGAGTACGTCTATTACCCAGAGCGCCTCAACCAAATGATCGCTGATGGTGGCATCATATCGGTAGTTGCGGTCACCAAAGATGAAAAGGAGGAGCTCATTGCGCACGCTGCACTGGTCTTTGAGGATCCCGGGGAGAAAATTGCGGAAATGGGCATGGCATTCACCAAAAAATCCCATCAGGGACAGGGCTGTGGAAAAAAAATGGGCGTGCTATTGGTAAAAGAAGTCTTGAAACATCGCCTAAGGGGATGGTATGCCTACACCACTACGGCCCATATTATTTCTCAAAAAACGGCAAATAAAACCGGGGCCAGGGATTGTTGCATTTTATTGGGCGATGCGCCAGCCAGCCGAAAAAACCAAAACTTTTCCGCAACGCCCGAGCGGGGAACCAGGGTTTACTGTTTTTTGAACACACAGATTTCTGCCTATTTGAAATTACAGTTTCGTAAAAAAAAGATATACGCACCTGCTCAGCACTTAGAGATCATTCAAAAAATTTATTCCAACTTGGGCGAAAAAGTCAATTTTTTGACGGAGGATACGGCGTTATTGGTGTTGCCCGATATTGCCCCATTGATGGACACCTATACAAAACCTGGCAGGCTGTCGGCGAAGATCAAGGTGAAAGTTTATGGCGCGGGCATCGTTCAGCAGGTACAAACCCTGGTGAAAAAGTTGTGCATTGATAAATATGAAGTGATCACACTGTGTCTAAATTTGCATGATCCGATGACCAGTAAGATAACCCGGGAATTTGAAGATTTGGGGTTTTTTTTCATAGGCATTTTACCCGGAGCAAAGAGTGGCGATCAATTGGTATTGCAATATTTAAACAATATCCTGATCAATTATGAAGGCATTCAACTGTACAGCGATTTTGCCAAAGAATTGCTGGCCTATATCAAAGAACGCGATCCGGTTCGGCATTCAATTTGAAATAATATGGAGAACCAAGCACCCACAAAAATTATGGTGGTAGACGACGAACCACAACTGCAGCGACTTTTCCTGCAACGATTCCGAAGCAATATCAGAAACGAAGAATTTGAACTCTCCTTTGCGCTAAGTGGTGTGGAAGCGCTGGAAAATTTGCGGCAAGATGCTGGCATTGACATCATCCTGAGCGATATCAACATGCCAGAGATGGACGGGATCACTTTTATTTCGAAGCTCGATGAAATAAACCCAAGGTTAAAAACAGTGATGGTTTCGGCTTATGGCAATATGAAAAACATTCGGAGCGCTATGAATCACGGTGCTTATGATTTCGTTACCAAGCCAATTGACTTTGCTGATTTGGAAGCCACTATAAAAAAAGCCATTAAAGAAATAGAACTGCAAAAATTGGCGGCACTTACCAAAAAGAAACTGGAGCAGATCCAAAAAGAACTCCACGCCGCCAGCGAAGTCCAGCAATCTATCCTGCCCAAAAACTTTTCCATTTTCCCCGCTGAGTATCCTTTTGACCTTTACGCAGAAATGATCCCCGCCAAAGAAGTAGGGGGAGATTTTTATGATTTTTTCATGCTGGACAACGAACATTTGGGATTGGTCATTGGTGATGTATCTGGCAAAGGGATGGCATCCGCCTTATTTATGGCCATTAGCCGGACCCTGCTCAAAGCGGTTGCACATAAAGGCTATCCACCTGCCGAATGTCTGGAACAGGTCAACTATATATTAAGCCAGGACAATCCGACTTGCATGTTCGTTACCCTGTTTTATGGGGTGTTAGACCTTTCCAGCGGAGACCTGAGATATTGCAATGGTGGACATAATTTCCCGTACCTCGTACATTCTAAAGGTACAGTATCTGCTTTGGGGGGCAGTAGCAATATTGCCCTCGGTATACTGGAGGATGCCAAATTTGAATCAAATACCATCCGAATCGAAGATGGGCAACCATTGGTCTTATATACGGATGGCATTACAGAAGCCGTCAATCAACAGTTTGAAGAGTTTTCTGAAGAAAATCTCATGGCCTATTTGAGTGGGTGCATCAATACCCCCGCCAGGGAAATGATCAAAGAATTGATCCGCGAGGTAAATCAATTCGCCTCCGGCGTGCCGCAGGCAGATGATATCACGGCCCTTGTGATCAGGCGTATGGCGTGAAGAACACGAAACTATGAAAAAACAACTCGCCATTACTATAAAGAACGAGCTTCCTGAAATTGCACGGGTTGTTCAAGTTTTTGACAGGTTTTGGAAATCACATAACTTGGCCGACAAAGTGGTGAATGCGGTTCACGTCGCTATTGATGAAATGCTCTCTAATATTGTGCGATACGCTTTTGAGGATACGAAAGAACACAAAATTTACATCAAAATAACGTTGACCGGAGCAGCTGTCATCCTCGAAATTCGGGACGATGGAAAGCCATTCAACCCTTTTTCGTTTGCTCAAACCAAAGTCGATACCGGGAGCATGTTAACGGAAAGACCCATTGGAGGCCTGGGCTTGCACTTGGTCACAAGCATGATGGATACCTGTGAATACCATTATCTGGATAAGCACAATTGTTCGATCATGAGAAAGAATCATTAAAATCACTATAATCGGGTGCATTTCAAACTTCCACATAAAACCTCGTAGGTTTTAAAAACCTACGAGGTTTGCGCCCCTTTAATCTGCGTATAAAATATGAAAATAAGCCAAAGTCAAAAAGACAACATCGTCGTATTGGCCCTCGAAGGCCGGCTGGACACTCTTACTTCCAGCACTCTCCAGGAGTCCTTGGATGGGCTGATCAATAGTGGCCAGCATCAAATCCTGATTGATTGTACCGAACTGCAATTCATTTCCAGTTCCGGACTGCGGGTATTGCTCACTGCAGCCAAACAATTGAACAGCCTTCAGGGAAAGTTCGCCTTGTGTGCCCTAAAAGATCGAATCAGAGAAGTATTTGATATTGCAGGTTTTACCATGCTGTTTTCAATTTTCTCCGACGTGGCAGCAGCTTTAAAACATTTTTAATATTTCGAATTGGAAATGATCAACCAAGATCAAAAAAAGACCCCTAAGGTTGGAATCGTATTGAGTAGCGGAGGGCTAAAGCCGATTTCGTCACTTGCCCTATTTGAATTTCTAGAGGAAGAAAAGATAGATGTTGATTTAATGGTAGGATGCAGCGGAGGAGGTGTATTGGCTGCATTTCGGGGAACGGGGTATGATAATCAACAAATTATAGCGCTGGCAACAGAATTCTTATCCCAAAAAGTCTTTTCGCATATTGACTATCAAACCCTGCTTAATATTGGCAAGCTGCCTTATGGCAAATTTGACGTAAGCAAAGGCTTGTTTAAAAAAGGGCTTTTTCTCGATACGAGTCAAAAATTATTTGGTGGGCGCCAACTGGAAGATTTACAAACCAAAACCCTGCTTCAGGCAACAGATATCCAAAATGGGGAGGGTGTCATTCTGGAGCGAAGCTCATTGGCCGAGGCTGTTTATGCCTCCTTGGCGATGTACCCCCTCTTGCCCCCGATTTGTATTGACGGGCGCTGGTTGATAGATGGCGCCTTTTCTTCCCCCTTGCCAGTTTTGG
>JBJXGO010000105.1:0-7222 GCA_046160345.1 Saprospiraceae bacterium
CGCTTTTTAACAAGATCCTATAATCCACTTTTCCTAGGGCTTTTGACTCCGATGGTGCTCGCTGTCGGCTGAAAACCTTGAGCCCTTGCTGCTATTAAACCCAGGTACGCTGTTTTTATCACCGAAAATCCGCTATGATTCAAATTGTGGTAATTCGGCTTTTGGTTTTTACTCCCCTTAACTTAATGGGGTTGAAGCGTTGTTGCCCTCATAGATGTGGTAAGTGCTTCGGCATGGGCTTTGGACGTCACCCAAACACCGCCGGGCTTGTCTTCAAAGGCAGGGGCGGCGTACACGCGCATTGATTTTTACCTCGAACAGGTTTTAGACTGCTTGCCCTGCCTTAAAGCAGTAGTTTACATCGTAGCAGACGGGTTTTATGCTAAAAAGAAGGTCGTCACTGCTTTGGTCGAACAGGGCAAACACCTTATCAGCAAACTACGGCCCGATGCCAACCTCCTACAGCCTTTTGAGGGGGAACACCCAAAAGGGAAACGAGGCCCAAAACCCAAATTCGGGGACAAGGCTGTGTTTAATGACCTGAGCAAATGGATTCTTGTTGGTACCGATGATAAATACCCCTACCTCGGAATTTATTCCCAAATACTTTGGTCCCCTCAGTTTGAATGCTGGCTGCGCGTGGCATTGATCCACAACACCAAAACCAACCAATACATCTTACTGGCTTGTACAGACATCTGCATCAGTGCAAGGCAACTCCTAACTTACTACCAACTCCGATTCCAAATAGAATTCCTCTTTCGAGATGCCAAGCAATTCACCGGCCTGACACACTGCCAAGCACGACAAGAACAAAAACTTGACTTCCATTTCAACTTAAGCCTCGCGGCCATCAACATTGCCCAAGTTAATAGAAAATTGAATCCAACCATTAAGTCAATGAACGATTTGACCAGGCGGGCCTTTAACCAAAAACTGGTCGAAAATTTATTTTCCGAACTCTGCCTTGATGCTAAGTTCGATCTATTTCACCCCGCTGTCCTCAAAATCCTGGACTTCGGTATTATTCACCACGCTAAATCCGGATAACCTGCCCGGACTATTGTTATATTTAAACTTGTGAATTACTTTTACCATTAAAAAATAAATAACCTATTTAGCTATCTAACAAAGACAAAATAATACCCTAACCTTGGATTGGTCACATCCTTATTGTATTTCTACTGTCAAGGAAATTTTCTCATACCTTTTTTGATTGATTAAAATGAAAAAGCAAGTCGAAATAAAGCAGACGGTTGAACGATATCCTAACAAGCAGTTTCAAAAACTTGCCGCTTATTTCGCGCCGGGCATACTCGTCCTTATCGCTTTGTTCCAGATAGCCATAGCCGGAACGGGCAGATTGTCTCCCTGGAAGGGCGGCGGCTTTGGCATGTTCTCGACAATCGAATCACCCTCGACCCGTATTGTGAAATCTTACCTGGGCACAAGCCGGGGGCGCATTCCGGTGCAGGTGCCCGGAAGTTTCAGCAAGGAAGAAGAGCGCATTCGCACCAAACCGACACAACAGGCCTGCGACGGCTTGGCCAAACTGCTGATGGAGGGCGTTTGGGTGCCCTACAACATGGTTTCAGCCCAGCAGCAATACCTCCAGGACACGGACTCTTCCTCATCGAGCCTGAACAAGGCACTCGCCGAGCTCAATATGGTACGCCTGCTCCCGCCGGACGAAAAAAGCGATCAACAAATCCAGCTGGAGTATGTGGAGGTGATTTGCTACCAGGTGCGTATGGACTCCGACCAAAACCGATTATTTCTCGAACCGATCATTACTTCCCATCACAATGCGCACTAAAAACACTACCGGCAGCCTAGGGCAAGCGGGCGTCTTTGAACGTTTTCGGAGCGGTTTATCTGCTCTGATGGCCTCTTTCGATATACTCAAGCTCGAAGAACAGGCCGCAATACTGACGCTTCCCCTACTCATGCTCTATGTGCAGGCAAAGTGGTACGTGGAGATTCCCGTAGTGGCGTTGTGCGTGATGGGTCTCATCTTCCACACGATTCGCCACAGCGCCTATTTCTGGTTTGCCTTGGTCTGCTTCATGGCCGCTGGCATATATTTTTCCTGGGAAGTTTCGGACAATCACAAGTACGCCATTTGCTATTGGTGCCTGAGTATTTTTTTTATCAAATGGATGAAGGCGGGCGAGGCGGAACTCAGAACGTCGGCCCGCTTGCTGCTGGGCTTTATTTTCGCCTTTGCTGTGGGCTGGAAACTTGCTTCCCCCGATTTCATGAACGGTGATTTTTTTCAATACAATTTCCTTTTTGACAAGCGCTTCAGCGGCAAATTCGAACTCATTGGATTGCTAGATCCTCAAATACTTGAAAAAGACCTGATTGCACAGAAAGCGCTGATCAATTATGGCAGCAACCTCAGCACAGTGAATATTTTGAAACCTGAAGGGTGGCAAACGATGGCCGTCGCACTCGCTTGGTGGACCATCTTCTTGGAGGGGCTCATCGCGCTTTGCTTCCTGCTCCCGGAGCGAATCCGCCTCGCAGGCATGGGCGATTATTTGCTGATGATCTTTATTGCCTCCACCTATGTCGTTGCGCCGGTGATCGGCTTTGGCTGGTTGCTGATAACCATGGGCGTAATCGGGTGCAAGCCCGAACGGCGAAAGACCCGCTTCCTGTACCTGGCAGTGCTCCTACTGTTACTACTGTTCCGTTTGCCTTGGGTCCGGGTTGTCGATTCATTTTCCAGACCGGGTCAGGGAATCGAGATAGCGATCAGCCTGTTCAAATAAGCCGTCTTTCCCTTGCCTTACCATTCGTACTGTCTGTTCCGTGGAAGGAGTATAAAGAATATCCGGTACCGTATAAGTCACCAGCCTGCCGTTGGGGAGATAGGAGCGCATAGAAGAAAGTTCCAGTTGCATGCGACTGCCGGGCAAGATGTAGGTGAGCGGGTAGCCGCTCCCACCGGTTGAATGTTCACCTATGGTGCAGATGTTGGCCCGTCCCTTGAGGTTCGCGATCAACAATTCGGCAGCACTTGCCGTGTGCCGGTCAATCAAAACCACAACAGGTTGGCTGTAAAAGTGCACACCTTCAGGCATCACGGAATCTGTCACCATAAAATGCGGCGGGGAATATTCCGGTTGTCCAAACGGAATCGGATGATGGTTCCCCGATTTCCATTGGTCAATCACCCGGCGTTGGGAGCGGCTCCAGCCCGCCCAATTTTCCGTCCAGAGCAGACGGTCGCTCAATCGCTCTACGTCAGGAGATGGCCCGGGTTCAGTTGGTATTCTATAAATGCCCACATTCAATAGCAACGGGTGCGCTTCCGGCGGGATTAAATAGTGCATGAGCAGTGGGATGGCATCGCGTTTGCCTCCTCCGTTCCCCCTCATGTCGAGGATCAGACCTTGAGTAAATTGCAGACCGTACATGGCCTGTATGATCTCGCGGGGGTATAGAACATCGGCGTACAAGCTACGGCTGAGTTTCAAGTAACCCCAACGGTCTCTTTTTCCCGCTTGTACCCTGAGGTTCATTCCCGGGTCGGGCCAGCGGATGAGCCGCTTTAGTCGCACCTCTTTTTGAACGCCGTCGGTAGCACTCAATACCAGTCTAAGATACTCGTTCGATTCAATGCCGTGTAAGTCGAGCAAAAGGTCGATCCTTTGTATCCAGCTCATGGGATCGCCTCCAAGCGTTTGAGCGGTTTTGAAAATCTCCCGAATTGCAACGCCATCGATAGAATCAATACGTGGATATTTGCTACTTAGAAATGCGTGCCGGAACGGTTTCATGCAGAAGAACTGGTCACCCGCAAGCAGCAGGTCGATAGGAAGGTTTTTCTCCGGAACTTGTATCCCGCTTATGCCAAAAGAAACATGGCAATGAATATCGTCCAGGCTGGCGAGAAGGGCCTGAACCTGAAAGGCAAAATCGCGGCGGCTGATTCCATTTTTCGACGCGGATGTTAAAGAAGAAAATTCTTCTTCAGTTCTTACGATGCGTTCAGGATAACTGTACCGGCTCTGTAACAGCCAACGAAGGCTGTCAATATCTTCCAACGCGACTTGGGCATCGAGCCAATCGCCTTTTTCCCAATCGCCGGGAAAAGACAGGCTATTCCCTCGGAAAAATTGCGCCCAAACGCCAAACGCCAGCAAAGCCAAGGCCGCACAGAGGTATAAAATCTTTCTTTTCATCTGCCGTTTAAAAAAGATAAACAAAAAAATTAATTTGGAAATTTTTTTAAAAAAATATAACTTTGCAGACAACTTGTGCGGCTTTCCTTAAAATTATTCCGCTTTTTGTATTGATTGGCGAAATAATAACCAAGCAGGCCAATTGACCTTGAATTTCCGATAAGGGGTTTGTTGTTGGAAAACCTTTATTGGGCAAGAAACGAAAAACCGGAAAAATAAAACTTTTTATTACTACACGAAAAAATATGGCACACTCTCCTTTTTTGGGTACACACTCACTGAAATCCGGCCTCAGCTTCTGCTTGATTTGCCTTTTTGCTTCTTCAGTAGCGCTGACTTCTTCCTCGTGCAAATTCGGTAATAAACCCACACCGAAAAACAAAGGCGAACAAGATGAAGTCCGGAATGAGGGAAATCGGGCTGAAACTCAGACTGAAATCAACCTCCCAGGCGGAAAAATCAAGCCCAACGATCAACTCCACTTACCGAACACTCCGGAGGGAAAGCGATTACTCGAGCATTTCAACATCATGTATGGGCTCGGGCCTGAAGCGGAATCGAACTACCAGAAATCCCTCGCCCGGCTTCGGGAAAATCCAAAAGAATATGTGAAAATATTGGTTACCGCTTATGAAAGATCCGAAGCCATTGCCTATGCCGACCGATGGGCCTTGCTTCAGACGCTCACGGATTTAGAAGTTCCCGAAGCTGCCGAGTCCTTGATTAAGTTCGCCAAAGCAGATTTGCCTTTGCGAGACACTTCGCAGTACGACGATGCCATCTCTCCCTATAATGAAGAAAGTATCCTCCGCATCACAGCCATTGACGGCATTGCAAAGCTGAGCACCACCTACGACCCGGCGGCTCTTAAGGCTATGCCGGAGTTTTTCAAACATAAAGACCCTACGATCCGGCTGGAAGCGATGAACCGCTTCTCAGATGCCATCCGCACGATTAGGGACAAATCTAAACAAGAAAGGCTTATCAAGATGTTGCCGGATGACTTCGTATTCGAACTCCGACCAGAAAAATACCCTACACCGGGCATCGAAAATCCCGGCCTGAAACCATCCGGCATTGGGAAAGGTGCACCGCCCCGGAAAAATTAATTACCATTCAAATCCACTAACTTAACGTTATGAAAAATATCATTCGATTGATCGCGATCGCAATCCCGATAACCTTGTTTGTCTACTTTGGGGCAAATCAGCCGCAGTCCATGTCTTCCAGTGATTCCGATGAGCATTATAAAGAGGAATGCCAGAATGAAGGCTGCAACGGAGAAGAAATCGATGAAATGGCGGGAAGCTATGAGGGCGAATGCCGCGAAGAAAGCTGCAATTTTGAAGAAGTGCGCGAAATAGCTGGCGCCACTAACTCTGTGAACGCCATGCTTAACCACATGATAGCGAGAGGCTATAATATCTCTTCCTGCCATTTTTGGGGCGGTTGTGTTATTTCCCCTGGAAACAACACAACGAGCGGCGATGTCACTTTCGGCGCGTTGTGCACCCAATCTTCCATCAACCAGCACTGGAACGATTTTGATTTCGACCAAGGTGATTGGGATGACGGCTTCGGATACAGCGATCCCTGCAACATCAACCTACCTTTGGGCAGAACTTTCAACGCGCTAAACTTGCTCGACTTTTTCGGCACCTCAGGCCCCGACGCGAACGGCAACTGGCTGGGCTGGTTCTACGCCTATGCCTCCAGCCAAATCGATGAGTTGGACGCGCTTTGCGGTTTTGGAAACACTTCAGGATGCAGCACCTTCGCAACCAATTTCTCCGGCGCCCAGGATAACCGGACCGAATTGTACTGGCCATTTTTCTATCACAACGTTATGAGCGTACCATCGCGCGCCGCCACGATCGTTCACGAATCCCGCCATGCGGGTGGCAAAGGGCATAACTGCAGCTCTTGCCCCAACGGCGGTTCTTGCGACACCGACTGGGCATACAATGGCGCTATCCGTTACGAAGTCATGTATTGCTGGTGGCTGCGCTCCAATGGCACCGGCGTAACAACTGCCCTGCGCCAACTCGCCCGCGCCAGGGGAAATACCGCTCTGGGCAATAACTTTTGTAATGGCAACCCGACCCGCGCCCAGGTTTTTGCCCCAACGGCTGTGAGTAATCCAAATGGTGCTTTTCAGATCCCATAAATTTCTCTACAATTCTAGTCAACGATGACTCCACAGGCAAGGGCTTTAAGTGCGGCAGCAAAGACGATTTTTACGTTCGTCACTGTGCCGGAAGTGTCCCCGCGTGAAGCCAGGCGGAGGCCGGTAACCTGGTTGGCTTTGTTGAGAAACAGGACAAGGAATTCTTCGAGCAGTTCCATGTCGTCGCTCTAATTGGCGCGGAGGATATTTTCTGCATCGCGGGAAGAAGTAATGCGTGGGCTGTCGGCGGCTTGCAACTTGTTGAGATAGGAAATTTTCACTTCGGAAACTTGCCAGAGCCTTGCGTTTTTCATAAACCTGACTTTGAAGATTTTGAAAATCCCCTTCATCAGGGGGCAAGTCAGGGTGCCTCGACTGCGCGGGATTTGTCTGCACAAAAAAGCGAATTACACGGGAAAAAATGTTTCAAATCACTCGTTTCGCTGTAGCCCCGGCATTCAAGGTCCAATCTGGCGAAACCCCTTCAATCAGCACAATCCCGGGTGTTTTCCCAACTTCCAAACTGCCCAGTGTATCATCAAAGCCCAAGGCCTGTGCTCCATTGAGCGTAGCCCAGCGGAGCAGGGTATCAAAAGGGACATAACTTTGATACCGGGCGATGGTTTTCATCTCCTCCAAAATCGAAAGTTGCCAATTGGAAGTAAGCGAATCTGTGCCGATGGTGACACGGGCATTTGTTTGGATAAATGCCTTGTAATCGGGCAGCCGGTTTTCGATATACAGGTTCGCATTCGGGCAAGTGGCCCAAAAAACGTTCGGACTCCAGGCATGCGCTGCCTCTATATTGGCCTTTGAAGTAAGGGTATTGTGTACAAAAATGCTCCGAACAGCAGGGTTCATG
>JBJXGO010000106.1:0-2706 GCA_046160345.1 Saprospiraceae bacterium
ATTTGGGAACAATATGGCGTGCGCATGATCGGCGTGGACACCAAGGCAATTGAAACCACGGAGAACCGGGAAGAATTCAAGAAACTTGTGCTGAAACTCGGACTAAGTGTGGCGCCTTCTTTCATAGCAAACTCTTTTTTGGAAGGCAAAGAAGCCGCACAAAAGATTGGTTTTCCATTAGTTATCCGCCCATCTTACACGCTCGGGGGTACTGGCGGTGGCTTTTGTATGAAAGAGGAAGAATTTGACGAAGCCCTTAAACGCGGCCTAAATGCCTCTCCAACGCACGAGGTGTTGGTAGAAAAAGCAGTACTGGGCTGGAAAGAATTTGAGCTCGAACTTTTGCGCGATCATCTCGATAATGTAGTTATCATTTGTACGGTAGAAAACCTCGACCCGATGGGCATCCATACGGGCGATTCCATCACCGTCGCTCCGGCAATGACACTCTCCGATACTGCCTATCAAGATATGCGCAATCAGGCTATTAAGATCATGAGGGCCTTGGGCAATTTTGCTGGAGGTTGTAACGTGCAATTTGCACAAAATCCTGAGGATGAAAAACTTATCGCCATTGAAGTCAATCCGCGTGTTTCGCGTTCATCGGCACTGGCAAGCAAAGCTACTGGATACCCGATTGCCAAGGTTGCGGCCAAACTAGCCATCGGGTACTCATTGGATGAACTGAAAAATCAAATCACCAAGACCACCTCGGCTTATTTCGAACCTACCCTGGATTATGTTATTGTAAAAATGCCGCGTTGGAATTTTGACAAATTTCAGGGTGCTGATCATCGCCTTGGTCTCCAAATGAAATCAGTGGGCGAGGTTATGGCGATCGGTCGCTGTTTCAATGAAGCCCTTCAAAAGGCCTGTCAAAGCCAAGAGAACAACCGGACTGGCTTGGGAGCTGACAAAAAAGAGTGGTTGCGTACCGACGATATCATGGAACGTTTGGAAAAAGTTTCGGACGACCGAATTTATAGGGTGAAAGACGCGCTGCGCCTCGGCATCCCCTCTAAAACAGTTCAAAAATTCACGGGTATCGACCCTTGGTTTATCGGACAGATCAAGAATCTCGTAAAAATGGAGGAACAGCTGCTGCGCTACAATGTACCGGAAGATATCCCCTCCGATTTCTTTGTCGAACTGAAAAAGAACGGTTATTCCGATGCGCAAATAGCCTGGCTGCTTAGAATTGACGAAAAACCCGTCACGCGCGAAAGAAAAAACAGGGGCATACGCCGGGTTTATAAAATGGTGGATACCTGCGCGGCCGAGTTCGAGAGCAAAACCAACTACTTCTACTCGACTTTTGAAGGCGCTGAAAGTGTGGCACACCTTCAAGGTGTGCCACACTTATCGCCTGCGAAAAATGAGAGCATCGTAACCAACAAGAAAAAAATCGTAGTGCTTGGCTCCGGGCCCAACCGTATCGGTCAGGGCATTGAATTCGACTATTGTTGTGTTCATGGTCTTTTGGCTGCAAAAGAGGTTGGTTATGAGGCAATTATGGTCAATTGTAACCCCGAAACTGTTTCTACAGACTTTGACATGGCTGACAAGCTTTACTTTGAACCGGTTTATTGGGAGCATTTGGAAGAAATACTGGAACATGAAAAACCTGAAGGTGTTATTGTTCAATTAGGAGGCCAAACTGCCCTCAAACTAGCTGAAAACCTTCACAAAGGTGGTTATAAAATAATCGGAACGAGTTATGACAGCATGGATATTGCGGAAGACCGCGGGCGGTTTTCGGAGTTGTTGCACGAGCTCGAAATCCCGTACCCGAAATTTGGCGTTGCCCACGATGTAGATGCTGCGCTTGATATTGCCAAGCGATTGCCTTATCCTTTGCTCGTGCGACCATCCTATGTACTGGGCGGCCAGCGGATGAAAATTGTGATCAACGACAACGAACTGGAGCGCCAGGTGCTCACGATCTTCAAACACCTGCCAGATAACAGGGTGTTGATCGACCAGTTTTTAGAGCGGGCCAAAGAGGCCGAAATTGACGCGATTTTTGATGGCGATGATTTTCATGTAATGGGCATTATGGAGCATATCGAGCCAGCCGGTATCCATTCCGGCGACTCTTCGGCTGTGTTGCCCCAATATTCGCTCGGTCCTATCGTAATTCAAAACATGGTCGAGTACGCCGAAAAGATTGCCAGAGCTTTGAAGATCAAAGGCTTGATCAATATTCAATTCGCTATAAAGGACGATCAGGTATATGTGATCGAAGCGAATCCGAGGGCTTCGCGCACCACACCGTTTATCGCTAAAGCCTATCAGGTGCCCTACCTGAATATTGCTACAAAAGTCATGCTTGGTACGCATAAGTTGAAGGACTTTGACATCAAGCACAAACTGGAGGGATATGCTATAAAAATCCCGGTTTTCTCTTTTGATAAATTTCCCAATGTGGACAAACGGCTCGGACCGGAAATGAAAAGCACGGGCGAGGCAATTTACTTTATAAAGGATTTGAAGGACCCTTATTTTAGGGAATTGGAAAGAAATCGGAGTATGTATCTTTACAATTGACAACAAAAAGTCGTAAATTGCAGCCTTCTTTAATCTTTTGTATTAAAAGACTAACTCAACTTTTTATCAAGTGAACAGCATACAGGAAATAAAAGTCCATGAGCTATCAAAATTGTTACTTTTTAGTGGACTAAAAGGAAAGCATGAATTAGAAAAATC
>JBJXGO010000107.1:0-22264 GCA_046160345.1 Saprospiraceae bacterium
GGTGTTTGACTTAAAAACGTTCTCAAATAACCCCAGTGCCATATCATCTTCTCGACAACAGTCATTTTCGGCAAGATTTGGTACCAATGCACAGGAAATTTATAGAAAACAGTAAATCATGAAAAAAACAGTTTTTGAAAAAACAATAAGGCAGTTATTTGACAGTGCATTGGAGCTCCATGAGTTTTCTTGCAATAAATCAAAGCATTGCACATTTTATAGAATCATCTCTGATGAGGTGATACACATAATAATACCTGACCAAGGGAGAAATCTTGAATATTATGACATTAAAGTATTCCCTGCTAGTCCGGTTTTCGATCCGTTATTTGAAAAAAAATTCCCAGACAATCTTACTGTACCAACTGATATTTACTCTTACATGCATCCCATTTCAGGTATTGGATTCGATCAATACTATTTTAATTCTGAAAACGAATTTAAAATGCGGAAAGAGTTTGAAAATCAAATTAGAAGTCTACTAATAAATATAGCAATACCATATCTTAACCAATTTGGCAGTTTAGACGACATTATACCTTTTGTTAAAAACAAATTAATGAAGGGAATTGGACTTGTTCATTTAGGACAGAAGGAACAAGGTTTTGAAATTTTAAATAATGAATTAAATCGATTGCAAAGTTTAAATAGCTCTGACATTACGGTAGTGTCTTATATTGAATACATTAAAAAAATAATTAATTAATGGTGTTGATTGTTGGCGAATTCAAAAAATCAAACCCAATTAAAACCACCTCAAACTAACAACCCTTTTTTCACCATAAATCACGAAGAAAATTATGCCACTTCTGGTCATCCGCATCGTCCCCACACAATCCATGTCGGCCGCTGATTTTGAAGCTGCCCTTCAGACCCTGGTTATTTCCGCCAAGGAATATTCTTTTGCCAATCCGGACGGCGGGACCGTCTTCGGCTCGGCGCCTTATTTGCCTGGTGATCCCAGTTCAAGGATCGTTCAACATTCACTGCCTTTTTTAGGCGACCAATCGGTGGCCACTGCGCTGATTAAAGTGCCAGTTCCACCTGAATACTTAACTACTGATGTTTCCCTGGAAATAACGCGCGGGCCCGGGGTTATACCACATAAGGCACGTTTCTTTAACGTACCCTTGTTTGTTCCAGCTGATGACAATATCGCGTTGGCGGATCTAGGGAATTACCAGGGCATTGGCGTCACCAGCTTTCATCTGTCTATCCCTCCCTCGGGTCAGCAACTCGGCAGCGGTCCAGATATCATTTCCTTGCCGGATGATGGTACGCCTCCCAACTTTGAAATGCTGAAAGCTGCAGTACAGGCTGTGTTGGCAGCAGACCCTGGTGGAGTAGTTCAGTTGAAAGACCTGGATCTGAAAAAATGCAAACACATTGCCTACGAATTGGCATGGAACAAACGCAGTCTGTTCCCGCTACCTGCGCCCCCGCGTATCCTCGAAGGAATGTACACTGGTCCCAACGACCTTGACAGCGACGAAGAGCGCGATCGCCGTAAATTCGAGGGCGACCTGCAGAGTTATTACGCCATATACAATGCTGAAGCCGAAAAATTGACGCAATTTGTATATAGCCTGGCGGCGGCGCATTGGGCGGAGGACCAAAGCCTTCAGGCCAAACAAGTATTTTATCGTTTCCCGGTAGTGCCAGGAGCCGTTACCCCGGAAGGAAAAAGAGGGTTGACCCAATTGATCCTTGAAGGCGCAGGCGGTGGCGCCATGAATCCATCTTTCAGCGTTACCGCCAACTTTTTCTATGCACTGGGGGCCGATCTGCCCGTTCAGCTAAGCCCGGCAGAACGCTATCAGATTGCCATCAGGGAAAGAGAAGAGGGCCTGAAAGACAAAATAGCTAAAGCCATAGATAAGGCCGTGATTGATGCTCCGGCCGGATTGACCCAATGGCAGGCAGTACGTCGTTTGCTTTGCCTGTATGTATTCAACAACAGCACTTTATCCGTACAGGTTGTAACCGACCCGGCACATATCACCTTATTAAACGACTGGCTGAACTTTGCCCCGGATGATATCCAGGTATTTTGGACCGGCCTTAGCGTTCCGAACAAACAAGCGCATTTGGATTTGATGCTTCGCGCACTCAGTCGCCAGCACCTGCTGTTCGTGAACGCGGTGCCGGCATCTGGGGGCACAGAAGCCTCCATTGTGGAGGGTTGGGATGAGACTCAATGGAGGGCAGTAGTGGATCCTGCTGCGGGCGGTAACATTGCCAATATTCCATCATTTATTCTTCCTGGCAGCGACGAGGAGCGGATTAGCGCCTTCCTGCGTTATGTCAAACAATTTTTTGATCCTGCCTCCAGTCAACCTCTATCGCCGACGCCCATAGGCCTGAACTTAAGCGGTTTCAGCCTTCCCACCGGCAGCCCGATCGTTCAATTTTTTTCGGGCACATTCGACATTACCACTTGGGATGGCACACAAGCCTCCATTCAAGCAGCGCTGGATGCTGTTTTCCCCGGCGATGCGGCCGCTCAAGCGCAATTTGTAGGCTGGTTGAATTGTATCAAAAAAATGCTGGCACTTACTGCCGGCATTGCGCCTCCCGAATTGCAATTCTCTGTGATCGAAGCCCTTTGGGCGCGCGGCATCACCAGCAAGGAAATCATCAACCATTATTCGCTGGAAGAACTGACCGAGGCCCTAAGCGGCTCAGTCGCTTATGATCATGCAGCGGTCATCTGGGCCAATGCCGGCTCGGTAACCCCCGGCGTTTCTGCCGGCCCAACCGGTTTCGTACCGATCAACCCTGACGGCGATCTGGTCAACTGCATCCCGCCCGCTTATCGTTCCCCGCTGGGGCCGGTCGCTTATTTGTTCGACCTGTTGCGGGTTTCGGCAGGCTCCACCTGCAATACGCCTATTGTGGAAGGCGCCGCAGTCCTTACTCTGGCCACACTTTTGGCCGGACGCAGAGGCGATATTATGAATCAGTTGCAAGGCTCCGCCAACAATCTGGAAATCCCCCTTCCGTTGATTGATCTGGTCAATGAGTCGCTTGAGTCCATGGTGCTCAACAACAATGCCCATGGCGCCATTTATAATACGCCTTACGATTTGGTGGGAGGGCATGTCATGAACACAAACCCCAATCCACCTGCGGGTGTTCAACAGCATGATGCAGAAACCTTGCTGGAAGTATTGCCTGCGCATTCCACGCCTTTGGTGAATGGTGCTTCGCCTACTGCCTATACCATCCTGGAAAATGATTTTTCTGCCCCGGAATTGCCTTATTCCCAGGCACTTGACATCAATTGTTCGTATTTAAAAGCCATGAAAACCTGCCGGTATGAAGTTACCCGGCGGTTTAGAAAAAATATAACGGAATTTGTTTTGGATCCTTCCAAGGAGCCGGCTGAATTTCAAAAACACCTTTGGCGTTATCCGGTCAGGATCGAAGTGGCTCAAAGCTATTTCTGCATGTCGGAATCGGAATACCGTTTTTTTACCACAGGGACAGATTCTCGGCCAGCTTCGGTGTCCAGACGTCGAAAAAACATCCCACCAGACGCTGGGGTCGTTCCCTTGCATCAATTGTATGGATTTGTGACCGAAACGACGAAAGGAGATGACGGTGTCCAAATTCATTGGACGGAAGTGATTAAAAACGTGCCTGAATTTCTCGACGGCACGGGGCTTACCTATTGTGAATTTATTGATTTGTGGAAATCCGGCTTTGTAAAATTTTCAAGGAAAGGTAGCCAACACCCAAACGATTTCCCACCCTGCCAGCCTTGTTGCCCTGAGGGCCTGGAGATCGTATTCAACGAGCCTCAGGATCCAAACCTTGCGCTGTTTCAACTGATCGTTTTCATACGCTTGTGGAGAAAATTGCAAGGGGTGAAAGAAAGCTCCTGCAACTGCCAGTCGGCGGCTTATTCATTTACCGAGCTAAGGGATATCTGCAAGGTGCTGGAATTGTTCAAACCGGACGGCACCTTAAATCCCGATTTTCTGAGACAGTTGCTTGCTTTCCAGATGTTCCGGGATGATTTTGATCTGGCGCTGACCGATGGAACCATAACCGCTGGTGCAGTAGATGCGGAACGAACCCACATCCTTGCATTCTGGAAACCCGGCGCAAGCAAACTAAGCTGGGCGCAACAATACCTGTTGGATCAGATTCAACAATATGCCCAGGAGCATTTGCATTGTGAATGCCGGGAGCCGGAATTCATCAAATTGTTGTTGAATAATCTCGAAAGCCTTTCTCTCCTGGCCGGGTTTGAGTCCAGCGGTAATCTCGCTAACAACCACTGGATGAAGCAGCCGACCAAAACCCTGCGTTTTGCAGAAATCCTGGCCAAAATTTATGCTTCCAATTTTTCGGTGGGGGATCTGTTGTTTTTGTTCAGTGCTTCTTCCCATCTACAGTTCGACGATCCGTTACCCATACAGACCGATAATGAAACCCTGGATTCACCTTTCGGTTTGCCCGACGACGATGACCCCAACTCACTGTATGCGCTTCGCCGGAAATTATTGGCAGCAGAACCAGCCGACACCAGTGCGCTAACCTGGCCAGACCTTGAATTGGCGCTGGCGAATGATCTGAATATGGATTCAGCGACCCAGACCCAATTCACACAGTTCGGATGGCATTTCTTTCCTGGTATTTTGACGGCCAGCGGAATACCCTTGGGCGCTAATAGCCTGACTTTCAATGCGAATTTACCATTGGCGGCCCCCACCTCTGCGCCAATGTGGAATACGCCGGCAAATGGACCTTTTCAATGGATACCCGCTTCCGGAGGTCAGTTAACTGCCAAAATACCGCTCACGGATGAAGGAGTAATCGCCAAGTTGTCCAGAATCCGGCAATTGAATGTGCCGGAACAGGATGCTGTTCAAAGTTTGTATTTCCAACCCCGGACTGAACTTGCCCGATTCGCATTCCTGTTCGAAAATTTCGGGGTGGCAGAAGAAAAATTGATCCAGGAACCCGATGAAACGACCCGTTGGGAGTGGTTCAAAGGGCAATTTGCCCTTTGTCAAGCCCGCTGCAATATCATTGCGAGTCATTTGGCTGAACACGTAGCCTCCATCAGCGGCCGGCCCAACCTGGAAAAAGAACAAGTGGCGAAATTGATCCTCAATAGCCTTTGGGCAGATGAAAACAAGGCTGTTTCTCCCGCAAACTGGGATGACGACAGCGGAGTGGTGCCCAATGTATTGTGGCCGGTCAAACCGGGCGGCAGCGCTTGGGCGGCTTTGCTCGGATTAACCGGCACAGGAATAGAAGCGGAATATTTCGCAGGCGGCGCCTTGCGTTGGAGAGATGTCCGGGGAGGCACAACAGCATTTGGCCCGGAGGAAAACGCGTCCAACACACCAATACCTACTGTTTTGCCCCAGATGGCTTTTGCATTGCCGTCACAATTGAGCAAATATATTTCCGTGCGAAACGGTTATGCCTTGGACAATGAGAACGGCGCTTCATTGGGTGGGGCCGAAGATTTCGAGTTGCAATGGAAAGGATTGATGCTGATTGAACAGGATGGCCCTTATGCATTCCTTGCAGGGCTCCCCACTATTGAAGGCGAGGCTCCGGATGTTGACTCGGCCATGCATCACCATCGGTGGAAAGTTACCCTTAGACGTGGACAAAAGTTTTGGGTGTTGCTTAGCCACGACTGGCCAACCGAGGAAGCGCCCGCAGGATGTTCAAAGGCGATCCCTTTGCGCAAAGGAATGTACAAATTGGATATTCAACTGGTTAGCAAGCCTTTGAGTTTCGACGACCCGGAGGATGTTTGTCCTCGTATCACGGGCTTCCAATTGAAATACCAGGGGCCTGACAGCTCCGGCATACCCAAAGAAATTCCCTACGACAAACTCTTCCAGCATCAAAAAAACGATACCCTGAAACGGGATTTGAATGTTGGCGGTGAGCTGGCAACCCTGCTGGATACACGTTACACCAGTACAGTGAGGGATATTCGGCGCACCTATGTTCGGGCTTACAAGGCAGTTTTATTTTCCCACCAATTGGGTCTTTCTGCTCAGGCCATTTCGGATAGCGGGCAGTCTGAATTGGGTTATATGTTGGCCCATCCCGGCAATTTCGCCGGGTTGTCCTATTATAATGACGGCTTGGGCAATTACGTCACCCATAAGGCCCTGTTCGATTTCAACCACTTGCCAATTCTGGACAATTACCTGCCTCCTGCTTCTGTTCAGGATGAACGGGTAGATCCCACTCCGCAACGACAATCTGCCCTGTTTGATTGGTGGGAAAGATTATTCGACTATACCGTTATGCGGCAGGAAACGGGCAATTCGCCAGAGGCGCCGGTTTGGCTATTGTTCCATGAATCTTTTGAACAGCATCCTGATGATGTAGCTCAATTGCTCAGGCATTTGGGTATAAGCCTTAACCATTCGGACATTGTACAGCGGTATAATGACAACCCTAATTTGTACGAATTGAACAGCGCGCCCCATTCTGATGACCTCGACGATGATCGCTGGGCCGTGAGGGCTTGGAAATCTGAAGTGTGGTTGAGAAAACTGGAGTGTTGTTTTTTCAGCGCAGATATCCGAAAAGCCAGGCCGGATCTTTGGGCATCGCTCAACCCAAATGTATTTCAAACCTACGAAGCAACCATGACCGGAAATATGAACCTGACGCAATTCTACCGCGACGGGTGCATAGAGAACACAGCACCATTGCGTTATGCCGATATCAAATGTTTAAATGACGGACTTCGGTTACGAGGCAGAAATGCCCTGGTGGCTTATTTGACGCATCTCAACAGAGTGCCCTTACCCTGGGGCGGGTTTGCAACCCAGGCAAAACACCTTAGTGAATTATTGTTGCAGGATGTAGAGACAGGTCTTTGTCAAAAAGCCTCCAGAATTGAGGAGGCCGTGAGCGCCTTGCAACTGTTCGTTCGGCGAGCCCGCTTGGGGCTTGAACCGGGGTTTGTGGTTACTGCGGACTTTATTTCCGCCTGGGATAGGCATTTTGACAGTTTCAGGCTCTGGGAAAGTTGCAAACGCCGCCATATTTATCAGGAAAACTGGGCCGAATGGATAGAACTTGAGATAGCCAAGCAGTCAGAAACGTTCCAGTTTTTGGAAGAAAAATTAAGGGAAGCGACCCTGACCGTGCCGGTACCCGGTGGCTTGGCTTACTGGAATGGAATTCGCCCGCCCCGACACAACGGAATTACACTATTACAACACAGACAACCGTCCACCATTGACATGATTTCTCCTGACAGAGACGGTTTGGGTTTGATGGGTACGCCCGACCGCCATGCACGGCCCAATTGGCTGGCTCCTATGGAGATGAAGGCTAACAGCAACATTCCCGGCTCTATCCCCGGCATCGCCGCTGGGTCAAATGCTTTGAGTAGCGTTGCAGGAACCGGGATATTGCAAAGTCAGGGCACATTCCCACTTTGGTTGGAAGCAGCGGTTCGCCTGGGACGAAAGTTCATCCGGGTTGCTGCCTCAGGTATTCCATCTGCAAATACATCCTTTACAGCAAAATGCAGCGGACAGGAGGAAGATACGTGTTGCAAGGCCTGTGGGCATGAACATGAAGCCCTGATGGATGAATACTATTTCTGGATCGAGCCTTCTGAATATTTCAAGGCGAAGGAACAAAATCCTGATTGGGGCAAGACGGAAGAGTTCGGTGTTTCCGATTGGCAAAGAGAGGATAAACTTCCCGGCTTGCTTCAATGGAATTCCGATCCAATGGTGGAATTACATTGGTGTAGAGTACACAATGGAGAATTCCAACAGCCGCGACAGTCTTATGAGGGCGTGCGTGTCAGTTCCCTAAATACTGCAGATCTTGTTTTGACCGGCAGACAAGGAGATTCGCTATATTTTACTGTAACAGGAGGCCTTAAACCGATTCCGGAAGCCGGGTATCCCAACACGCCTCCTCCAGGATTCCGGTACGACATGGCCCCGGATGAAGCCATAATTTTGCCAGAAGTAGTCGCTTCTGTTCCCCCTCCGCTGGTGGGCGGGATGGTTGCATTCCCGTATTTTGCCTTCTTCGATCCGGGTGCACCCCTGCTCCCGCCATCCATGTACTCCCCTGCACTTGCAGTAGCCGGACACCTGAGAGCGCATTGTCAGTTTGAGGCCGCTTTGAAATGGTATGAAATCGCATACCAGCCACTTGTCAGCGATAACACCTGGCAAGAATGCCTGCCAGAGTCCATAGAATTCATAATTATACAAACACCTACTGGTCCTGTCAAAAAGGAGGTGGTCGTTCCCGGCAACTGTTGTTGTGCAAGCAATCCGGTAAGTGAGGCCGAAGCAAAAAACCGGGCTGTATTGCTTCATTATCTGGAGACGATGCTTCAATGGGGCGATGCGCTCATGCGTAAAAATACACCGGAAGCATTCCAGCAAGCGCGACTAATATTTGAAACAGCGGCAAGGATTTTAGGAGAAACACCCCAGAATCTTGTGGTGCAAACAGACGTAACTTATGATCTGCTCCTCGCCGCATTCAAGCCTGAATGTGCTCCCTTGAACCCCCGTTTGTTGTGTCTGTATACCTGTATTGACGACCGCCTGAGCCTGATCCATGCCTGTATCAATGCCAAACGTTTGAAAAACGGCCGGCCAAATCTGGACATGCCTTATTTCGGCGACAGCCATCTCCGGGAATGCTGGAAAACAAACGATGCCTATTGCTGGGATGAAACCGAATGGTGCAATCCGCAAAGCCCTTATCGCTTTATGGTGTTGATCCAGAAAGCCCAGGAAATTACCGGAGAAGTACGAAGTCTCGGTGGGGCATTGCTCAATGCGTATGAAAAAATGGACGCTGAATATCTCAGTTACATGAGGACGACCCACGAGCGGCAATTGCTAGAATTGACCAAGGAAGTAAGGCAGTTGCAATGGAGAGAATCCGATTGGCAAGTTCAGGCTTTATACAAGACCAAAGAAATTGCGATGACTCGCCTACAGTATTATAAGGATTTAATTGCCGTTGGTTTAATCAGTGGGGAAATACAATATGTTACCGATTCTTTGATCTCTCAGGGCTTACGTGATGCTGCCAAAGTGGCGGAAGTATCTGCCGGCATCATGCAGGTGGTTCCGGATATTTATGCCGGGTTCCCCATTACTTTGACACACATTCCTGTAGGCACCAAATTAGCCGAAGCGTTGTTTCAAACAGTAGCAAGGTACCTGAATGGGATTGCGGAGAAACATAGCAGCAATGGCAACCTTGAGCTCACCAGGGCCGGCTGGGAGAGAAGAGAAGCGGAGTGGAAGCATCAGGTAGATGTCCTGACCATTGAAATCCATCAAATAGAAAGGCAGATTCTTGCCGCCGAGCGGCGTAGAGATATCGCCTTGCTGGAATTGAACAACCACCAGCAGCAAATCGAAAATGCATCGGAAGTGCATGATTTCCTTAGAGATAAGTTTACCAATCATGCATTATACCTCTGGATGCAACAGGAAACTGCTGCTTTGCATTACAAGATGTACGAACTGGCCTTGCATTGCGCCCGTCAGGCACAACGCGCTTTCAACTTTGAGCGGGGGCATTTAGCGAGAAACTTCATTCCGAATGACCTTTGGGACAATCTGCATGAAGGACTCCTCGCCGGTGAACGCCTTTCCTTAGCTTTGAAACAGATGGACAAGGCGTATTACGACGAAAATACGCGTGAATACGAGATCACCAAACATATTTCGCTGCGTATGCACGATCCGGTCCAACTACTTCGCCTTCGGGAAACAGGGTATTGCGAGATCGAGTTGCCTGAATGGTTGTTTGATCTGGACAAACCCGGGCATTATATGCGTCGAGTCAAGAATGTAACAGTGACCCTTCCTAGTGTGGCCGGTCCATATACCAGTATCAATGCCAGGCTCACTTTACTGAGCAGCAAAACCAGAGTAAGTCCTAAGTTGATCCATAGTGAAAAATGTTGCTCCAAACCGGATTGTTCCAATGGATATGAAACCATCCCGGATGATTCACGCTTTGTAAATTTGTATGCAACTACCGAAGCCATTGCCACTTCTACAGGACAACAGGATTCAGGTATGTTTGAATTGAATTTCCGCGATGATCGTTATTTGCCATTTGAATTCGCCGGAACTGATAGCCGCTGGAGGCTTGAACTTCCGCACGAAAACAATTTCTTCGATATGAGCACACTCACGGATGTGGTAATGCATCTGAATTACACAGCACGTGAAGGAGGCGATTTATTGAGAAAAGCCGCCAATGATTGCGCTCAAAAACACCTCCCGGGTGATGGATTGCGACTTTTCGATGTGAAACAGGAAATGACCGATGCGTGGTATCTGTTCCAATCCGATGAAAAAAAGCGGAAAGAACTTCGCCTTGCGCTGAACAGGTCCATGTTCCCATATCTGCCCGGAAATCAGAAGGTTTGGGTGGACGGACTGGATATATTCTTTGAAACCTGCAACCCTTGCCCAAGCGATGGTATGACAGTACAATTCAAAGTTGATCCTGCTTTTGCAGACTTGCTGCCGGATGAGTGCGATGTAGACATCATCGAAATTGATTGCGTACGCAGCAAGGAATGGCCGGACTTGTATCATGGAACCATGCGTGCGAAACTGGGACCGCTTCCCCATGGAAATGCTAAACCTTTTGGGGTTTTCCTTTTCCCGGAGGGTATTGAGAAATTAGACGAGGTTTATTTGGTTTTGGCGTATTCTACTGAAATAAAAATAATATGCGCTTGTTGTGATTGTTGATTTTCATCAGTCGGTAGGATAAGTCCTTGAGAACCACTATTTATTAACCTGGATTTACTCAGGCAAGGTGGATGAGTTAAAAGCATTTATTGAACGGTACTCAGCATTGCCGCTGTAGTATCCATCTTGGCACAATTATGTACTAACCCGGTGAAACCGTAATTTAAGTTTAGGTTTCACTGGGTGGATTTAATGGCAGGCAAAATAAAGTGCAACAAACTAAAATATCATGATTCGTACCGATCAGTGTTAACACCTTCAATACTAACCACTTAAAACCTTACACTTTACTATACATCATAATTCAACACGGGCGCCAGCCAACGCTCCGCTTCTGCAATGTACATGCCTTTCCTGCGTGCGTAATCGCTTACCTGGTCTTTTCCAATTTGGCCAAGCCCAAAATATTTTGACTTCGGGTGACTAAAATACCAGCCTGATACGGAAGCAGCTGGGTACATGGCACAGCTTTCTGTAAGCTGAATTCCGGCATTATTTTCCGGATCGAGCAATTGCCAGAGCGTCCTTTTTTCGGTGTGTTCCGGGCAGGCCGGATAACCCGGGGCAGGCCGGATACCTTGATAGGCTTCATCTACAAGTTTGTCATTGTCAAGGTCTTCGTCGGGCACATAGCCCCAAAATTCTTTGCGCACCCGTTCATGCATACATTCGGCCAGGGCTTCAGCCAATCGGTCGGCTAAAGATTTTAGGAGGATAGCAGCATAGTCGTCGTTGGCCTTTTCAAATCGCTCCACCCATTTTTCGATACCAATGCCGGCAGTAACTGCAAAACTCCCTATATGATCGTTGCCATGGGGCGAAACAAAATCGGAAAGACAGAAATTAGCTTGTCCTGGTGCTTTCAGGTTTTGCTGGCGCAGATGGTGGAGTTTTACAACGTCGGAAGGGCTTAAAGCCCTTCCGACGTTAACCCTTCCGACGTTAGCTATTATATCATCCCCCACCGAAGTTGCCGGAAAAATGCCTATCACAGCCCTTGCCTCCAGCCATTTTTCATTTATGATCTGACGAAGCATCGCCTGAGCATCTTTAAACAGTTTTTTCGCTTCCAGGCCCACAACATCGTCTTCCAAAATGGCCGGAAATTTTCCCGCCAATTGCCAGCTTTGAAAAAATGGCGTCCAGTCAATATATTTTGTCAATTCTTCGAGTGGATAATTTTCAAAGGTCTTGATGCCCGTAAAATTGGGCTTTGGAGGAGTATAACTTTCCCAATCCAGTTTCAATTTGTTGGCTTGTGCCTGTTCCAGTGTCAGGTATTGCTTGGATGCCTGCCGGCCTGCGCGTTGTACGCGAATTTGTTCGTACTCCAGCCTGGTCCTTTCCACAAATGCTTCGTTTTCTGATTTGTTTTTGGTCAAAAGCGAGCTTACCACTGACACGGAGCGGCTTGCATCAAGTACATGGACAACGGGAGCGTTTTGGTAATGGGGTTCCACTTTAACCGCCGTATGGGTTTTGGAAGTGGTAGCGCCGCCAATGAGGAGCGGGATTTTCATGTCGAGGCGCTGCATTTCTTTGGCAACATGCACCATCTCGTCCAGCGAGGGTGTTATGAGTCCTGAAAGTCCGATCACATCCACACCTTCGGCGATGGCAGCTTTTAGTATTTTGTCCGCGGGCACCATAACGCCAAGGTCCACGATTTCGTAGTTGTTACACCCAAGCACCACTCCGACAATGTTTTTGCCGATGTCGTGAACGTCGCCTTTTACGGTTGCCATCAGTATTTTTCCCTTGGCCGTAACCTGGCCCCCTTTTTCTGCTTCGATAAAGGGCTGCAGGTAAGCCACCGCTTTTTTCATTACACGGGCGGATTTTACGACTTGCGGAAGGAACATTTTTCCAGAACCAAACAAATCACCCACCACATTCATACCGTCCATTAAGGGCCCTTCTATAACCTGGAGCGGGGCAGGGTATTGTTTCCTGGCTTCTTCGGTGTCTTCTTCCACATACTTGTCAATGCCCCGCACGAGCGCATGCGTGAGTCGTGCTTGTACGGTGGCATTGCGCCAACTGAGGTCTTCGCCAATAGTTTTTCCTCCCGTTTCCTTGAAGGATTCAGCTAATTTCACCAATTCTTCGGTGGCATCAGGATGGCGGTTAAACAGCACATCCTCAATACGTTGCAGCAGATCTTTAGGGATCTGTTCGTACACTTCTAGCATCCCGGCATTCACGATGCCCATATCCATGCCAGCCAGGGTGGCGTGATAAAGGAATGCCGAGTGCATGGCTTCCCTGACGTGATTGTTCCCCCTAAAAGAGAAAGAAAGATTGCTCACGCCGCCCGATATCTTTGCTCCCGGACAAGTGGCCTTAATAATCCGTGTTGCCTCAATGAAGTTGATGGCATACTCGTTGTGTTCTTCTATTCCGGTTGCTACAGCAAAAATATTTGGATCAAAAATGATGTCGGTCGGGTCAAAACCAATTTGTTCTGTGAGGATCTTGTAGGCTCTTTGGCAAATAGACACCTTTCGGTCAATGGTATCAGCCTGTCCCTGCTCGTCAAAAGCCATGACCACCACTGCCGCCCCGAAGCGTCGGCAAATATTGGCCTGACGGACAAACTCTGCCTCGCCTTCCTTCATCGAAATTGAGTTGACGATACTTTTGCCCTGCAAACATTTCAAACCAGCTTCAATTACGTGGAATTTTGAAGAGTCCACCATTACCGGCAATTTGGCAATGTCTGGCTCGGCTGACATAAGGTTCAAAAATTTTACCATAGCCGCCTCCGAATCCAGAAGCCCTTCGTCCATGTTCACGTCTATGATCTGTGCCCCGCCCTCTACCTGTTGCCGTGCTACGCTGAGCGCTTCCGGATAGTTGTTCTGTTTGATGAGTTTTGCAAATTTAGCAGAACCTGTTACGTTGGTCCGCTCCCCGATATTCACAAAATTGGTGTCCTCCCTAACGATAAGCGGCTCCAAACCAGCGTATTTTGAATACCCTGCTGCCCATTCTTTAGGCTGGCGCGGGGGATATTTTTTTACATGTGCTGCAATGTGCCGGATATGGTCAGGGGTAGTTCCGCAGCATCCGCCAACTATATTTACAAAACCCGATCGTGCAAAATCTTCCATAAAAACGCACATTTCATGCGCTGTTTGGTCGTATTCACCAAACTCGTTCGGAAGACCGGCATTGGGATAAGCGCTGATAAAACAATCAGCAATACCGGACAAGGTTTCCAGGTATGGCCGCATTTCTTCGGCGCCCAAAGCGCAGTTCAGGCCTACTGCAAATGGTTTGGCATGCTTGATCGAGATCCAAAATGCCTCCACGGTTTGCCCGCTAAGTGTCCGGCCAGAGGCATCGGTAATGGTTCCGGAAACAATGACCGGTAGCCGAAAGCCTTTTTCAGAAAACACTTCTTCTATTGCGTAAATCGCTGATTTGCAGTTCAGTACATCGAAAATTGTTTCTACCAAAATGAGGTCGGCGCCACCATCTATAAGCCCCCTGACTTGTTCGGCGTAAGCGTTCTTTGCCTCATCGAAGGTGATGGTACGATAGCCGGGATCGTTTACGTCTGGACTTAGACTCAGGGTTTTATTGAGCGGGCCGAGGGCGCCTGCCACAAATTTTCTTGAACGATGATCGATGAACGATGAACGATGAACTATCTCATAGTTTGCAATTGCCTTGCGAGCAATTTCAGCGGCGGCCTTATTGATATCGTAGCAAACGCCTTCGGGCATTTCGAAATCAGCCTGGGATATGGAAGTGGCGTTAAATGTATTGGTCTCGATAATGTCTGCCCCTGCTTCAAGGTATTTGAGGTGAATGCCTTCGATAATATCCGGACGGGTGAGGCAAAGCGCGTCATAATTGCCTTTGAGTTCCCGGTGGTGATCCTTGAACCTTTCGCCGCGAAAATCTGACTCGGGCAGTTGGTAGGACTGCAAAAAAACCCCCATAGAACCGTCAATAATGAGAATGCGGTCTTGAGCAGCGGCAGTAAGTTGCTGTAGCGTATCTTTTTTCACGTTAAATTGCAGCTGGGAATAATGGTTCTGGGCCGTTTGTGCGGCGAAGGTAACAGTTTGCTGAGGTTTGATTTATTCTGAAATATTATCCAGCAGCTCATGTGACCCCATCCGCTTCGTCAGCACTTTGGGCACTCCGTTCAACCCATGTTCAATTACGGGCATAAATCGTGCATTCCATACAATTTCATCGCCGGAATAGGACCTTCGGGCATGAACGATTTGTTGTGCGGTCTCGTCGGTGCCTTTTACCAACACCATTATTTCGGCGTTTGCGTCCAGTATATCCTGTTTTGAAAAATTAAATATTGGACTGTTTTCGTCCAGGGCATGCACTATGGTCCAGGAGAGCGAAAAGAAATTTATCTTGTTGATTTCCAGTCCCAAAGGGTAAAATTTTCGGGTGAGGGAGCCATCTTCCTCTCTTTGGTTGAACGCCATGAGCACCTGAACCTCGGTTTCAATGAGCTCGCTTTTCCTGCCGTTTCCCATCCGGAACATCAGTCCGTTTCCGCTCTTGTAAGGTGCAACCAGTAAATTTTCACTAAAAACAATCCTGGCACTGGGCCGGGAAAACCGACCGTACAACAATCCGGTCATTAATGCAAAAGCAAGCAGCCCGAGAAAGGATTCAAAAGATGCTACTATGCTGATGGTCAACCCGTTAGGGCTGATATGTCCGTATCCAACCGTGGTCAGGGTTTGGCTGCTGAAAAAGAATGCCTGCATAAAATTGTGTTCAACACTGCCTAGGGTTACCCCATTGAAATGCTCTACGCCAATGAGCAGGTAAATACATGAAAACAAAATATTGAGCAGGAGGAAAAAACTGAATATCAAAAAAAGGAATCGCCGCCAGGACATGGTGACGAGGTGGTAATAAATATTGTCAAAGCGACCAATGGGTTCCCTGAAAACATTAAAAGAGCCATCCTGATTCATCAAACGGCCATTCAAGGTCACGTTTTTACCAAAACCCAGCTCACGATCCAAAGGCTTGCTCTTGATACGTCGCAATAGTGTGCTGATATTGTGATTGTTTTCTTTTTTTGCCATAAAACGCTTGCAAATAAACCTGATTTTGCCAAACAAAAGGCCGTGCTTAAAGTTTAAACGGATATGAAAAGACGTGCCATAGTTTGGTTTCGGCAAGACCTACGCCTCCATGACAACGAAGCCCTCGTCACCGCCCTGCGGATGGCTGAAGAAGTAATTCTTGTTTATGTTTTTGATGACCGCGTTTTCCTGGGCGAAACTCGGTTTGGATTCCCCAAAACGGGCAAATATCGCACACGTTTTTTAATTGAGAGCGTAACTGACCTGCGCCAAAACATCCTGAATCTGGGTGGTAAATTATTGGTGCGCATTGGGAGACCTGAAAGCATCATTTCCGAGATGGCCCAACAAGTCAAAGCCTCCTGGGTGATCTGTAACCGGGAGCGCACCCAGGAAGAAGTGCTGGTGCAGGATGGATTAGAACAAAAATTGTGGGGCATTGGGGTCGAATTGCTTTACACCCGTGGAAAAATGTTATACCACACTCAGGATCTACCGGTTCCTGTGCAACATACACCCGATAATTTCACGCAATTTCGCAAGGAGACCGAGCATATCACGCCCGTTCGCGAACCACTTAACTCGCCCTCGGCCTTCCCTCCACTACATTCGGACCTCGAATATGGAGAAATGCCAACCCTCCTGGATTTTGGGATTGAACCCTTTGAAACCGACCCGCGAGCTGCGCTTGAAATAAAAGGTGGGGAAACGGAAGCCCTGCGCCGCCTTCGTCATTATTTTTGGGAAAAGGATAAGGTGGCCCATTATAAAGAAACGCGCAATGGGCTTCTTGGACCTGATTATTCCTCCAAATTCTCGCCCTGGCTATCCTCTGGCTGCCTGTCCCCTAAATTCGTTTATCACGAACTCAAACGTTACGAAAGGGAACGATTGAGCAATGAAAGTACTTATTGGCTGTTTTTTGAATTGCTCTGGCGCGATTTTTTTCGACTTATGGGCAAAAAATACGGCAACAGGATATTTAGAAAAGGAGGCACCCAGGAAAAGGACCTGCGCCATTTGAAAAACAACCGCGAGCAATTTGATCTCTGGGCGACCGGGCAAACAGGCGTACCTTTTGTGGATGCCAATATGCGCGAACTTGCCTCCACGGGTTGGATGAGCAACCGGGGCCGGCAAAATGTAGCCTCTTTCCTTGTTCGGGATTTGAAGATAAACTGGCAACTCGGCGCAGAATACTTTGAAAGTCAACTAATTGACTACGATCCCTGCAGCAACTGGGGCAATTGGAATTATGTTGCAGGGGTGGGCAGCGACCTTCGGGAAGACCGCTATTTCAATATTTTAACTCAAGCGAAGAATTACGACCCCCAAGGCGAATTTGTTAAGACCTGGTGCCCCGAACTTGCCGGCATTCCCGCTGAAAAAATTCACCGGCCAGACCTTTTAAGTGCCGCCGAACGCAACGGCTACCCTAAAGCGGTAGTAAGGATTGACAAATGGGCGCAGTAAAGCTCAATAATCCGAATCGTCAGGAATATCGCGGGCATCCTCCTCGTCACGGCGGCGCGTTACGATGATGTGGTCATCCTCGTCGCTCGAACTGTCGTCCATATCATCATCGTCTTCTCCCGCTCCGTCGAACTCATCGTCCACGTCAACGTCCACATCAACCCCCACGTCAGCGATTTCTTCCTTTAATTGACCTTCATCGTCAAAGTCGTCGTCTTCTTTGACGATACGCTTAGCTTCGAGGATGGTCATTCGGATGAGATAATAGGTGTCATCGGTCTCGAACGGTAGCGCCGACACCTTTTTGCCTTCCTTGTCATTGTACGTGACAAGATGATCAGCATACCCCGAGGGATATTTTTGCTTTACCAGCATGGTGATGTCCTCTGCGAGGGCATCATAATCTTTGACAACGCGTTTTTTAGCCAAGGTCAGGGAGAGTTTGGGTTTTGATAATCCAGAACACTAAATGATGAGTGCGCTGTTTTCTATAGCGGCAAATTTATGCCCCTGTTTTACAAACGCACAAATTTTTTTCGAAAGAATGTACTTCTGTAACTTTTTAATTTTTTTGGCATCAGTTTCCAGCGCCACTGTTCTACCTTTCGCATGAAAAATAAACGAACAAATATGCGTCATCTCGTTGCATTTTCCATCTTTTTCGCCTTATTTATGTGCCCTGTCACGGCACAGGTGGCTCTTTTTACCGAAAATTTTGATACCTGCGCTTTGCCGGCTGGCTGGCAAGTGAACATAACCGGAAATCAAAATCCAGTTTGGTATGTCGGCAATGCGGTACAAAACAACAACAACCTGGGCCAAAGTATGAACGGCTCGTGTTTTCTTTTCATTGATGATGATGGCACCGGCGATCAAACCCCGGCCTATATCATCGATTTTGTTTCCCCCGCCTTCGATGCCTCGCAGCACCCAACGGTCGAGTTTAAAGTGGACGTGCATTACCGTGATTGGGACCAGGCCGACGAAAGCTTTGAGGTGCTGATAACGGATGGCATTACCGAAACTTTGATCAGTCGATACGACAAATACCATACCACTGGCAGCAACCTGTACGATTTTGAAACCCTTGTATTCGATCTCGCCCTGGTGACCCAATCCCCTTCCGCCCGCTTGATCTTTCGATATAATGACGCCAATGGCTTCAATTGGTGGGCAGGGGTTGACAATATTTCAGTGATCGGGAAAGGACAAGGTACGAATGTGGTGCTTGAAACTTTTAATGGTTGTGGTAAACCTTCGGGTTGGGAAACACAGATATTGACCGGCGTGGACGATTGGAAATTTGGCTTGATCACCGAAGGCGCTGCCCTTAGCGGTGGCAATTCGATGAACGGCTCCTGCTTTGCCTTTTTTGACGACGATCTTTTAGGGGCCGACACACCGACTTCGGTCATTCGGCTCGTTTCTCCCTGGTTTGACGGTGCTCAATTCGGACAATTTACCCTGTATTTTGACGTAATACTTCGATATTACAAGGAAAAAATTTCCGTTTTTGTAGAGCACGGTACCGGTGAGGAGTATTTTGTCCGGGCTTCACAGGGCGATGTAGGCGGCCCTTATTTTTCAAACTATATTCCTGTAGCACTGGATATCTCCCCGTACCGCTCAAAGCAGATGCGGGTTGTTTTTGAGTATGACGATGGCCAGGACTGGGGCTGGTGGGTTGGCATTGACAATGTAAAAATAACAGGCGCCGGAACTGCCTACGACCTTTGTACGAATGCCTTTCAGATGCTTTCAGGCCCAAATTGTATCCCGGCCAATACAAGCAATGCCTTGTTCGACGGCCCGAACCCTCCGTGTACAAACAAAAGTTCGGGAGGCTTGTGGTTGAGTTGGACCGCAGATTTCAGCGGTACGGCCAAGATCACTACCCAGGCGGATTATAACGATGTGGTCAGTGTTTTTACCGGCGATTGCAGCACGCCTCAATGGGTAATTTGCAACAACCGCGACGAACATGGTTTTACCGGCGAAAACACCTATTTCCAGGCTCAGAAGGACACGCTGTACTATTTTAGAGTGAGCGGACAGGAAGGCGGGTTCGGCGTTTCAAGGGGCAATTTTTGCATTGCCGTGAATCCGGTTGCCGCTCCGCCGACTTTACCTGTCAATGATAATTGCAGCACGGCTATTCCGCTTGAAATTGATGCTATTTGCCTCAATACCAACAATTTAAATGCCGCTACATCCGCCGATTTGCCGGCACTGAACGAACTGGCCAGGCACGATGTGTGGTATCGTTTCATCGCTCCCGCCCTGGCCGCCAAGGAGGTCCTGGAGATCAGAACCAATGCCGATTTTTCCGATATTATCACGGTTTATACGGGAAATTGTGACACCCTGACCGAACTGGCCTCTAACCACAAAGGCCGTTTGCTCGAACTTTCAGACCTGAATGAAGGCGATACTTACTTTGTGCAAATTTCCGGGTCCTTTGCCACGGTCGAAGGTTCCCTTTGTCCGCAAATTGTGAAGAAAAACCTCGATGCTCCCGCCAACGACCAATGCGATTCGGCCATTCCGGTCAATATTGGCGGCGCTTGCACGGATGGCAGCAATGCAGGCGCCAGTTTTTCCGGACTGGTTCCGCCTTGTGTGGTTACATTGGGCAGCGACGTGTGGTATAGTTTTGTGGCGCCCAATTCCGGTTCGGTTCGTCTAAATACAGGAGCTGAATTTCCCCATGTGTTAGCAATTTGGAAGGGCAATTGTGGGAATTTTCAAAACGTGCTTTGTGCAGATAACCCCTTGCGTTGCGACGGTTTTTTGACCCTGGGAGCACTGTCTGCTGGAGAAATTTATTATGTTCAGGTTGGTTCCCAAGTGGCTGCCTCCGGGCCTTTGACCGGCACATTTTGCCTGCAAATTTTGGACGGCGCGCAATTGCCGCCCTTTGAACCGCTTGTTTTGAAAGTGACCGAAAAATGTGTGAGCAATAACGTTTCGGAAATTAAAATCGAAGCACAGGGCGGTATCCCTCCCTACACCTACAGCGGAACCCCCAACGGCCAAATACTGGCGTCTGGCGAAACTTATCTCGTAGTGGTGAATGATGCAATTGGCTGCGAACGATCCTTGGCCGGCACCTTAGATGATTGTGAAGCGATCGTTTGTGCCGTTACCGGGACACTTACTGCTCTGCAACCCAACTGTCACAACGCCGCCAACGGCAGCTTGACAGCGATCGTAACGGGCGGTACGGGGCCTTATACCTACCTGTGGTCAAATACGGCCACCACAACTGAACTCAGCATGCTCCCTGCTGGCGAATACAGCCTAACCGTAACCGATGCCCTGGAATGCACGCTGAGTTTAACAGATACCCTCGAAAATCCCCTGGCAATAACAGCCCTGCCTACCAGCATTGTACAGCCGCACCAGGGCCAAAGCGATGGGGCGGTTTTTCTCGATGTAACTGGAGGTACAGGACAATTCAGCTTTGTTTGGCTGCAGAACGGCATCCCGTTTGTCAATTCAGAGGATCTCACTAACGCTCCCACAGGCAATTACCAGCTGCGCATCACCGATTCCAACGGATGTACGGCTTCTTTTGATTTCACCCTTACAGAAACGGTTGGAAACCAGGAACTTACCAGTGATATTTTCACGGAAGTGTTCCCCAATCCGGCCCATGAAAAAGCCTGGCTTGCGGTGGCTTTTCCAAAAGCACAAACGATTCAGCTGCTTTTGATCGACCCGCTTGGCCAGGCACTCCGTAACTGGACCCTGCAGCACGTGACAGAACAGAATATCCCGCTGGATTTAAAACTATTGCCAGCAGGAACTTATCAGTTGAGAATTTTAACCGAAATGGGATTGAGGGTAGAGAAGGTGGTGGTGGGAAAGTGAACGTGTGCGGGGCTACGTGGCGGCGAGCGTAGGATTTGCGGGGCGGCGGTAGCCGCCATGTAGTCGGGTAGGTAAGCCCGTTTCCGGGCTTTCCCCCCCAAAGAACCGGACGTGCGGCTTTCACCGCATCCGGCTCAGGCCTATCACAACGCCCCGCTCAAGGGGCGCGGCATCCCGGTGCTTTTGGCGGTCAGCGAAAGATACAGAACATTTTACAACGCCTTCATCTTTCTGTACTGCTTGTTCCGGTATGCCTCGGCGATACGCACTCGCAGGGACTTGACCGGGCGCGTGACTTTGCCCCAATCTGCAAGGTGCCATGCGTGTTGCCCGGTGACGGACGCATTGCCCAGCCCCGGCATCACGTATGATTTGGGCAGCGCGGGGAGGGCATCTGTGTGCTTTCCGTCCATGGTGGGTGGATTATAGATTTTTTTTCACCATGTCTTCTACAAGTTCTCTCGCCGGGATTCACCCGACGGAAGTGGGCGCACTTTCGTGCAATGCCATCGCACAAACGTTTCTTGCACAGAGTGTTGTGTCCGGCATTTGTCCGGCCCGTTACAGGCCGGCATTCGCTTTTTCCGTCATCCTCTACCCGCAGGGGCGTTGTCGGGGATTGCTCCCTTTCTACTCCCTTCGAGGCTATCTTGCGACCGCCCTCCGATGAGACCCCTACGGGCTTACCGCGTTCCGCTCCGCATACGGTGGTTGGTTTAGCGACCTTCTCTACCCCGGGGGAATTTTCGACCCAACCGTCGTCGGGAAGCGACTGCGAGCCCTGAGCGGCCTAGCCGGGCTGCCGTACCCCTTGATTCTTTATCCTTGGCGTTTCCGCTCCCCACACAAAAGGGCTGCGTACAATGCTCATTTCGCCAAGCCTAAGTAACGGGGCATCTGACAAAGGTTCACGTCCGTTCCGCTTGCCAACCGTTCCCTGCCCCGCCCCGCCCGGAATTGGCAGGTTTCGCCGCCCCTCGCGGTTTGGCGTTATCGCGCTGTCCACTTTGCAGCGGACTTTGCAGCGGGCTAACTCTTTTCGTCAGGCTTCGTACCAAATCGTTGCCAATAGAGCACGCTGAC
>JBJXGO010000108.1:0-19815 GCA_046160345.1 Saprospiraceae bacterium
TTGTACGGAATGGTGGAGGCCGGCCTCGAATTCGTCAATGAGGAGCATTGATTTCTTTGCACTAACCAACGCTACTGCAAGCCAAAGCAGACGGCTGGTGCCTTCCCCGAGGCTTTTGAGCGGTACGGGCTCGAGATTGCCTTCTAGCAAAACCTTGCTGTTCTCTCCATTTATATGAATCCTGCGTAGTCGAGGCTCCACTATTTTGAGAATATCTACTACTTCATCTTCGAGCGGCCTAGCCACGATTTCCTCCCATAGGTTTTGAATTGGAAAGTGCTCATTGTTAAAAGGAACGAAAATGGGCTTGTCTTGAGGAAAATCAGCGGTAATATTTGGGTTGAGATCTTCTTGTTCGGAGTTTGCCCATTCGACACTGAAACGGGATTCCATATTTACACGAGATTTTTCCTTGATCCTTAACTCATTAATGGCCAACGTCAGGCTTCCGTTTTTTTCTAATTTATTTTTTGGAAACAAAAAGTCATAGGAATCATATCTCGATGGAGTAAACTCTCCCCGAACTTTCAATAAGTGATTTATGGTTGTGCTTCCCCCTCTCGCCGCCCAAATCCTCAACGCCTCCAACAGCGCAGTCTTGCCCGTATTGTTCTTCCCCGCAATAAGATTTACCTGCCTAAGTTCGGGAATGGTCAGGTCGTCAAAAAGACGGTAGTTCGAAATGTGAAGTTCTTTCAGCATAAAGGCCTGATTTTGTCCGGTCAAAGATAAGAAGAAGTACAGACGTGACACTTTTTCAAAAAGTGTCCCTTTTTTCAAGGGAACTAACCCGCTCTTTTCCGAGTTTTGCGCCCGTATTGGAAACCAAAGCGTGTCTTTGGCTTTCATAGTGCGCTTGCGAAATGAATTTCGCGCCACCGTTTATGCAAACAGGAACCGTTATCAAATCTACGGGCAGCTGGTACAGTGTTCGGCTCAACAACAGCGAAGAGGTGTTGAAATGCCGCATTGTCGGCAAATTCCGGCTCGACGATATCCCCCTTACCAACCCGGTAGGCGTAGGCGACCTGGTGGAAGTCCATCCTGAGGGCGAAAAGGAGGGACTCATCAAAAAAATACTTCCGCGCCAAAACTATGTCATTCGGCAATCACCGCGTCGAAAACACGACCTCCATCTGCTCGCAGCCAATATAGATCAGGCCGTGCTAATCGTTACCGTGGTAGAACCTATGCTCAAGCCCGGCTTTATAGATCGTTTCTTAGTCATGGTCGAACGCGACGACATACCCGTCACCATCGTATTCAACAAAGCTGATTTGTACGATCAAGAGGACATGGAAAGGTTTGGAGAAATGAAAACCTTGTACGAAGGGATCGGCTACCCTTGCTTGCTCACATCTACCATCACTGGGCAGGGCTTGGAGGAATTGAGAACCATTCTGAAAGACAAAACCACGCTCATGAGCGGCCAATCGGGCGTAGGGAAAAGCACCCTCGTGAACGCCATCCAGCCGCAGCTCGAACTGCGAACAGGAGAGATCAGCGATTATTCAGGTAAAGGCCAGCATACCACTACTTTCGCAGAAATGTTCCCCCTAAGTTTTGGAGGAAACCTTATTGATACACCGGGAATCAAGGTTTTGGGGTTCAATTACAAGGACAAAACCAATATTGCCCATAGTTTCCGCGAATTCTTCAAACTATCCTCTGAATGTCGTTTTGGCGGTGCTTGCCTGCACAACAACGAACCCAATTGCGCCGTCCAGGCCGCGCTCGAACGCGGAGAAGTCAGCGAATTGCGCTATACCCACTACCTTACACTACTGGACGAAGTGGATGAACAGAATTATTGGGACAGAAAAAAGGTTAAACTATGAACTATGAACTATGATGTATAAACGATTTGATACACATAGTTCATACATCATAGTTCATAGTTCATAGTTAACATTTAATTTTTCCCGCTGAGTTCGCCGAACCGTTTGGTCACGTTGTACACCAATTCGCGGAAGGCTTTGTCTTCGCGGATGTCTTTGCGCCAAACAAGGCCTAAATCAAGCAAGTTGATGTTTTCGACAATGGTAGAGGAATTGTCTTCCGTTTTGCCCATAAGCCAGACCGTATCAGCGATGGAGAGGGTTGGTTCGATGTCGTGCGAAACGATCAGGATGGTCATGTGTTCGTCCATTTGCGCTACATCGGCGATCAGTTCGCAAATGCTGTTTTTTATGAGTGGGTCGAGGCCAGAAAAGGGTTCGTCCATCAGAAGCAACATGTTGCTGCACAAGAGTTGTTGCGCGATGGCGAGGCGCTGGCGTTGTCCACCTGAAAGTTCGTTTGGATATTTTCGGCTGTGTTCCTTCAACTTGAAATGGTCAAGATAAAAATCAACTTTTTCTATTGCTTCTGCGCCCTTCAGGTTGCCTTTTGACATTCCAAGTTCCAGTTGTCCGCGTACAGTGAGAAACGGAAATAATTCATAGGATTGATACACCATGCCCACAAGACCGGCACGCACGGGCACGAGGCCTTGTTGTGTGGAATCATAGGTTTGTACAGCGCCTTCATTAGGTGCGCGCAGCCCCGCAATTATTTCAAACAGGGTTGATTTCCCGATACCCGAAGGCCCTAGAATGGCCACCACTTGCCCTTGCGACATGTCAGGTCGGACGATATCATACACTTTTTCGTGGATATTTTTCAGGATCGGTTTGCCCTTTTGATATTCAAAAGATTGGACGTTCACATCGAGCAAAACCGTGTCTTTAACTACGTGTTTCATATTCGGGCAGAGCGAAAATTATTTCGCAAAAAATTTTTAGCCAATTATTGAATCAAACAACGCACGAATTACCGACAAATTCGGCACATGGGCCATGAAAAAATAGACCGATCTCGATTTTACAACGATTAGCCTGTGATACCGCAACTTTCCGATGCCATCCTTGGTTACTTTGCATTCGAAATGATAGACACAATTCCATTTATCCAATCGCTCCGCCAGCGCCTGGCTGCCCCGCTACCGGGCAGGCCGGCACAATTTAAAATGGCCTTTGCACATCGGGTTGAAGAACTCAAAAACAGACTCAATCCGCCCGATAATGCAAAAATTGCCTGTGTGCTCATTTCCCTCTGGGAAGAAAACGGAACCTGGCGTACAGCGCTCATCCGCCGAACCGAAAACCCGCGCGACCGGCACAGCGGACAAATCAGTTTCCCTGGGGGCCGATATGACGAGGGCGACGGTAGCTTTGCTTATACAGCGTTGCGCGAAGCAAAGGAGGAAATCGGCATCAGGCCTGAAGAAGTGGAGGTACTGGGAGAAATGACCGATCTTTACATCCCCGTCAGTAATTTTGTGGTCCGTCCATTTGTGGGTTTGCTGCAAACGCCCCCATCCTTCCAATTGCAACCGGGCGAAGTAGAACAAGTGTTTTCTCCTGCATTGGGATATTTTCAAGACCTTGGCTCTCGCGCCATTGCCGATGTGAAGGTAGGCGGCCAATTATTAGTTCGAGAAGTACCTTGTTTTATGATCGAAGACCGACCCGTGTGGGGTGCAACGGCCATGATACTTTCCGAGTTTTTAGAATTGATTGATTAATGCGCCAAACGGCTACTTTCCCGATCGAAGACCTTGCATTTTGGAAAAAACAACTGCTTAATTGGGTGGCTGGTTATGAATTGGGGGTTTATTTGGATAGCCACGGCTTGGGGACCTCGGAGGTCTTCGAAGACCTCCGAGGTCTATCTTGGGAATGCCTCGCAGCAGCAGATGCGGTGGAGATGTTGGAGGCAAACGCTGGCGGCGCATTTGAACAATTAGAGCACTTTCGCCAAGGCAAAAAAGACTGGGTCTTTGGCTTTTTCGGCTATGATCTAAAAAACGAGCTGGAACAACTTTCCAGTCAAAATTATGATGGCATTGGCTTGTCGGATATGGGTTTTTTTCGACCCAAAACCGTGGCCGGCATAAAACCTGTGGGGTTTTTAGAAAGTACAGGGGTTTCGTATTTCTTGGAAATCCAATCCCTGGATCGGATGCCGGAGGAGGTTTATGCAGCAATTAAAACAGCCAAATACAAACCTGCAAAAGGGGCAAACACCGGGGCCAAACTTCATCCACGCATCTCCCGATCCGACTATTTGGAATCTGTGGAAACCATCCGACAGCATATTGCAGGCGGGGATATTTACGAGATGAATTTCTGTCAGGAGTTTTTTGCAGAAAACGCAAAGCTCGATCCAGTGACAGTTTTTGAACGATTGAACGAAATCGGGAAAGCACCATTCACTACTTTTTTGCGCTGGCGGGACCGCTATTTGCTTTCTGCCAGTCCGGAGCGTTTTTTAAAGAAATCTGGTCAAAAATTGATCACTCAGCCCATTAAAGGCACCCGCCGTCGTTGCAAAACCGCAGCAGAAGACGAACAAATTCGGCAGGAATTGGCCAATAGTGAAAAAGATCGCTCAGAAAATGTCATGATCGTGGATCTGGTGCGCAACGACCTTTCGCGCAACTGCCTGCCCGGTTCAGTAAGGGTGGAAGAACTCTGTGGCATCTACACTTTTGCCACGGTCCATCAGATGATCTCGACAGTGAGTGGGTCATTGGGGTCATTAGAGTCATTGGGGTCATTGACTGATACTAGGAACAACCCTAATGACCTAATGACTAATGACCACAATGACCTAATCGCATTACACTCCCTGCGTGACTGCTTTCCCATGGGCAGCATGACGGGCGCACCCAAGGTCATGGCCATGGAACTCATCGAACGTTATGAACAAACCCGGCGCGGACTGTACTCCGGAGCAGTTGGATACTTCTCTCCTGATGGCAATTTTGATTTCAATGTAGTGATCCGCAGCATTTTATACAATGCCGCCACAGGCTATGTTTCGGCCCAGGTAGGCGGAGCGATCGTGTACGATTCGGTTCCTGAAGCGGAATACGAGGAGTGTTTGGTGAAGGTGGAAGCGATGATGCGGGCATTGTCGCCGTTTTAAGGTCCGTTTTAACGTCGGAAGGGTTCCAACCCTTCCGACGTTTTATAAAATCGTAAATTTACGATAAATTTTTCTCCAAAAATTTGGTGTTCTGAAAATTCATCGTACTTTTGCGATGAATTAGAACAAAGCAATCATGTCCACCAATAAAAAAAATGCATTCGGGAAGGACGAACAAGAACTCGCTGAACTTGCCAAAGCACTAGCCCATCCGGCGCGGATCGCCATTTTGAAAGAATTGGCTAAACGAAACACCTGTATCTGCGGCGAGATCGTGGAGGTTTTGCCGCTTGCCCAAAGCACCGTGTCACAACACCTCAAAGAGTTGCAACAGGCTGGGCTGATCCAGGGCAGCATAGATGGGGTAAAATCATGCTATTGTATCAACCGTGAAACCTTTCAGCGATTCGAACTGATGTTGAAATCATTTTTTGTGAGCACCGCCAATCAGCAATGCTGTTAAACAACATTCGCTTTTTTTGCCTAAATGCATCGTCTTTTTACGATAAATGCTAAATTCAATAACCAAATAAGCTGTCACACATCAACAAATACATTTTAAGCTATGCAAACTGCTGAACAGATCAAAACCGTCGTCCGTGAAAAATACTCGGAAATCGCCCTGCAAGACAAGGGCTGCAACGAAGCCTCCTGCTGCGGTGTTGGCACACCCGGCACGTACACAATAATGGCCGATTCTTACACTGAACTGGAAGGCTACAATCCAGATGCTGACCTGGGCCTGGGCTGTGGTTTGCCCACACAATTCGCTCAAATTCAGGCGGGTGATACGGTGCTCGACCTCGGTTCCGGAGCAGGCAACGATGCCTTTGTTGCACGAGCCGAGACAGGCGCCACCGGCAAAGTGATCGGCGTGGATTTCACCCCGACCATGATTCGCCGAGCGCGGGAAAACGCCGAGAAATTGAATTTCCACAACGTCGAATTCCGTCAGGGCGACATTGAAGACCTGCCCGTTTCGGACAATTCGGTGGACGTGGTGGTAAGCAATTGTGTGCTCAATCTCGTGCCAGACAAACCCAAGGTTTTTGGTGAAATTATGCGTGTTCTGCGCCCGGGCGGACATTTCAGCATTTCCGATATCGTTCTCGTTGGCGAATTGCCCGATGCGCTGCATCGTGCCGCCGAGATGTACGCCGGATGTGTGTCTGGCGCCATGCAAATGAATGAATACCTGGACATTATCCGTCAAACTGGTTTTGAAAACCTGAGCGTGCAAAAACAAAAACCGATTTTGGTTCCCGACGAAATTCTGCTGGAATACCTGACTCCAGATGAATTGAAAGCATTTGTGGCTTCCAAAACGGGCATTTTCAGCATCACGGCATACGCTGAAAAACCAGGCGGCGATCCTGCAAACAAAACCATTCGGGCTGAAAAACGCAAAGTTGAAATGCGAAACCTGGCTTCAGAGGCAGGAAAAGCCTGCTGTGCACCTGGGAGCGGGTGTTGCTGAACAGGTGACAAGTGAAGTCGCATAGCGACGACATTATGGTAGCGTCAGCGTTGAATGTTTTTAGAACCGCGTAGCGGTGGCATTATTACGTCGCCAAAATGTCACCGTTACGCGGTTCGTATCCCCCCCCCGCGCACATTCGTGATACCAAAATGTCACCTACGCGGTTTTTTTATTTTTTATTTTTTACCAGATATGTCTATCCTTTTAAAAAACGCCAGCCCAGCCGAGGTGCACGCCTTGATAGACTTTCTTCAAAAAGTCAATCTGCCCACCAGCGATTTACCCAGCGATTTGTCCGGCTTTACACTTGCCTTTGACGGCAATGAAATCGTCGGTTCAGCAGGATTGGAATTGCTGGGAATCTTGGGTCTTTTGCGTTCCGTAGCCGTTGCAGAAACGCATCGAGACCAGCAGCTAGGGCAACAGCTTTTTGCCGCCGCGCTTGACTATGCCCGATCGCACGAAGTACAGGAAGTGTTTCTGATTACCAATACTGCGGATCGGTATTTTGCAAAAAAGGGCTTTCAGGAACTGGAGCGGAGTCAAGTGCCGGATGAAATTGCCCAAACAGAGCAGTTCTCCGGGCTTTGTCCCTCGACTGCGGTTGTGATGAAAATGAGACTTAACTGATATGCAAAAATACCTTGCAGAACTAATTGGCACGTTTGCCCTCGTTTTTTGTGGAACGGGGGCAATCGTCATTGCACCTGTGCTCGGTGCTTTGCTGGCAGTTTTTGTGGGTAAAACCGTTTTTTTGAAATCAAACGCTCATTTTTGACATTAGCAGTGGATTTTGAAAAATGGATGGTATCAAGTCCAACGTCCTATGTCCAACTTCCAACGTCTAAAAATCCGCTCTATGAAAATCGCTCTTTTCTCCGACATACACGCCAATCTCCCCGCCCTTGATGCCTTTTTTAAGGATGTAGAGCAACACCAGCCCGATCAGATTTTTTGCCTCGGGGATCTGGTGGGCTACAACATCTGGCCCAACGAGGTAATTCGGGAAATACGCAAACGCGGCATTCCGACCATTGCAGGCAACTACGATTTCGGCATTGGCCGCGGCAGTAACGACTGTGGCTGCGCCTACAAAACCGATGAGGAAAAAGCCAATGGTGCGGCTTCCATTTCCTTCACCAACCAGATCGTACAACCCGCTGAACGTCAGTATCTTCGGGAATTGCCTAAGCATATTCGGGTAGAATTGGAAATGCAGGAAGGCGAACCCATTTCGCTTTTACTCGTACACGGCAGTCCGCGGAAAATCAATGAATACTTGTTTGAAGACCGCGAAGAGGCGAGTATGTTGCGCATTCTGGAAAGCGCCAATGCGGACATTCTTTGCTTTGGGCATACGCATAAACCCTACCATCGTATCCTGAATTCCGGGACGGAAACCGAACCCCATTTCCGCCACGCCATCAACATCGGTTCAGTCGGCAAGCCCAAAGACGGCGACCCGCGCGGCGGTTATGTGTTACTTGAACTGGACGAGCGCAGCGATTTAAAAAACGCGGGTAGCATCCGGGTCGAGTTTGTGCGCTTTGAATATGATGTTGAAAAAGCGGCTAAAGCGGTGGAAGGAAGTGTGCTGCCTGATGCGTATGCAGTAGCCTTGCGATTGGGCAAATAAGCCTGTTCAACCCAAAATTTATACTGAACGATCCAATTGGGCCGAGGAAAACACGCCTCCGGCGCAATTTTTTCTGTCCGCCTCGCTTGGTCTTCCCCTTACCCAACTCACCCGCTATGCGCGGTGTTTTCACCGCGCGCCACGGCGGAGTGAGTGGTTACGCCAGGTTTGACCGAGCTCCTCAAACAAGGCATCCATCGTCAAATTAAGGTCCACCAAACCGAGGCTGCGTTGATTGGGCTACATTTCATAGGCTCAGCTCCTGCTCCAAAAACTCCAATAATCCAACGACTTTCAAATCATCGTTATAGTGCCAGGCATCTCCTTTTGGAACGATGACATACTGTGCATCCGGCTTTAAATCCTCTATACTTTGATAAAACCCTCTGGAAGGAGTCGGTTTTACATCGTATTTGATTTCCACACATAGCGTACGGCCTGCGGGTGTTTTTATAAGCAAATCTACCTCGGCGCCACCTTGGGTACGGTAATAAAACAACTGCCCGCGTCCAGCCATTGCGCGCCGAATTTCTTCTATCGCATATCCTTCCCAGGATGCCCCGATCCTCGGATTACTTTGCAATTGGTCAAAGCTTTGTACATGAAGCAAATAATGTAAAAGCCCACTGTCTCTGATGTATATCTTTGGAGACTTGGTCAGACGTTTTCCGATATTCACGAACCATGGCTGTAGGCGGGTAATCAGAAAGCTCCCTTCCAGCACATCCAGGTAGCGTGTTACGGTAGGAGCGGATATGGCCAGCGAATTGGAAAGTTCCCTGATATTCTGCTGCCCGGCATGTACATGTCCCAACATCCGCATCAAACGGTCAAATAAAATCGGGTTGACTTCAATGCCCATAATCCTCAGGTCCCGCTCAATGTAGCTTTGAATAAACTGCCGGTGCCAATCCCAGGTGAAATCCAGGTCAGGGGCCAAACTGGCATCTGGAAACCCGCCACGAAGCCAGTGCTCGTTCATGGGCATTAGCGTACGTACTTCATTGATACTGAAAGGCGTCAGTTCAAAATAGGCGATACGTCCGGCGAGGGATTCAGCACTATGCCGAAGAAAATCTGGAGAAGCCGAACCAAGAAGTATGAATCTGGCAGGCTCCCGTTTTCGGTCAATCAGCGCACGCAACAATGGGAACAACTCGGACATTCGTTGCACCTCGTCAATGATAACGCATTTGTCCTGGTGCTGCTCCAAAAACCATTCTGCGCGGGATAAACGGAAACGGTCGCTGTCTAATTCCAGATCAAGATAAAGGCTGGGTTTCTGAATCTTTTGTTGAAGCTGCTTTGCCAAGGTAGTTTTTCCCACCTGGCGTGGGCCCACGAGGCCTGCTGCCGGGAAAAAAGTGAGGCTTTTTAGCAGTTGATCGGTGATATTACGAGTAATCATCTGCAAAAATACTGATTTTATCCTTGTAAATAACAAACATGACTTATCAATTTACAAAGATAAATCAGGGTTGAGCGTCTGAAGATACTCAACCTTGCTCTTTCTGCAAGCAGCGGTTTGGGAAATTGCCCTCGGAGATGATTTGAAATCAAAACCTACCAGACTCATTTCAGGCCATAATTAGACGTAAAATACGCCGCATAATCCGGAATTTTTGTCCCGAGGTAATACGGCAGGTTCATCAACAGGAACGGTGTTCCCTGTGCCGTTTGAACCTGGCTGACCGAGAACCGGTTGGCGAGTAATCGAATGGCATAAGGATGGCCACATGCTTCCATAAACTGGTGCAGGGAGCGCAAAGTGCCCGATTCGCCGGATTTGACCTCTATGGGAAGGACGTATTGTTTGTGGACATGCAACAGGTCAACCTCCGCTTGGCTGTTGGCATTTTCGCGCACCCAAAAATGTGGTTTGTAGGAGGGGGTATCGTGCTGTGCCATAAGTTCCTGCGTGACTAAATGCTGTACAATTCGCCCTTTGTACAGACTATTCAGATCCTCCAACCCGATCATATCTGCTTGAAGTTGCATGGCGTGGTTTAACAGGCCTGTATCCAAAAACTGTAGCCTCGACCTTTTTTTAAAATCTGTTTCTAAGGGTGGGCGGATGCTGCTGCTGGGGTAGATCAACTGGAGAACACGTGCCTGATCCAAAGATCGCAGCGCTTCGCCCACCTCACGGGACTTGTAATTGGAGTGGCCAAAGCCTTCGAATGAGACCCGGTCTTTCTCTTGCGGCGCGGTGTAGATCACATGCTGCATCACCTTTCTTTCCGTCGGGTTTCGCGCATATTTGATCACATCGTCTTTGTATCCTTGCCAGAGCGATTCGTATGTGTGCGGCAAATTGATCATACTCTGTTCATTAATGTATTGCCGGACGATCTCGGGCATTCCGCCGATGGCTGCATAAGTATGAAACAGTTCCAAAAGCGTGTCGTGGGCATGCAGCTCGACGGGTATCCGGTTCAGCGCTTCAAGGGCGGCAGTATGCCCGATGGCCATCAGAAACTCCTCGAAATCGAAAGGATGCAGCACCAATTGCTCCACCCGACCTACCGGGAAAGAGGGTACTTCGCGCAGTGCAAATTCCAGAAGAGAACCAGCAGCCACCACAAAAATATCCGGTCGCTCCTCGTAAAAATACCGCAACATCTGAATCGCACGGGGAGACTCCTGGATTTCGTCAATGAACAACAGTACAGCCCCATCATCTTTGGGTGTGTTGGTGCTGAGAAATACGGCTTCTGTAATTTGTCGTACATCTTGCAAGCTTTCGAAAAAACGCTGATGTGCCTTTTTCTCCATGTTCAGCGATATGAAATGGCGAAATTCTTTTGAAAACTGGTTGACTAAGGTTGACTTCCCGACCTGCCGCGCACCGCGAATGATCAGCGGCTTGCGATTCGGGTTGTTTTTCCATTCCAATAGGCGACGGTAGGCTTTCCTTTCAAAGTCCATAATTGTTTTGTAATATTTACGGGGCAAAATTAGACAAATTTTGTAACAGATAATGGGTTATTTTTATCTTAATTTCCGCCTCGCTTGGTCTTCCCCTTACCCAAAGCACCCGCCGTGTGCGGTGTTTTCACCGCGTGCCACGGCGGAGTGAGTAGCAAGGCCAGGTTTGACCGAGCAGCGAGATCTGGAATTCGCTCTTTAGCCCCCCAATTCAATCAAATTCCCTAAAATTGCGTCGAGGTACCGCCCCACGGCGCAATTTTTTCTGTCCAAATCACTTTGTTGTGCAACTTCCGATTTTAACACTTGTCAATATAACCGACTAACAAAATGGACGCCACTCAAACGCACCGCGATCTGATTGAACGCTGCCGGGAAGGCAGACGAGACGCTCAATTTGAATTGTATGGCTTGTATTCACGAGCTATGTACAATACAGCGTTGCGCATGGTGCGCCATCCACATGATGCGGAAGATCTTTTGCAGAGTGTGTTTGTGGAGGTTTTTACTAAATTAGAATCCTTCCGTTATGAGAGCAGCATTGGAGCCTGGATTAAAAGGATTACAATAAACAAGTGCATCAACTTTCTTAAAAGCAGGAAATTAGCCTTGACGGAATTGACCGCCAACCACGACCGGGCAGAGCAAGTTGAACAAGCGCATGAATCGAATTTGTCAGTTGAAAAGATCAACCGCGCGATAGGGCAATTGCCCGATGGATACCGGGTGGTCTTTAGTCTTTATGCGGTAGAAGGATATGATCATGAAGAAATTGGACAGATATTAGGCGTCACAGAAGCAACTTCAAAATCACAATACAGCAGAGCGAAAGCGAAATTGAGAGAAATGCTGGCTTAGTGCTTGATTGTTTTGGGATATTTTTAAAATTCGATGTTGAATTTTAACCACTCAACCCCCTAATAATCAAATTATTAATTCAACACATCCCCCGATAACCAACTTCAAAATATGAAGGACAGTATCAACATATTCATCCAAAAAAATCGTGACGCATTCGACACGGCGTTGCCTGGCAGCTTGAGTACTCAGGGCTGGCCGGGACTGGAGCGCATGCTCAATCGCCTGCCGGATTCGGACTTCCTGGAACGCCAATTAATGTGCGACAGATCACTGTTGGATGCTGAAACTCCGGCAGAATCGGTATGGGCCAAAATTGAAAAACAACTGGATATTCCTACTGAATGCCTTGAAATTGAAGCCTTTATCCACATAAACCGAGAAGCATTGGATGCTGAATCGCCCCGTGGACAAGCATGGGAAAATATTGCGAGCAGTTTGCCAAAGCCTCGAGCAATCAAGGTCCACATGGGCTGGCAACGCTCCTTCATGCGCATCGCAGCTTCACTGGCGTTCCTGATAGTTGGCCTTGGAGGCGGTATTTTGTATGAACGGCAAACCGGATCATCGGCTGAAATGGCCATGAGCGAGGTGTCTGATGAATACCGGGAATTGGAACAATTTTATCAGCGTGGCATTACAGTTAATCAGGAGAAGTTGGCAAAATTCACAGGAAGCCAGCCCATTGAGGTGGGCAAAGATTTGAAACAATTAGACGAGATCATGGAACAACTGCGTCAAGAACTTGCAGCAGTTCCAGCGGGCAACCGGGAGCAAGTGGTACGCGCTATGATCATTAATTATAAAGCCAAAATGGACATTCTCCAAAGAGTTCTGGAACGATTAGGAGAATCAAACAACGGTGGCGACAACAGTAAACAAAGCAATGAAATTAAGAACATTTAAATCTAAAGGCATGACCAGTTTGAAATTGGCCTTGTTCTTTTCCCTCTTTTTGGGACAAACATTCGCCGTGTTGGCGAATGAGCCTGAGCAAGAATTTACCAAAACTATTGCCCGCGAGTTTGGCACCGCTGCTGACGGTACCACAGCATTGTACAACAAATACGGGAACGTTAATGTAAAAACATGGCAAAACAACACCGTGAAAATTGATGTGACCATTGTTGTGAATGCCAAAAACCAACGGGAAGCCGATGAAAGCTTCAAAAACATCAATGTGAACTTTATCAGCACTTGGGGCTACGTCAAAGCAGAGACCATGCTCGCCGAGGGTTTGAACAACGGCGGTAGGTGGTGGCCCCAACCAAGCTGCGGAGACGACTTCAAAATCAACTACGAAGTTTGGATTCCTGTTTCCAACCAACTGGATTTGAAGAATAAATACGGCAACGCATGGGTAGCCAACTTGAAAGGCAAACTTATTGCAGAGATCAAGTATGGAGAACTCCGGGCTGAAACCATCAGCAATGATGTTGACTTCAATATTGGTTATGGGAAAGCATGGTTCGCCCGTGTCAACAACCTCTCGGGCCAGGCAAGTTATTCGGAACTGAACTTGGTCGAAGCAAATGATATTCAATTGGATACCAAGTTCTCTAAAACAAAGATCGATAAGGCAAATAACCTGCGCATAACTTCGAAAAACGATGACTTTAACTTTGGGAATATAGAAGAGATCCGCCTTCAAACGAAATACGCCAATCTCAAGAGCAGCAATGTTAAGCTAGCCTATATCACTGCCCAATATTCAGACATGGATTTCACTACTGTGCGGGAGGGTGTGGATGCTGATATGTGTTATGGAACACTTGGAATTAATGCACTAAGCCGCAATTTTTCAAAGGTGAATGTGGTGGGAAAATATACCGGGGTAACGGTTGCGGTCGAACGCGGCGCAGCTTACCGTTTTGATGCGGAAGTGGACTATGCTGATGCCCATGTGCCAAAGGCCGCCACGGTGAAAAACCGCAGCGATTCCGGTCAGCGCGAAACGGTACAAGGTTATCTTGGGAGCGAAAGTGCAAAAGGCCTGGTGAAGGCGCGGCTTGTATACGGAAACTTCGTTATTAAATAATTTTTGTTAAACTCTCGTCGCCAGGGGCTGTTTACCTCCCTTATGACTTCGAAGGAACGCTTACTGTTGCTTGCACTTGCTGCCGTCAACTTTACCCACATCATGGATTTTATGATCATGATGCCGCTGGGGCCCCAGTTGATGGATCTATTGAAAATCAATCCACAACAATTCAGTCTGGCCGTCTCGGCCTATGGTCTCACAGCTGGTGCATCGAGCTTTGCAGCAGCTTTTTTTGTAGATCGGTTTGACCGAAAAAAGGTATTGTTATTTGCCTACTTAGGATTTTTGTTAGGCACATTTTCCTGCGCATTCGCGCCTAACTACGAATTTCTTGTGGCCGCGCGGGTACTTGCTGGCCTGTTTGGGGGAATGATCGGCGCACAGGTGCTGGCTATAGTGGCCGACACCTTCGAATACGAAAGGCGCGCCGCTGCCATGGGCGTATTAATGACCGCTTTTTCGGCTGCATCAGTGGCAGGTGTGCCCACCGGCCTTTGGCTGGCCGCAAAATATAGTTGGCATGTGCCGTTTTTGGCCATTGGTTTTTTGGGCCTGGCAGTAATTGTACTGGTCGGCTATGCAGTTCCACCGATCAACAAGCATATCCTGGAAAATCGGCCTGCTCAAAAACCCTTCAAAGTGCTCACCGACATTTTTCAAACCCCCAACCAGATGCGCGCGCTTTCGCTGTCCATCGTGCTGATGATGGGGCATTTTGTCATTATTCCACTCATAGCGCCTTCCCTGGTAGGCAATGTTGGGTATCATCAGGATGATATATTCCTGATTTACTTCGTAGGTGGAATACTTACCATCTTTTCAGCCCCATTGGTTGGTAAATTTGCTGATAAACGTGGGAAATATCCGGTTTTTGTATTGTTTGCCCTGCTTTCGCTTATTCCAGTTTGGCTCATTACGAATCTTTGGCCCATGCCTCTTTGGATGGTTTTGACCATTTCGGGGTTGTTTTTTATCGTAGTGAACGGGCGTATGATTCCTACCCAGGCCCTTATTTCAAGTGTGGTACTTCCGCAACAGCGCGGTGGATTTATGAGTATCAATGCGTCGATGCAGCAATTCTCCACAGGAGTCGCGGCTATTATTGGTGGCGCAATCGTTTCGAAAGGCGCCGAGGGCCGGATCGAACATTACAATTGGGTAGGTTATTTCTCCATAGCACTTATACTGGTGAGCGTCTGGTTGGCAGGAAGGGTTAAATCGGTAAATTAGCAGGCTATTGGACGTTATTGTTTCACACAGATGTTACACAGATAACTCGCACAGATGTTACACAGATTTTATCTGCGTAACATCTGCGAGAAAAATCTGCGTAACATCTGTGTGAAATAACACTTAAAATTCGACAAAATGGCTACAAAATCTTCCGCCTCCAACAAAATCTCAGCATTGGATGAAAATGGCAATCCGGTAGACTGGTGGTTCGCTTACAAAGTTCCGAAACTCGGTAAAGATGCGAACAACCCAACGGCAACCGGTTACGAATACATTTATTACGACCCGGAAATCGGCAAAGTCATCAAATCGAACAACTTGTTGACCGACGGCAAGGGCGCGCTTGACCTAACGCTGATGGGCGTATTCGACAACCCTGCCGACACCACCGGCTGGATCCTTTACAACGACGAGATGCCCGCAGAAGCCAAACGCAAGGACAGCGGCAGCTTCGGCCACACGAAGGGTGTAATCGCCTTTGATACGGATACGAAAACGGCCCTGTGGTTGCTGCATTCATGGCCCAAATACGCAGATCCGCTCGCTGCTCAGATGCCTACTCCGATTTACGGGCAAACATTCCTGTGTATCTCGCTCGACATGGCCACCGCGAGCAAAATCGCTGCACAAATGGCGAATCACCAGGAACCACAGGTATATTTACCTCGCATCCCGGATTCGCTGGACAAAACCGACCCACTTTACCTGCTCTCGCAGCCCTTGAACCCGAATGCCCCCGGCGACTCCAACGTTGTTCCCTGCAAGTCACGTGGCGGGCTTGCGTTCAACGTAATTGCCAAGAACCGCAAGTGGGATAAAGATTTCTGGAACGATTTGGTAGGCCCGGCACTCAAAGCAGACATAGACGTTGAGACCTGGATTCGTGGCAAGATCCCTCCCACTCTGGACAGCGATGGCATTCATAAAACATTCGATGTCAAATACATAGACCTGAGTCCGCTTGGCATACCCTGGACCTGGCCAGAAACCCACGATCACGCCAAGTGGGGCATCTCCGTTGATTCCGACTGGATTTGTGTAGGCGACATCAACCGTATGGTCTCCCAGGAAAAACGTGGGGGCGGCACGATCGCATTCCAAGACAAGAGTTTATGGGCAGCATTGTCGAAAACAGACCTGCTCGTAGCTCCCCCCGGGCATACACGGGTTGATGCACTTGATCTCGTTCAGGACACGCACAAGACTGAACACAATCGGCTCCCCTAAACCGCGCATAAACTGACGCTACCAAAATGTCGCCGCTATGCGGCTTTTTTGAGCAGTAAAGACATCCAAAACTCAAATTATATATGATCAATCCATCTACACGAGTCCTAATCATTCGACACGGGGAAAAGCTTGGCGCCCCAGACGTGGAAGGCGATACGCCCAGCCCGGACCTTTCGATTCGAGGCTCGGCCAGGGCTGCTGCCTTGCCATCATTGTTCACGCCTGATCCTACGGGCGGCGGAACACCCGGACAGCAACTGAGCTGTACGATAGCGGCGGGTAAATCCTTGCAATTTGGCGGCACTTATCGGTCGCCGGTTGCAACCATGGCACCTGGTCCGCGCTTCCCTACGCCGCAGCACATTGTGGCGACCAAAAAGTCGAAGGACAGCAGCCGGCCTATCGAGACTGTTACGCCCATTGCTCAAGCGTTGGGGCACCCAATCCACACTCCATCCCTCCTCAACTTTTTACATAATCCCGTATTGGAGCATTTTCAATCTCGCTGCAATACCAATCGCTTCTGAACCTTCCATTTATCTGAGTGGAAATCAATCAGGTAAACCCCCGATGGGATGTCTTCCAATCGCAAGGGCATGAAATTCTCTCCTTCCATTCCAAGGTCTTCCCGGCTGTAAATCATGCGACCGGAAGTGTCGAAAATGCGGAACGAAAATGCTTGCTCGGCAGGCAATTGGAACGCCATCATAGCCTCCCCATTGGTCGGGTTAGGATACACTACGAAGTCATAGATGCCAGGGTTTCCTCCTTTGCCTTCTCCTCCATCGTGGAAATCGCCATTGCTGGGGAGAATTACTGTGACCACAGAAACACACGTGCTGGCATTTCCACTCCAGTCTTTAACGGTAACAGTCAGGTTGTTGGCGCCAAGGTTTGCCGTGGTGTACACTTTGGCAATGGGGCTGTAAGACCACACCGAGCAGTTATCAAAGCTGTTAAATGCCAAGTCCTCGCCATACACTGTCACCTTACCGTTCGGGCCGAGCACTACCGTCACGTCCTCACAAATGGCTGTTGGGGCGATCGCGTCTTTCACAGTCACATATGAAAGACAAGAAGAAGAATTACCGTTTACATCGGTCAGACTCAAGGTCACAGGCTGAGTTCCACTAATCTCGGAACAGTTGAACGAAGTTTTACTGATACTCATTGAACTGATGCCACAATTGTCTGTGCTGCCATTGTCCACTTGTGCTGTCGTGAGCGTGGCCTGCCCCCCGCTGTTCAAGAAAATAGTTGGGTTTTTACACTTGGCGCTAGGTCCAGTAAGGTCTTTCACGGTCACTTTGGCCGTACAATTAGCCGTATTTCCGCCAACATCCGTAGCACGAAGCGTCACGATATTTATCCCAATATTGGAACAATTGAACGTATTGGGCGTGAGTAAGAGGCTAAACGAACAATTGTCCGAACTACCGTTGTCAACTGCAGAGGCGGCTACCGTAACGGTGCCATTGAGTCCCAAATTAGCCGTTATGCTTTTGCACTTTGCCACGGGCAAACTCAGGTCTTTCAGCGTTACAGTGAACGAACAACTGCTTGTATTACTGTTGCCATCACTGGCTGTCAGAGTCACCAAGGCCGAAGCGTTGTGACCGTTCAGCATGGTCGTAGGGGAAGGCGTTTGAGTTAACGAAATGGGGCCACAATTATCGCTCACTGAAGCCGGATTCCAAGAGCCAACCATGCCGGAGCAACTGGCATTGGCAGGGATGTTCTGGTTTGCCGGACAAGTAATACTCGGCTTGGTCACGTCTTTCAAAGTCACCGTGAACGTGCAGGTTTGCGTGTTTCCATTGCCGTCGTTGGCGGTCAAGGTCACGGTTTCAACATCGTTGTGGCCGTTCAAAGCGGTAGAAGATGCGGGGCTTTGCGACACCGTCGGACTGGCGTTACAGTTGTCGCTCACCGAAGCGGGCGAATGACTTCCTACCGTACCCGCGCAACTGCCGTCTGCCGAAACCGTGGCGTTAGCCGGACAAGTGATGTTCGGCTTGGTCACGTCTTTCAAAGTCACCGTGAATGTGCAAGTCTGCGTGTTGCCGTTGCCGTCGTTGGCGGTGAGGGTTACGGTCTCCACATCGTTGTGGCCGTTCAAAGCGGTGGAAGATGCCGGGCTTTGCGACACCGTTGGGCTGGCCGTGCAGTTATCACTCACCGAAGCGGGCGAATGGCTTCCTACCGTGCCCGCGCAAGTGCCGTCCGCCGAAACCGTGGCGTTAGCCGGACAGGTAATGCTCGGCTTGGTCACGTCTTTCAAGGTCACCGTGAACGTACAGGTCTGCGTGTTTCCGTTGCCGTCGTTGGCCGTGAGGGTTACGGTCTCCACGTCGTTATGGCCGTTCAAAGCGGTGGAGGAAGCTGGGCTTTGCGACACCGTTGGGCTGGCCGTGCAGTTGTCGTTCACAGAAACGGGCGAATAAGTCCCAACTGTTCCAGCACAAGTTCCGTCCGCCGAAACCGTGGCGTTAGCCGGACAGGTAATGCTCGGCTTGGTCACGTCTTTCAAGGTCACCGTTAAGGTGCAAGTCTGCGTGTTGCCGTTGCCGTCGTTGGCGGTGAGCATGACGGTCTCCACGTCGTTGTGGCCGTTCAAAGCGGTGGAAGATGCGGGGCTTTGAGACACCGTCGGACTGGCGTTGCAGTTGTCGCTCACCGAAGCGGGCGAATGGCTTCCTACCGTGCCCGCGCAAGTGCCGTCCGCCGAAACCGTGGCGTTAGCCGGACAGGTAATGCTCGGCTTGGTCACGTCTTTCAAGGTCACCGTTAAGGTGCATATTTGCGTGTTTCCGTTGCCGTCGTTGGCCGTGAGGGTGACGGTCTCCACATCGTTGTGGCCGTTCAAGGCCGTGGAAGATGCCGGGCTTTGCGACACCGTTGGGCTGGCCGTGCAGTTATCACTCACCGAAGCGGGCGAATGGCTTCCGACCGTGCCCGCGCAAGTGCCGTCCGCCGAAACCGTGGCGTTAACCGGACAGGTAATGCTCGGCTTGGTCACGTCTTTCAAGGTTACCGTTAAGGTGCAAGTCTGCGTGTTTCCGTTGCCGTCGTTGGCCGTGAGTGTGACGGTCTCCACATCGTTGTGGCCGTTCAAACCCGTGGAGGAAGCTGGGCTTTGAGACACGGTTGGGCTGGCCGTGCAGTTGTCGTTCACAGAAACGGGCGAATAAGTCCCGACTGTTCCGGCACAAGTTCCGTCCGCCGAAACCGTGGCGTTAGCCGGACAGGTAATGCTCGGCTTGGTCACGTCTTTCAAGGTCACCGTGAACGTACAGGTCTGCGTGTTTCCGATTGGTCGATCAATGTCCCGATAGGTTTGATCAGCGGATCTTGCCGGTCGGCACCGTCCTCGGCTTCAAAACGCATCGCCTGACTGGCCTTGTAGTAGTCCGCCCTGAATGCGCCGCCCAGCAGATT
>JBJXGO010000109.1:0-3918 GCA_046160345.1 Saprospiraceae bacterium
TGCTTTTGGACGAGGCCAAAGAACTTGCAGAAGCCCGTGGCTGGTTGCGTTTGGAGGTGACCACGCCCGGGGAGGATTATACAAAAACCTTGCGATTTTATGAGCGTGAGGGGTTTTTGCCGATTGGTCCGCGTTACAAATACATGCTTGATTGAATTAGATTTTTCGTTTTTTCAATTCAAGCATGGCCGCAATGTATTGCTTTGCAAGTCGCGGAATATTCACCCTGCTGCTCGAAGTATCATCCGTCCAAATTACAGGCAACTCACAGATCTTCAAGCCTTTCCATTCGGCAATGGTCAGCAATTCGGTACTAAAAAACCAGCCGTTGGATACGGCGCCTGCCTTCATCAAGGGCGTCACATGTTCCCTTCGGAGCCATTTGAAGCCGCACATTCCATCAGAAAACCCGGTGCCGAGATAAATTTTTAACATAAAATTGAACACACGCGAAGTGATCTCTCGCTTTAGCGTACGGCCAAGCACTTTTGATCTTTTGTGCAAACGGGTACCATATACCAGATCAAAACCTTCCGTGGCCAAGGCGTTGTAGGCCTGTGGAAAATGCCTCAAATCAGTTGCCAGGTCCAGGTCCATATAGCCAACAATGTCTGCCTGACTTTGACTCCAGGAAGTTTTCAAGGCGAGGCCCACCCCTTTTTCAGGCACACAAACCAGCTGGATCTCAGGGAATTCATCACACAGCGCTGCAGCAAGGTGCCGTGTGTCGTCGGTGCTGCCGTTGTCGGCGATGACAATACGCCACTGCCCTTTTTCCGGGTATTTTTCCCAAAGGAAATGGTGCAGCATGCGAATTTGGCGGTCGATGGTAGCCGCTTCGTTGAGGACGGGGATGGTTACGTCAAAAGTCATTAGGGAAAGTATTCCAGCGTGGCGTGCTATTTTGGGGCAAGATACGTCAATCAGACATCATGACTTTCCAGGTATTAAAAATCACTTGGCAGGAATTTCAGAATTTTGTATTTTTGTCCTGCCAACGGCGGAAATAGCTCAGTTGGTAGAGCATTAGCTTCCCAAGCTGAGGGTCGCGAGTTCGAGTCTCGTTTTCCGCTCTTACTGTCAAGGAGTTACAGATGAAAGTTTGTGACTCCTTTTTTGTTGCAAGCAATTTGCAAGCAGGATTAGGGCTTATTTTGCTTCATTTGATATTTGCATCTGGTAAAAAGAACACATGGAAAGCATAAGCAGAAGAGTACTGTGTATCCTTTTTTTCTTTCTATTCTTCCTTCATTGGGTCTCCTCCCAAGACTACCTTTTTGACGCTCAGCTCTTGACCACCGACGACGGGCTGGCAAACTTGCAAACCACTTCCGTATTCAAAGACAAACAGGGCTTCCTTTGGATAGGCACTACCTACGGGCTGAACCGCTACGATGGGTACTCCTTCAAGCTGTTTACCAAAGAGAAAAACGGGTTGGGAATTGATTATATTCATAGAATTGCTGCGGACGATAGGGACAATTTGTGGCTGTTTCAGTTCGATGAGACGATGAAGCGGGTCTCTGCAATAGATATTTTCGACCCGAAAACCGGGCGAGCCATTCCGTTTAAAGATTACTTCGGCAGCGGGACGTCTTTCCAGGTCGAACAAGTGAAGGCGACGAAAATCAAAGACCCAAAAAACCGGCTTTGGCTAACGACTACGACAGGCGAGATTTTTCTCTACCGGCAAGGCGCTTTTCAAAAAGTCTTCCAACAGCCCGGCGCTGATTTCACGTTTGTTTCCATTGATGGACAAGACAATATCTGGCTCGGCTGGGAGCGGCAACTCGTCTGCGTCAATTTGTCCGGGGCAGTCCTGAATGCCTTGACTTTGTCGCATAAAATTCAGGATGCCTGGTGCGGGGAAGGCGGGAGGCTTTGGTTGGCCACCCTCCGGGAAGAAAAAAACGAGCGGGAATTATTTTTTTGGTCGTTGCCGGAAAAGGGAAAGAAGCTGGAGCCATTCGACCTGGGCGGCGGCGGCGGCAATTCCATTGTGGGCGATGCCGACACTTTTTGCATGTTCTTCTATCGCACCGCCAAGGGGGTCTGGTATTCCAACATGGACCAGAACCGGCAATGCTCCGGGCAGTGGAATCTTTTTGATGAAAAGGGAAAATGGATAACCAATGTTTTCAGCATAGTCGAAAAGGGAGATATCAAGAGTGCTGAAATCGTCAACTGGTTTGAAGACGGGAACGTGTTTTGGGGTGCGACTCCCGTTGGGCTTTTAAAAACAAAAATTACGCGCAACCTATTCCGGGTTGTCCGCAGCCCCGACAAGCCAAATGCTTGTCGGGGCATCGCCGAAGACCCGGCGGGGAATATTTATTTCATCAAAGACCGCATCTATCAATGGAATCCCCGGACGCAACAAGCCTCGAAAGTCTTCGATTCCGATGGCGCTACGCACCTGTTGGTTTTTGAAGACAGCATCCTTTTTGGGGGCAGTTTCAACGAGGCGTTCCCGATTTTTCAACTGGATTTAAGAACGAAAGAACTATTCCTTCATCCCCGCCGAGGAGAAAATAACCTGCCGTTTTCTGCCTTGAAAACCCGAATACCCTGCAGGTTTTGGGTCGGGTTGAGCAAGGGTATGGCTATCCTGGATGTCGGTCAGAAAAAACTGTTGCCTTTCGATAAATACCATGCGGGCGTATTAACGGACAGCCTGTTGAGGAATGCTGTCGTCTATCATTTGCATCAAAACCCCGCCGGCATCTGGGCGGCGACCGACCGAGGCGTCTTTTTGATGAAGGAAGAAGAAGGGGTTGTTCGACATTTTAGCAACGCCACCAGCGACCTGCCTTTCGACAACATACGTCATATTCACGAAGATGCAGCCGGTGTTTTCTGGCTGGCTTCACAAGGAGGCGGGATTATCCGCTGGGAGCCGAACCTTGCCTCCGGCAACTCGAAATCCAACAGCGGCAAGGTTTCATACCGGCAATTTACCACCGAAGACGGCTTGTCCTGCAATTACGTCTACGCCATTTACGAGAACGGGCAGGGCAGTGAACTTTGGGTGTCCAGCGACAAAGGTTTGATGCGCATCCATAAAAAAACCAATCTGGTGAAAACCTACCTGAAAGAACATGGCTTGCCGCATAATGAATTTAACACGACTTCTCATTACCAAGCCAAAGACGGCACACTATATTTTGGCGGTTTGGGCGGACTGGTCATTTTTCATCCCGACAGCATAGTGGAGGAACAAGTGGACCGGACACCGCTCGCATTTACGGCATATTATCTCTTTGAGAAAAACGCCCGGGAAATGAGCGATAAAACCCACCTGTTGAACGAGGCAAACAAGATTGTCATCCAACCGGGCGACAAATGGTTCGAGTTGCAGTTTGCTTTGCTGGATTTCGATCTTCCCGGCAATCACCGCTATGCCTACCGCATCGAGGGGTTCAGTGATTTTTGGCAGTATTCCAATGAAAATTATGTGCGCATCACCAATTTGCCCTATGGCAACTACCGCTTGCGGATAAAAGGGCAAAACAGCAACGCAGACTGGTCGGAGCGGGAATTGTCGCTTGACATCTGGGTCTTGAAGCCGTTTTACCTGCAAGGATGGTTTATTGCCCTTGCTCTTGTTTTGGTGGCGGGGCTTGTTCTTAGCGCCGTAAAATGGCGCATTGCCTACTTAGAAAAAGTCCGGGAGCGGCTGGAAGCGGAAGTGAAAGAGCGCACCCGGCAATTGGAAGACAACAACGAGGTCATCACGGCTCAGGCGACAGCCCTTCATGAAATGGACAAATCAAAGACCCGTTTCTTTTCCAATATCACCCACGAATTTCGCACCCCGCTGACGCTTATCATCGGACCGCTCGAACAGTTGAAGCAGGAAAACCTGCCCCTCCTTTTCAAAAGAAGGCTGAACGGCGTGCTGAACAATGCCCGGCATCT
>JBJXGO010000110.1:0-6847 GCA_046160345.1 Saprospiraceae bacterium
GCGAAGGTCATGTTGAATCTTACATTTACCAATAAAACCGATATGCTTATTAGCCTTGTTGTATTGATCACTACGGCCATGTTTTTTTCCTGGCACCTCAAGCCTCGCTGGCAAAAAATGCAAGCGAGGATACAACAGGTATGTACATGTGGCTATCTGCCTGACCCACCTACCGATTCCGATGATCGAAAAATGAGAGCAGTCTCCCGATTCGTGGTATGGCTACAAATTGGAAAGATTAAATGGAGCGGGTTGGATAATCTTAGCTGCGCGTCTCCAAAATTAATTGTTCCAACCCATGGACACTATCTTGATCCATTTGTTTTAGCGGAGCAGATGCCACAAGGAATGCGTGTTATGTCAGCTCGTGGATTGTTTAAATTTGGCGGGGGATTAGGCGGGCTTGTTTTTTCGCGATGGGGCGCATTTTGCACCGACTTGGATCCAGGAAAAGGCTTGCCTGCTTTGCGTACGGCAGTAAAGGTATTGGCATCCGGTCAATCATTGGTGATATTTCCAGAAGGTTGGGCGCATATGGATGGCTCGGTTGGTCCTTTTAAATCCGGGATTGCAAGCATCGCGAACATGGCGGCTTTTGAAATCAAAAAACCTATCAACATCGTACCTGTCTACATGCGTTATGGCAAGTACCCTGGCAAATGGATCATAAACTTACCGACGGCAATACAGTGCTTAATTCTGCTGTTTGGCTTTATTAACTTTCGTCGTGGTGTTCATGTTGTTTTTGGACCACCGCTACTTACTTCAGACTTGTCCAAGAATTCACGTTTAGCGACTGAGCAGATTCGAAATGCAGTTCTTGCCCTGAACCCTCTCCCAATGAATCAGGCAACGGATTAAATAAAAGTGCAGCGCGTAATTAACAGAAAGCAAACTACTTGGCTAATTTCTACAAAGACCTGTCCTCCTTACCAAGAATTTTCATCCACTTAAGGTGTGCAATGAATGCGCTTGTAATCGTTTTATGCTCAGTATATTCCAGGCCATACGTTTGTGCGGTTGACCTGAGAATTTCGGTCAAAGCAGGGTAATGAACATGACACACATTGGGAAAGAGGTGATGAACCGTGTGAAGGTTCAGCCCCCCGAGTGCCCAACACGCGAGTGGATTACCACGTGCGTAGTCTGCAGTGTTTTCGAAAATGTGTTTGATGTAATTATTCGTGATATGACCGTGCTCATCAAGCTCAGGAAATGTTGATGTTTCAGTAAAGTGGTTGGGTTGAAATGTTACTGCCAACGTAAAACCTAAACACAGGTGCATCACTGTGAACCCAAGAATGATTGAATACCATGGCAGGCTCAAGAAGATTAGAGGCAAAACAAGTGTATAGGTATAGTAAAAGGCCTTCGCGGCGAAAAGAATAATAAGTTCTTTGCGTGGGTGACGGTGGATCTTGTTATTACCGAACCGTCCTACCAGGAGACCGAAATAATCTTTCGCGAAAACCCAGTCTAGGGTAGCGAGGCAGTAGAGAAAAGGTGCATAAATGTGCTGGAAACGATGGTACCACCGTCTCTCCATACGTGGAGAGACTCTAAAAATACCACCATAACCAATCGCCGAATCGGCCTCCTGAACGTTGACAAAAAAATGATGAGAATCATTATGCATCAACCTCCACATATAGGAGCTTAACCCGATCAAATCGAAGACATAGCCGAGAACTCGATTGACATTTTTGTTTTTTGAATAGGCACCATGGTTGGCATCATGCGCTATATTAAGCCCCATGTGCAATTGCGCAAAACCATGCAACACATACACCCCAATAAGCTGGGTTGAGGTTAACCAATCGCTCATGAGCCAGATGTAGGTGCCTATCCAGAGACTGAAACCCAAAATGCTTTTTGCAACCATCTCAAAGTTCCCGTACTTGGATTTTTTTTGTTGTTGAAAGTAATTGTTGACTCTTTGCGATAAGGTTTTTGAAAAGTCGGATGAACCAATTTTTTCAGTAAACTTGATGGGTTTCGTTGCGATATTCATTTTGAGATATAGACTTTGGTCCAGAATCAGGAAGCTGTTTTAATCCGGTTGTTAATGGATCAGCAGCGTTATTATCCGTCAACTGTTTTCAAGACAGGGGGTTGACCCAATTCTTTTAACATGCTGAGGTGTGCACGAAAAGCGTCTCCTACCGTTTCATATTCACGATATTTATAACCGAATTCCGAAGCGGTTTCCCTAAGGATCTCCGTGAGCGCTGGATAGTGTATATGACAAACGGTTGAATACATGTGATGGATACTGTGTAGGTTGAGGCCGCCAAACATCCAGGTTGTTAACGGTCTTTTGCGGGAAAAATCGCTGGTAGTGGCAAACACGTGATTTATGATGTCGTTTGGCAGATAACCATCTTTATCGGCGTTTGGATATTCTGATTGCTCATTGATATGGCATGGTTGAAAAATAAGCGCAATATGAAATCCGATAAAAGCATGCATTAGCAAAAAACCTATGATGATCACATACCAGGGGACACTCAAAAAGATGATCGGAATGACCAGTATATGTCCAAAATAAAAAAGTTTGGTTGCCAACAGGAAGATCAATTCTTTACGTGGGTGCTTTTCGATCCTTTGATTGCCATAGTCCCGGTGGAAAAAGAAATAATAGAAATCTTTGGTCAGCACCCACTCCAGGGTTGGTAAAGTATAGATCAATGGCGCATATATATGTTGGTATCGATGCAAGGGTGTCCATATTTCATCCGGTGCAAACCTTAGTATTTTATTGGAGGTAATTGCAGAATCTTTACCCTGGACATTCACAAAAGAGTGATGCGAGGTATTGTGGAGCAGACGCCAAATATAAGAATTAATTCCAACCAGATCAAAGGAGCAGGCCAGCACTTTGTTCACAAGTGGGTTGCTAGAGTAAGCTTTGTGGTTGGCATCATGGGAGATATTATAGGTCATGAGTAATTGAGCAAACCCATGAACGACAAACATCGCGATTACCCCCAAGGGCGAAAACCAATCGGTCAGGATCAACACATAAGTGCCGATCCAGAGCGAAATAAAAAGTACGCTTTTGAAAATCATGTGTGCATTTGCATGCCGCGATATACCACGATCTGTAAAGTAAGTATTTACCCGGTCGTTTAGTGTTCTGGCAAAATTTGAGGATTCAAGCGTTTTCTGATACTTAAAAGGTTGATTCTCGTTCATTGTTAAATTTATTTAATTGTTTTATTTGTATGCTACAGTAAGTGCAATCTTTTTAACTTTCGGAAACTTATTAATTGTTTTGTCTTTTCATCCCATAACCTCAAATTGGCTAATTTCAAACTGCTAATAATTGTCAACGTTTTTACTTGGGCAAACTCTGGACTTGAACAATGACATCGTTCAAGGTTATAGTTAGGAATCCTCGGGCTGAGATGATGGATGTGATGAAAGCCAATATTGCCCGTGAACCATTGCAATAAACGGGGTAATTTATAGAACGAGCTGCCACGCATTGCGGCTTCTACATAGTCCCAATCTTCCGCTTGCTCCCAGTAAGCATCTTCAAATTGGTGCTGTACATAAAACAGCCAAACTCCGATTGAACCGCTGAAAGCCAAAATTGCAAGTTGAATCACCGCCCAAGGCAATAAGCCGAAAATCGAAATTAATATCGCAGCGAAACCAAGCACCAAAATATTCATAATCCATACGGACCGCCTTTCATCTGGTTTGGCATCTGAAAAGGGAATGCGCTGCAAAATCAAAAAATGAAGAATTGGACCAACTACAAACAGGATGAGTGGATGACGAACCAACCGATAAATTAATTTCTTTGACCATGACGCTTGAAGATATTCCTCTACAGTTAAAGTCTGAATATCACCCATGCCACGCTTCTCCAGATTGCCGGAAGTGGCATGGTGGCTCAAATGCAACCAACGCCAATGAGAGAAGGGTGTAAAAGTGAGCATCCCGGCAACGTAACCCCAGAACACGTTAGCTCTGTGTGAGATGAAGAAAGAACCGTGCACGCAGTCGTGGAAGATAATGAAGGTTCGTACAAGTAGCCCTCCGGCAAGAATAATCTGGAATATGATTAGCCATGGTGAAATAGACAGGCTTATGTACATCAAATACCATAGCGCAATATATAGGCCTATGCTGTTGACGATTTGCCAACTTGCGCGCCAAAAGTGGGGCTGCTCGTATTTTGCCACAATGGCCTTCCATTTTGATATGGGGCCGAAGCTCTGTTTCGATTTTTCATTGTTCATTCCATGAGTATTAATTCTGCTTAATTTTTCACAAAAATAGCAAGTTTTTATAATGTTTTATAAGTGACTATATTTTTGTTCAATTTTTTTAAATCAGGAACAAAAGTCACAATTCTTTTAATACCACGTTTGTATCCCCAGATCCAAATAAGGAACGAAGACAAAGGCCTAAATAAATTGTCTCAACGCTTCCAAAATGACTCGACAATCATACTACTGGACATTTTCTGAAATCGAGACCTATAAGGTTTCCAAAAACCTTATAGGTCTAGGGGTAAAACAAAAATGTCCAGTAGTATGCTCCACAATTTATCTGCGAGATGTCTTTTTTAAGTCCCAAATGCAGCAACAGCAACCCCTGCTAATAAAACCCCTAGTACAAGCCACAACCACTTGCGCACATTTTCCGAAATTGGATTATTATAACAGGCTGTGTTTGTAAAAGTATGACAGTTGTAAATTAGTCCATTATAAGACCTGCCCGAAACCACATGGTCAAGACCTTTATTTATCACTTGTCTCGGATCATTGGTACAGCTTCCCTTTTTCCAATGAACTTGCTGGCCGGCTGCGTATGCTGATAATGTCGCTATATGGGTACCGCCGAAATCATAATGATTGTGAATTACATAAACCTCCCCGGTGTGAAAATCAGTACCAAGCCAAATGCCAGTATGCCGAACTTCAATAACAGCGTCAACTTTCGAACGGAATACGATTTTTCCTGAACTATCGTCAAGAATGATCAATTTCTGTTGATCATCATTAAGGACAAGCTGTAAAAGGTTGTTATCTAAATAGTTATAACAATTTACGTTCATTTTTATTGATTGCAGTGGTCTTAAGCTCAGGTAGCAAATGCAATACTTTGATTTGAATTTTTCAAAGGCGGGAGAACCGAAAAAGCTGGCCTAACATAGAACCCTCAGGTTGCATCATGAAAATCATTCCTCTCCGCAAAGAACAAAGGTATCAAATTGAAATCTTGTTCAAAGAAAAATACAGCCAAGTAAAAAAGGCTGAACAATTGCGATTTGAAACCTGCTTTGGATAAATTGTAAAACGATGCCACAAGGATTTTGCCGGGTGGCGATTGATTTTACGGCGTGGAAAAGATGGGGCTGTGATACAATTTCCTCAAAACTGAAAATAAATAAACGATTGAACCTCAGCCGATTTAACCTGCATAACCAACATAATGATGGCTGTAAGCAATACTGCTTTTCCAAAAAGCGGGAGTGCCGTGGCAAATCGCTGGGCTGCTAGTTCCGTGGATTTTGGCAGAAAATGCAGGCCAAAACCCAGCACCATCCAAAATAGCACGGCAGCATACCCTTTTAAAAAATCAAGGAAAAACTCTGGCCTGAATTCATAAGCAATTTGATGCATCATCTCGCCCACTTTTTCCATGCCTTCCGCACGAAAAAATATCCAGCAAAAACAGACGAAATGAAATGTTAGAATGCCCCCAACAGCTCGGCGTATTACCCCGGAAGAACCGGGAATATTCCCTCTAATTAATTTTTCCACTCCCAGGGCAAGCCCGTGCAACGCACCCCAAATAATAAACCTTGAGGCGGCCCCGTGCCAGAGACCGCCCAGCAACATGGTGGCAAACAGGTTGAAATTGGTGGAAAGTGCCTGTTTATCGCCTCTGATCAGGGCAGGCAAGGCCACTACTCCTACCAATGCTGACCACAATGCCAGCCACCACCACTCTCCTTCGAGCGCCCAAACAACCGACATTCCCAGCGTCAGGAGCATAAACCCTCCAGTGATCAACCAGGTGCCAATACTATTTTCCCGGTTGCCACCCAGGGGAATGTACAAATAGTCGCGAAGCCAGGTGGACAAAGAAATGTGCCAGCGACGCCAGAATTCGGTGATGCTGAGCGATTGATAGGGCGAGTCAAAATTGATGGGAAATTTAAAGCCCATCAACAAGGCCAAACCTATGGCCATATCGGAATAGCCAGAAAAGTCGCAATAGATCTGCATGGCATACCCGTACACGCCAAAAAGATTTTCCAGGCCAGTATATTGAAGAGGGGATTCAAAAACCCGGTCCACAAAATTGACGCTGATATAGTCAGATATGACCGCTTTTTTGAAAAAACCGGTACAAATGAGAAAAAATCCTCGCCCAAAGCCCTCCCGTGTAACAAAAACCGGCACCCTGATCTGGGGCAAAAAATCAGCCGCCCGAACAATCGGCCCGGCGATCATTTGAGGGAAGAATGTGACGTAGAAGGCATAATCAAGCATGCTGTCCTGCGCCTTCAATTGGCCGCGATACACATCGATGGTATAGCTGAGCGACTGAAAAGTGAAAAATGAAATGCCTGCGGGAAGGAACAGGTAACATGGGTCAAAAGGCCTTGCGAACATCTCGCAGAACATCTCCGAATAGAGGTTATATTTGAAATAAACCAGCATGCCCAGGTTGACCACCAGGCTTATTACGAGCAATACCGTTTTCCCTCCCCGGGTTTTGGATCGGTCCATCCAACGGGCCAGGTTGAAATCTACCACGACGATGAGCACATGCAGCAACCAAAAAATGCCCGCACACTTGTAATAAAAAAAAAGGGAAAACA
>JBJXGO010000111.1:0-16206 GCA_046160345.1 Saprospiraceae bacterium
ATGGTTGGCGAAAGCGTGGTGCCCCCCATCATTATATTACCGCCGTTTGTAGCAGTCCAAGTATAAGAGATTGTCGGACTTACGCTTGAACCGTTAGCATTCAGGTTGAAACTGGTAAGCGTACAATTTAATATACTGGGCTGGGCAGCAACAGAAATTGGTAAAACTACATTTCTGGTGATGAGCACCTGGTCATTGCTTGCACAGCCATTTGTAAGATTGGTAACCAAAAGGTTATAAGTGCCGTTAGCATCTACGATGGGGTTCAAGGTGGTCGCCCCGCTTACAATGTTGCCTCCGGCAACTGTTGTCCAAAGGTAGCTGAAATTTGGCCCGTTGCTTCCGGTGCCTTGCAATACTGTGGTGGTTAGGGCACAGTTCAACTCAAAGGTTGGGCCAGCATCCACAAGTGGTGGCGCAAAATCAGCCACTACTATGGCATCGTCTGTATCTGTGCAGCCATTGGTATTATTGGTTATTAAAAGTTGATAGGTTCCAGCAGCATTGATGGTTGCAGTCGGGCCATTGGTGCCGGAGGTAAAGTTACCTCCGACCGTGGTCCAGACCAGGGTAAAATTGGGCCCGCTTGGGTTTGACGCACTGCCTACCATACCTGCAGGGGTAGTGCAATTTATCAAACCGTCTGGTCCTGCTTGTGCCACCGGGGCAACAATGTTTTGAAGCACTGTCACCGTTTCGGTATCGGTGCAGCCGTTGGCGGTATTGACAATGCTCAAGGTATAAACGCCTGGAAGATCTACGTCTAATAATAACGTGTTTTGGCCGCCTACAATTCCTGGGCCTGTCCAGCTATATTGATAAGCCGGGTCTTGAGTCGAGCCCTGACCATTTATGGTGGTCTGTACTGTCAAGCAATTAAGCGTAGCCGGGCTCGCAATAGCCGCTAAAGGGGCATTCACGTCGTTCGTAATTAGCACTGAAGCAGCATTGGTACAACCGTTGGTCTGATTGGTAACCAAAAGGTTATAAGTACCCGCTTGACTGATGGTTGGGGTGAGCGTATTTCCACCGCTCACAATCAAGCCATTTGGAGTTGACCATTGGTAAGCAAAGTTTGCTCCTGTACTGCCAGTGCCTTGAAGTACCGCAGTACCTTGCAAACAGTTCAATTGAAAAGTTGGGCCGGCATCAGCCGCTGGCAGTACAAAGTCATCTACAACAATGGCGTCGTCAGAATCTGTGCAGCCATTGGTATTATTGGTTATTAAAAGTTGATAAGTTCCTGCAGCATTGATGGATGCAGTCGGGCCACTGGTGCCAGAGGTGAAATTGCCTCCGATCGTGGTCCAAACCAGGGTAAAGTTGGGCCCGCTTGGGTTAGCAGCACTGCCTACCGTGCCGGCAGGGGTGGTGCAATTTATCAAACCATCAGGTCCTGCTTGTGCCACCGGGGCAACAATGTTCTGAGGCACTGTCACCGTTTCTGTGTCTGTACAACCGTTAGCGGTGTTTACAATATCAAGCGTATAGACACCCGGAAGGTTTACGAGAAGCTGCAAAGTTCCTTGACCTCCAATGATACCCGGGCCAGTCCAATTATACACATCGGTAGCACCTTGGCTAGAGGCCAAAGCATTGATTATCGTCTCTATTGTGGTGCAAGTCAGTGTAGCAGGGCTCGCGATGTTTGCAACAGGTGCATTAATATCAATGAGCACTTGAACGGAAGACACAGCGGTACAGCCGTTAGCCTGGTTGGTCACCAAAATGGAATACAACCCTGCTGATCCGACCGTAGGGGTAAGCCCGTTGGCTCCGCTTAAGATTGTGCCATTGGAGGTTGACCATTGGTAAATATAATTTGGCCCAAAAGAGGATCCCGTGCCATCCAGATTGAGTGTCGGAACTACACAACTCAGGGTTGCATCCTGCCCGGCATCTGCAGTAGGTGGTGCGATGTCTTGCGGCACCAGTACAGATAGTGTTGCAGTACAACTGTTTGCAGTATTCACAAGCTGCAAAGTGTAGGTGCCCGGGGCGTCAACGGAAGGCAGCAAGGTGCCCTGGCCCATAATATTCCCAGGCCCTGACCAGGTATATGTGAATGTAGGCCCAGAACTGGAGGCACTAGCGTCAATGGTCACATTGAGTACCGTACAATTAAGTGTGGCAGGAGGTAAGGCCGTGGCAATGGGAATGTTCACGTCTGCCGTAACGGTTACAGAAGATGTTGCAGTACAACCGTTTATAACATTGGTAACCTGCAGCGTATAGGTCCCTATCGCAGCTGCTCCTGAAATGGCTGTATTGTTGCTTCCTGACAAGGTACCATCAAGAGTAGTCCACAGGTAAGTAAAATTCGGCCCGCTACTGCTTCCTGAACCATTTAGAACAACGGTGTTCATGGTACAAGTAAGCTGGGAAGGCGGTGCTATCAAAGAACTTGGCAAGGCGGTGTTTTGGTTGATAGCCACCGATCCAGTATTGGTACAAAAATTCGCGGCACTGGTCACCGTCACGGTGTAAATGCCTGGCTGGTCAACATTGGGATTCCAGGTGTTTTGACCTGAAACAATATTTCCCCCCACACTTGCTGTCCAAACAGGTGTCAGCAGGGTATCTGGAGGTGGAATGGCCGGGCCAATGTTTAAATTAGTGACCACACAGGTAAGGGTTGCCGGGTTGCCAGCAGGAGCGGGCGGGGGCTGCATATTCGAAGTTACAGAAACTGACGCAGAGGAAGTGCAGCCCGTATGTATGTTGGTAATTCGAAGCGTATAGGTCCCCGCTGAGTCAACAGTTGGGGTAAGCGTATTTTGCCCAGACACAAAATGCCCTCCCAAGGTCGTCCAAACAAATGTAAAATTTGAATCTGCAGAGGAGCCGATAGCATTCAGGTTGGTTTGTGGCAAAGCACAATTCAGTTGAGCGGGTTGTGCTATAACTGTCGTTGGCGCAGGCAATTGCACGACAGATACACTTGTATCAGATGCACAAATAGAGGCGCCACTTACCGTAACAGAATAGGTGCCTGCAGTAGAAACAGTAATCGGGTTGGTAGTTTGACCGTTAGACCATATATAATTAGGAAAAATGCCCCCAGTTGCAGTTAAGGTCGAGTTTCCTCCAGGGCAAAATGGCGTGGTGGTTATTGCAATAACCGGGGTTGGTAAGGGGTCAACCGTAATGCTCCCTGTACCTGTACAGCCATAAACGTTAGTAACGGTAATCTCATATGTGCCTGGTTGGGTCACAATGTTCGTTATACCCAAATCCCCATCAGACCATACATAGGAAACATAACCTGCAGGAGCGGTCAGTATATCTGTTTGGCCAGGGCAAATAGCAGGTACACTTGCACTTAAAATGACTTCTGGAACTCCAGCAGGATTGATTGTGATCTCCTTGGTACCGGTACAGCCATACTGGTTGGTAACCGTGACAGCGTAAGTACCCGGTTGTGTTACCAACAAGGGATTGATTGTGTCACCGGTTCCCCATAAATAATGGGCATAATTCTGTGCTACTTGCACATAAGCCGTATCGTCCTCAGGGCACATAAATTGTGGAGCCAACAATGAAGGCGCCACAACAGGGCTTTCAGGGATAACGATCTGGTCCGTGAATGGACATCCATATTCATCTGTCAAAGTCAAAGTGTAAGTACCACCTGCATCAATTTGCAAGGGTAATTGATCGATGTTGCCGGGAGTCCAGTTTATGTTTGTAAAAACAGAACCATCCGGATTGACCACATCCAGCTCATAACTTTCGCCCGGGCATATTCCAAGCGGCCCTGTTATTTCTAAGGGGCCGTCATAAAATGGGCCAAAGGCCACATATTCATTATCCCAGTGGTTTACCTCACATCCAGAAAAGGATGGATCCCAACTCCACATGCCGGGGGGCACCACGACTATCTGGTGTGCAGTTTCTCCAGTGCTCCAATCTGCCACAATGGGTTCTCTGAGACCTGTAAACAACCAGTCAATAAACGCCCTAAGCAGAATTGTTTTGGTAGTACAATCTGGAAAGGCCTGAACAACCGGGTTACAGTGGCCTAACCTGATTGCTGAGGCCAAAGAATCTTTGGAAATCGGATCTTTACGGGTCGGGGGAGCATTGGGACCACCGTTTGCCCAAGAAAAGTAGGGAATGATAACAAGCGCAATCGGAAGGATTAAACGGAATAGTGTATAGCGTTTTGTCATAAATGGAAGGTTTTAAAAAAGTAGGCTTTTGTTCGAGGAAGATACAACAAACACAAAAAATGCTTTCTCAAGCAGTCAAAGATAGAATGAAAATTTAATTTCGTTGGATGTTATAGCAATTTGAAAGTGGCTTGAATTGCTAGATAAAATTTAATCACTTGACAATCAAATAATTATGAAGATTATGGCTTTCAAAAACCCTTTGCGGCGACCATAAAAAAAACGGCCACGCAAAATTGCGTAGCCGTAGCGTCTTTACAATCCAGTTAATCTAAAATTTTTCAGACCCGGTGGGAGGGGAGGGACCAGAATGGTGCGGCAATCTTTACTGCCCCCGATCCTGAATGGCTGGCTCAAAAACCAAACACCTCTTCTAAGCCCAGTTCAACCACTTTGCCGATCTTTCCAAGATATTTGAAATCAATGTGCTCGCGTTCTCCTAACACCAGCCATGTGTAATGGCGGCCCTTAATGTGCGAGCGTTGAAACTCCAGCAAATCAGCAGCTTTTGCTTTTTCTATGGTTTGATAAATGTCCTCGCGAAGGTCGCGATTTGCATATCCTTTGTCACGACTTGCACGCCATACCCAGTACAATTCCGATTGCGAAATGCGTCCGGCTGCAATCTGTTTCAAAACACCTTGGCGGGCATGTTCGATTTGTGGCAAGGATACCGGCATACCTTCAAGGATTGCCTGAAAAGCATCTACTGCGTCGCGCAATTTGTCAGGTTGTGTACCCACATAACCCTGGAGCCAATGCGCTCTATTTTTCTTTTGAGGGCTTCCCGCGTGCACATAAGCGGAATAGGCCAGTGCTTTTGATTCGCGGATTTCTTGAAAAACTATGCTCGAAAGGCCATAGCCAAAGTATTGATTGTACCATTCTGCCATTACAAACTCTTCCAGGTCGAACTTCGGTGTTCCTTTCGAAAGCATCAGCAATTCAATTTGAACGGAAGGGAAATTCACAAAATATACCTTGTCTTTTTTAACTGAGATTTCCGGGTATTTCCTGGCGGGCACCGGTTTTTTCAATGCATCATTTACGGCATGCGATTTTTTCAATATTTCGGCCACTCTGGTTGCGCTTTTTGGACCGTAATAGAACACTTCATGTTGAAAAAAGCGCAATTCTTTTAACAAATCCGTCAGTTCAGCCGGCAATATAGCCTTGAGTTTTTCGGCAGAAAGTTTGTCTGTGTAAGGATTCTTTGGACCGTATTTTGCGAAATTCGCCATACCTTTTGTAAGGATGGTTCGCTTGTCTTTTTTGTTGTTTTCACGGCGAAGCAAGATGTCTTCTACAAGGTTTTCAAGCGCTTCGGGATTTGGTTGTGCATCGGAAAGCAAATGTTCCATAAGCGCAACGGATGCTTCAAAGGATTCCTCAAGGCCAGACAGGGAAAAGAAAAAATGCTCTTCACGGCAATCAGCATTAAAATTCGCCCCAAGTCTGTAGAACGACTGCTGAATTTCGGTTGGCGTGTATTGCGTTGTACCAAGTAGATGTAGATAATTGGTCAAAATACCTAACCGACGGTCACTCAGCTTACCCATGTCAAAGCAATAATGCAACCGGAAGAGCTTGCTTTTTCGATCGCGCACTGAACGGAGTTTTAGTGTTTTGGAAAGCGCCTTGCTTTTTATTACTTTCTTAAAGTCAACAAACTGTGGTGCGATATCCTCGGTTTTCCAATTCAAAAATTCTTGGGCGAAACCTGAAGCGCCCTCTCGATTCACTTCGATGGGTGTAATAGAAGGTTTTTCTACCTTCATAACCGAAGGATCGTCTCCCGTGTGTTTATAAACTACTGCGCAATTTTGATCGAGAAAGGTTTTTTGGGCAAAGGCGACTATATCCGCTTTGGTCAATTTTGCAAGCTTTTTCCAACGCCGCACCACATCTGTCCACTCAACGCCCAATACATAGGCATTCGTGATGGCATTTGCACGCCCTTGATTTTTTTCAAACGACCTGATTTCAGAAAATTTCATGTCTTTTATGACAGCCTCCAACAACCAGTCTTCAAACTCGCCGTTCCGCAATTTAGCAATTTCCCGCAGCAGAATTCTTTCCACTTCCTCGAGCGACTGGGCCTCCCGGGGTTTTGCCATGAGCAAAAGGGAAGAAAAATCCTCATAGGCTCTTGGGTAGGCATAGGCTTCTAAAAGTTGTTGTTTTTGAATGATGTTCAGATCGAAAAGCCCCGCCTGGTAATTATGCAAAATCCCGGCCACCAAAGGCAAATACAGGGAGGCCTCCTCAGAATTGGCGCCTGGCAGCCTCCACCCTATTTCGACCCAGGGAGATTCCTGCCCCCATACTTCACGAAACGTGCGAGAGGTCAATTCAGCCTGCGGTGTGAATTTAAACTTGGGTATATCTTTTCGGGCAAAACCACCAAAATACCGCTCTGCCAAACGAATCGCTTCCAATGGCTCAAAATCCCCTGCCATTACGATGGCCATATTGTTCGGGACATAATAGGTGTCAAAAAACTTGTAAATATTGGTCTGGGAGGGGTTTTTCAAGTCTTCTCCCCTACCCAAAGTAGTTTGTGTACCATAAGGGTGGCTTGGAGTAAGGGTTTCCTGGATCGCCTTTAATGTTTTGCGGAAATCCTTGTCCTGGCTGATGTTGTACTCCTCAAAAACGGTTTCCAATTCAGTATGAAACAACCTTAAAATCGGTCTGCGAAACCTTTCGCTTTCTAAGGCGAACCAACGTTCCAATTCATTGGAGGGGATGTCGTTAACATACACAGTTTGTTCAACCCAGGTATATGCGTTGGTGCCTTTTGCACCCATTTCACTCACTAGTTTGTCATATTCATTGGCTGCGGCAAATTGAGCGGCATCAAAACTCAATCGGTCTATTTGTGCATATAAATCCTTCTTTTTTTCAGGGCTTTGCTCCGAGCGGTGTTGCTCGAACAACATTTCAATTTCATCAAGAAGTGCTTTTTCTTTGACCCAATCAAGCGAACCCAGGCGATCTGTGCCCTTAAACATCATATGCTCAAAATAATGCGCCAGACCTGTCGTGTCAGCAGGGTCATGTTTTGAGCCTACCCGAACAGCTATTTCGGTATGCACCCTGGGTTCTTCCTTGTTGATGGTCATAAAAAGCCGCAATCCATTGGAAAGTGTGTGCATTTGCACTTGGATCGGGTCGCCAGGCGTGGTTCGGATTTCTTGTTTTACAATTCCGGGAATATATTGCTGCATAGTATGTGTGTTTGGGATCAAAGCCCCAGGAGCAAGGCAGTGGGATCTTCAAGCAAATCTTTTACTTTGACCAAAAAAGTAACGGAAGTTGAGCCATCAATAACCCTGTGGTCATAACTGAGCGCCAGGTACATCATAGGGCGAATTTTTATCTCACCATCTACAACTATAGGTCGATCCTTGATAGCATGCATTCCAAGGATCGCACTTTGGGGTTCGTTGATAATAGGAGTGCTCATCAGACTGCCAAAAATGCCGCCGTTGGTAATGGTAAATGTGCCCCCGGTCATTTCATCAAGCGAAAGTTTGCCATCCCTGGCCTTGACAGACAATTCCTTGACCTTCAATTCAAATTCTGCGAAACCAAGACTCTCAACGTTTCGAATTGGTGGAACGACCAGGCCTGTGGGCGTAGAAATAGCGATACTGATATCAGCATAGTCGTGATAAATAATATCGTCACCATCAAGCGATGCGTTCACATCCGGCATTTCTAATAAAACCTTTGCACAGGCTTTTGCAAAAAGGGACATAAAACCGAGTTTAATGCCATATTTCTTTACAAAGGCCTCCTGATACTTTTCTCTAAGGGCCATCACCGCACTCATATCAACTTCATTGAAGGTTGTCAGCATGGCAGTGTTGTTCTTTGCACTGACCAGCCTTTTGGCGATTGTGCGCCGCATCCGGCTCATTTTTTCGCGGCGTTCGTTGCGAGAAAATTTAGGTGAACCAGATTCAATTTGGATCGGAGGGGCCGGCTTTACACTGGTGGCCGATTCTTTCGCTGCCGGCTGTTTAACACTTTCATCTGCCGCTTTTACTGCATCTTCTTTTGTGATGCGGCCATCTCTGCCCGAACCATTGACTTCGGCAGGAGACACATTGGCTTCTGCCAAAATTTTGGCAGCTGCAGGGCTTGGAAGCCCTGATGCATAGTTTGATGACTCATTGGCAAGGGTTGACCCCCCTGCGGCCTTTTGACGGCTGCTATCTGCTTTCGGCATAGATTCTCCTCCTCCTTGCGTGTCAATTTTTGCAAAAAGCGCACCTACTGGCAGGTCCTCGCCTTCTTTGGCTACCCAAATAAGTATTCCTGCACTGTCCGCAGAAAGCTCCTGATTGGCTTTTTCGGTTTCAATTTCGCAAAGTGGCTCATCGAGTCCCACACTACTGCCGTCGGGCTTTAACCATTTTGAAAACGTAACACTGCTGATGGATTCACCCAAATTGGGGATTTTCAGTTCGATGACTGCCATTTTTTTTAACGATGAACTTTGAAAGATAAACTTTGAACTGTAAATTTAGATGACACGGGATACCACAAAAAAGAATGCCTTTTTCACACCTCACAAGCTCCAACAAAATGAGGGCAATCAAGTTCAGAATACTCAATTTTTCTGCTTGAAATCAAACTTCAAAAGCAATCCTTTGCTTGATTTTCCTTCATTGCTTATCAGGATATTGCCTTTCTGGTCGAAAGAAACGCCTTCTGGTTGTGGAAATATTTTTTTGTCCAAACGCCGGGCAAATTTGATCTTCCCTGTTTTATAATCCAAAACCACAAGGCGCTTCAAGGCAGTTGAAATAACATACAAATCGCTGGTGATCGGATGAAAAGCGATTCCAGATGGACTGAAATAATCGCGTTTTTCCGATGCTTCATAGGGGACCAATTTGTTGACCTCCTCTGGACTAATGGTGTATGCTGGAGATTCACTTAGGACTTTGGTTTCCAAACTGAAACCGTAAACATTGCGTGGGCCAAGGCTGTCAGGATTCTCTTTGCAGGCGAGAAAAAGGGACTTGCGCCTTGGGTCGTATGCGAGGCCCTCAACATCATTTTGTTTTTTCAGAAAGGTTTTATGTTCTTCCATTTTTGGCGGATTGATTTTCAAATCTGTCAATTCAAATAAATCGCCATCGCTCTTGGCTGCCCAAATGGACTCGCCCACCATTTCCACACTTTCAAAGTCCCCTTTATCACGGAACACTACGCGCCTGGAAACAGCCCACCCGGCATTTCCGTCGATATAGAAAATTTCGCCACGTTCATCCGCTATGGCAATAAAAACACCAGCTGCATCGGTAGAACTAAGACCTGAAATCTCTTGAAGTGCTTCATTTTCCAAATTGATGCTCAGCGAAGGATTTTGCAGATCGTAAGGCAAAGAATCTGTAGGCGTTGTGGATTCAGGACGCAATGGCGCCACTGGTTGCTTGGTATTGCAAAAGCAAAGGAAAAGGATGGGTAAAGCCAGGCCGAAAGGCAGATTAGGTAGTTTTTGCATGATAGATTAGTCTCTGAGTTGTATTAAAAGGGCTTATTCTTCAAAAACTTCGATTTCGCGCATTTCCAGAACCAAATCGGTGAACCGGCCTTTAAATTGTGTCGCTTTTACAATGTGGTTATCAATCCAATGGTAGTTGCCTCCACGCGGCTTGCCAAATACTATTCCATGGAATTTGAAGCCATGCTTGTTGAGCCATGCCTCCGTCACGCTACGATGGTCCTCTGTGCGGCTGGTGAAGAAAAATACAATATGACCCTCGTCATACCATTGATTGAGTTTTCCAAGCGCATCTGGATAGGGCTCAACTAAGCCCATCCTTTCTGGCTCTTCATTTGGCACATCGTCACAAATGGTACCGTCAATGTCAATAAGGTAATTTTTGACATGTGAGGGCAGCTTGGGGCTGATGCGCTGGCCATTTTCGTCAAAGGCCTCGTGGAGTGAAGTATTTGCCATTTTATTGAAGTATCGTGTGAATTTTTTGGGGGGGGGCTATTGTTTTTAGCCTGAAGCGAAGCTGATTTTAAAAACCAAAGCTAACGGTAGCTTGAATCATAAAATTCTGATGTTTTACTTCCCGAAAGATCAAGGCTCCATTTTCGTCGACTCTGGTTTTGGAAAGGTCTGCTTTGTTGTTAGTAATGTCTGCCAAACCGTATTGAACGCGCGCGCTAAGGCTAAGTGAATTGGTGATATAGTACGAAATACCACCTACCAGGCCAAAATCGAGGGTATTGTACAGATTCCCAACAGATTCCGGATAATCATAGTAAGCACCAAGTGTTTTAGGGGTCTCCGAAATAAACCCGTCCACTTTTATATTGACTGGTACTTCGTCGCTTGATTTTGCAGAGCCGGCACCCGGATCATCCCTTTTGTAATTATGGTCGAGATTAAAATTCAGTTCTGTATCCGCCAGGTTTGGATTGATATAAACATTGTTGCCCAAAACAGCAGTTTTACCCGAATAGCGCAACGAGCCTTCGCCCGACGACTGAACGAGAAGGCCTACGTATCCTCCTCCAGAAATTTCAAAATTTCGGTAACGTGCATATCCAATTACTGGAAGGTCAAGGTAGGAATTATTAATATTTATAAGATAGCGGGAAGTGCCAATTGTAAGCACACTACCGGTACTGTGTTTAAAAATACGGTAAGATTGGCCGTCAAATGTGTATTTCGCGCCACGTTTGGAGTAGAGAAATTCGCCACGCAGGCCAAAATTGTCTGTAAAACTATACGAGAAGGTCATTCCGATATGAAATCCTGTAGCGTTTTTCCAGGTTTCAAGCTCGACCCCGGCATCATTGGTCTCAGAAGGGCCAGTCATGTGTGCAAAGTTAAGCCCGGTCTTAAAACCATATCTGATCTGGGAATTCGCCGAAAATGCGCACATTACGAACAGAAAGAAAGCGATTTGTTTCATTGCCTTAATAAATTTGTATCGTCGTTTTTTTGAGAATGGTTGAGAATCAATATATTTGGTAACGGGTGGGCAAAAGTACAGCATTCTTAAAACCTTCCGCTTGTTACCTTTGCTGCTTCAAACAACTATTTCTAATTTTTTTCCATACCATGAAAAATTGGCCCCTCTGGGAAATATTTCTCCGCTCCAAACAAGGCCTTAGCCACAAACACGTAGGAAGCCTTCATGCCGCTGACGCTCAAATGGCCATTGAAAATGCGCGGGATGTTTACTGCCGTCGCAACGAAGGCATCAGTATCTGGGTCGTCGAGTCCACGCATATCCACGCTTCTACCGAAGATCCGGAAGCATTTTTTGACCCTTCTAACGACAAGGTTTACAGGCACCCTACATTTTATGACCTTCCAGACGCCGTGAAGCATATGTAATGAGCGCAAAGGCATTTCCAGAATTAATGGAATAGATGAACAATGAATAATTTTATGGCTTACAAACCCTGCATTTTTCTTTTCTTTTTACTGGCAATAGCCTGTCATGACCTGCCTCTTGGGCCAGCGCCTGCGCCTACCCCTTTTGTTTTTCAGTCGCCTGACAATTTCCCGCCCTTTTTCGATCCTGCGGATAATCCTACCACGCTGGAGGGTATCGCCTTGGGCCGAAAATTATTTTACGACCCCATTCTTTCGGGCGACAATACACAGGCCTGTGCTGATTGTCACCGACAAGAAAATGCCTTCACCGATCCCCGACAATTCAGTGTAGGCATAGATGGACTGGCCGGGCATCGAAATTCAATGTCCCTTGTAAATATTGCCTGGCAACATCGACTGTTTTGGGACGGACGGGTTCACGGGCTGGAAGCCCAGGCCTTGAAGCCGATCCAGGACATCATCGAGATGCACGAATCATTGGACAATGCTGTTGCCGAACTTCAGGCAAAGCCTGAATATACTGAAATGTTCTGGCGCGCTTTTGGAACGGAAAGAGTAGACAGCAGCTTGATCGCCAAAGCTTTGTCGCAATTTGAGCGCACCCTTATCTCCATAAATTCGAGATATGACCGGTGGAAACTCGGGCTTGATACGCTGAGCGAATCAGAATATCTTGGTATGTTGACCTTTAACGAAAACACAATTGGGGGCTGCGCACAATGCCATTCCTTTGGTGCAATGTTCAGCGATTTTCAGTTTAAAAACAACGGGCTCGACAGTATTCCGATTGATTTAGGCCGCTTTGCAGTTAGTGGAACACCTTCTGAAAAAGGTGCGTTCAAAATACCTTCCATGCGCAACATAGAATACACCGCTCCTTATATGCACGACGGTCGGTTTGCAACCCTGGAAGAAGTGTTGGAGTTTTATAATACAGGGTTTCATTTGGGTCCTTTTACTGATCCTGCAATGTATAATCTCGTAAAAGGCAGAATGAGCGCGGACGACATGAAAAACATAATCGCTTTTTTGAAAACTTTGTCAGAGCCTGAATTTTTGACCAATCCTGCGTTTAAAAAGCCTTAGGTTATATAAGTGCCGAGGCTGAATTAACATTCATTTATTGGTTAAAATTGTGAAGATCAATTAGTTGTACCGAAAATTTTGTGCAGTTCCTTAGTTAAATTTTACCGCTGTTTGCGATTAAAAATTGGCTTTACTTGCAAGGAATCAATGGGGGGAATTACAGCAGGTTGAAATGGCCGTCCCGGTCGGAGCCGGGCAAGAGAATCATTCAATGCATTTTGTGCTTCGCTTAAAAGCAGCGAATCTACAATCCTTTCAGCACTTTGAAGCAAAGCATCACGGCATTCGGCAACTTTTTTTGCTCTGAAAGCCTCAACACGTTCGGCAACTTTTGCTTGAATTACCGCTTCTTTGTCCCCTTCGCAGGAGGCAAAAACCAACAATAAAAGCGCCCCTTTTACTAGATTTTTAAAATGTGTTGTCGTCATTTTCAAGGTACAAATATCCATAATTTATGTCGGAATCGATGGATGCAGGATATTTCTAAAAAAAATATCAACATCCAATTCAAATAGATATGCTCATTTTGTGTAAATAATCATCCACAACATTAAACTTTTAGGGTTCTCTCGTTATTGCCTTTTATTTTTCAGTTGCAACAATTCAAAACACAAAAAAAATAACATTTTGGGTCTTGTATTACTAAAGAATTGTAGTATCTTTGTCCTGTCAGAAACACTTCTTACAGTGTTTTTATTTCTGATTTTGTAAATAGCAAATTCTCACCGCTTAAGGTGTTTTTTTAAGAGGTTTTCATTTGGTTTTTTGGGGTTATACAGGGTGCTGCTGATTCTTCAGTTAGTGCCCTGTTTTTTTATACCCATTTCTCTATTTGATATATTTGGGGATGTATTTGATGTGAAGAGAAAAGATGATCTTTAGGCACTTAAACAAATTGAACATGATTTCAAAAAGTCACCTCCTAGCAATTGCCCTTTTAAGTTTAGGGACCATCCAATGCAGCCAGCCAAGGATATCTGTCGAAGCTCCTCCAAAACCCGCAGGGTCCAAAGAACATCTTTCCAAAGTCAAATTAACAGACCTGGATGGCAATCCCCTTAATTTGAAGGATTTTGTGGGAAAACCTGTTTTTCTAAACTTTTGGGCAACCTGGTGCGGCCCTTGCGTAAGCGAGATGGCATCTATTGAAAAGGCTTCGCAGCAATTCAAGGACAAAATTTTATTTTTAGCGGCTAGCAACGAATCCCCGGCACTCATTAAATCCTATGTCAATAAGAACAAACTAAGTTTCATGTTTGCCCGACTTGAAGTGACTTACCTCGACGCTTATGTTTTGGTGCTCCCGACCACCTTTTTAATTGATGCGAATGGAGAGTTGGTGCAACAGGAAGAGGGTTTTCGCAACTGGAATAGTGCAGAGAGCACGGGATATCTGGAATCCCTGCTCAAAAAATAAGGAAAAACCAAAGCAGCCCCGACCGGCAAAAGTGCCAATCGGGGCTGCAAAAAACGGAACGAACTGAGTAATGGTTTTTTTTGGTCAAATGTTTAATTGGATGTCCTCAAATCCCGTTCCGGTGCGGCATTCTCGCCGTGAGTCATAGTGTTTGCCCTGATTTGTACTACATCCTCAAAACCTAACTGACAATTTGGGCAGGGAAAAATTTTCAAAGTGCTTGAACTTGTTTTGAACCAACAAGTGTCTGTTATTCAGAATTGTCCGTGTCTTGTTCTACCGATTATTTCCCGCAATACCTCTTCTCAAAGCGTAACTGATTGCTTCCCCTTTGGAATTGACGTGCAGCTTGCGGTAAATACCCTGGATATGGTTTTTTACCGTATCCGTACTGATAAAGTGCTTGGCCGCTATCATCTTGTAAGACAACCCGTCCACCAACGCCTCGAGAATTTCTTGTTCTCGAGGCGTCAGTCCGGTGGAAAGGCCATCATCATCGCTTTCTATGGTTCTGTTTACAACCGTTGCAGCAGCAGTCGGGGCGGTAATATTGTTCAAATGAAAATATTGTAAAACCTTTCGGGCGATGGCGGGGCTCATGGGAGAACCACCTTTATGGACCAATCGCACGCTGTCAACCAATTCATCCGGGCCAGATTTTTTAAGCAGGTACCCTGTAGCGCCATTTCTCAGTGCCTGAAAAATCCGGTCTTCTTCCTCGCTTACCGTCAGCATCACTACCTGCGTGTTGGGCGAAACTTCTTTTACCACGGCGGTACCTTCAATTCCATTCATCCCAGGCATATCAATATCCATCAATACAACCTCCGGTTTAAGTTGGCTGATGGCCTGACGTATCCCGGAGCAATCCGGATATGAAGCCAAAACTTCAACATCCGGAGTAAAACGAAAAAGGTGCAAGAGGCTTTCACGGAAATCACCGTTGTCCTCAAAAATTACTAAACGCAATGGTGCCATTGAATGTATTTGGGGCGCACTTTGATGTGTTGCAGATTATGCAACAAAGGTATGTCTGAAAACACAGGTAATAGAATAGGAAGTTCGTACTAATCCTTTGAACCCGGTCAATAACAAGACTTTTGGGCAGGACCTCAACAAAATACTGAAAATCCCTTTTTCGCCAGCATAAAAAAACCGGGGTGCGCCGCTGTTCAAGCGACACACCCCGGTCAATATACTACGCGCCCAGTTGAAGGGCTTATTTCGCGTCTGCGAAAAAATCTTTCACTTTATCCTTGTGAACGATCATTTGTTTGTAGGTGTATTTCCCCGTAACCGGGTCTTTGACGGCTTTCACCACTTTGACATGGTCTTTGCCGGAGCCAGCGTTGGCGGCACGTTGTGCGACACGGGCGTTTTTAGAGACTTTCTTAGCCATGGTATCTCAAAAATTTGAGTAGTGAGTGAATAATTTACTTGATTTCGCGATGCACCGTGTATTTGCGCATGATGGGGTTGTATTTTTTCAACTCCATGCGGTCTGGGGTGTTTTTGCGGTTTTTTTGTGTGATGTGGCGCGACGTGCCGGGCAGGCCGCTGGTTTTATGCTCGGTGCACTCCAATATTACCTGGATTCTGTTGCCTTTGCTTTTCTTTGCCATGATATTTTATATTTTATATTTTGTGTTTTTTGGTTTAAAAAACCCTCAAACTCAAAAATTAAAATTTTAAATTGGGTGATTTAACAACCTTCGGTTGCGTTTGGATAATAGGAAATCTCGCCCTTTTTCTCCAATTTCTTGATGTACTGGTAAATGCCCAGTTTGGAGATAGTTCGAATGGCACTGGCACTTACCTTAAGCGTTACCCATTCGTTGGTTTCAGGAATGAAAAACTTTTTGGTTTGCAGATTTGGGTAGAAGCGACGCTTCGTTTTGCTGTTGGAGTGTGAGACGTAGTTGCCTGTGATAGGCTTCTTTCCCGTCAAATCACAAATTCTGGACATTGATCAAAAATTTAAGTGTTCTAGTTGATAGTGCCTACGTCCCTAAACAATAGAAGGACTACGGCACTTAAAAATACTGCCTTTCAAAAAATGAGTGTGCAAGATAAATCTCACACACTCAAACACTTAACAGTAGTGGGTGACTCCGAGAGGACTCGAACCTCTAACCTCCTGATCCGTAGTC
>JBJXGO010000112.1:0-21053 GCA_046160345.1 Saprospiraceae bacterium
CTAGAATTCGATGGCAATCTTGACACCGAAACGGGCGGCGGCTCCTGGCGTTGGCGGCATCGGATCATACAGGAGTATTTTTTGAAAGCCGTAAAAATATCAAAGAATAAATGGAAATAACCATTCCAAATCCACAAAAATCCGTATTTTTGAACCCTCAACCCGCATTATGCAACTTACGCGCGCCATTTTCTGGGATACCCGATACGAATCCATTGACTGGGAAAAGAACGCCTCCTACGTAGTAGACAGGGTGCTGCATTACGGCACCCTCAACGACTGGCATCAAATGCTTGCTTACTATGGGCGGGAAAAAATCAAAAGCATTGCACTCCAACTACGTTACCTTGACAAGCGTGTGCTGAATTACTGTGCCGCATTTTTCAATACACCGAAAGAACAGTTCCGATGCTACAATACCGAACCGTCAGTCCAACAACTCTGGAACTCCTGAAAGGGTTGTCAAATGACAAGTATCTGGGCGATTTCTTTCTTGTAGGTGGCACGTCCCTTTCTTTGCAGATTGGACACCGCGAATCCTACGATCTTGACTTCTTCACGCTCAAGCCTTTTTCGACTGAACAAATGATGCAGCATTTGCGCCTGCATTGGGACAGCGAAATGTTGAGTACCAGCGAACACATTCTTATTACGATGACCCAAGGCGTGAAGGTGGACTTTGTTGTTCATTCCTATCAAGCCAGGAATCCTCTTTTAGAAATTGATGGTCTGAGATTGTTACATCGGGAAGATATTGCCCTGATGAAACTTGCTGCCATTGCTGGACGTGGTAGAAAGCGCGATTTCTTTGACCTTTATTATTTATTACGAGAATTTCCCCTGCCTTACCTATTTGACTGCTATGCGGTGAAATATGGCGAAGCATCGGTGTTTCACGCACTTCGTAGCCTAACTTATTTTGACGATGCTGAGGAGGACGCTGATCCGATTTTGTTCGAGGATGTTTCTTGGGCTACGGTAAAAATTAGAATTCAGCAAGAGGCGGTGAAAATCTGAACCCGCTAATCCCGTTGTTATCTACCTTTGCCTGTCAGAGATGAATTGTTCAATATTTGAATATATCAATGCGCCATTGTCCTATTTGTAAAAACGGGGAAGTAGAATCGGGAACCGTAACAGTCACCCTCGAACGCGATGGGGCCATTATTCTGCTGAAGAAAGTACCCGCCAGGGTCTGCAACAACTGCGCAAGCTATTTTCTTGACAGCGCGACAACTCGCCTCGTGCTGCAAAAAGCGGAGGCATCCTTTAAGAATGGCGCAGAGTTGGCGGTTTTACAATTGCAAGCAGCATAAACATGAAAAAAATCCTAGTCGCCAACCGTGGCGAAATCGCCCTTCGCGTCATGCGCACTGCCCGTCGGATGGGCATCGCTACCGTAGCCGTTTATTCTGAAGCCGACAGGCACGCGCCGCATGTGCGCTTTGCGGATGAAGCAGTGTTATTAGGCCCGGCTCCTTCTGCCCAAAGTTACTTGAAAGGAGAAAAGATCATTGAGTTCGCCAGGCAATTGGGGGTTGACGGCATTCATCCCGGATACGGGTTTTTGAGTGAAAATGCGGATTTTGCGCGCATGGTAGAGCTTGCGGGAATTACATTTATTGGTCCAAGCCCTAAAAGCATCGAGATTATGGGCAGCAAACTGGCTGCCAAGGAGGCTGTAAAAAAATTCGATGTACCCATGGTGCCGGGTATTGATAAGGCCATAACTGATATAGCCATGGCAAAAGAAATCGGCCGTCGCGTTGGCTACCCGATTTTGGTCAAAGCCTCTGCAGGCGGCGGCGGCAAAGGCATGCGCATCGTCGAACGCGAAGAAGATATCCAGGAACAGATGGAACGCGCCATCTCGGAAGCAGTTTCGGCTTTTGGCGACGGTTCTGTTTTCATCGAAAAATACGTCACCGGGCCACGCCACGTGGAAGTTCAAGTTATGGGCGACAAATTCGGGAATACCGTTTATCTCTTTGAACGTGAATGCAGTATTCAGCGCAGACATCAAAAAGTGGTCGAAGAAGCTCCTTCTGCCATACTTTCTCCTGAAATGCGCAAAGCCATGGGAGAGGCAGCGGTTCGGGTGGCCAAAGCCTGTGATTATGTGGGGGCAGGGACGGTTGAATTCCTGGTAGATTCGGAGCGAAATTTCTATTTTTTGGAAATGAACACACGCCTTCAAGTGGAGCATCCCGTGACGGAAATGATCACAGGACTTGATCTGGTTGAACTACAGATCAGCGTTGCCCGTGGTGAAAAATTGCCTTTTTCCCAGGAAGACCTCAAAATCAATGGTCATGCAATTGAAATTCGGGTTTATGCAGAAGACCCTTTGAACAATTTCCTGCCTTCCGTCGGGATCCTGGAAAAATACCGGATTCCGGAAGGCCCGGGCATACGAGTGGACGGCGGTTTTGAAGAAGGTATGGAGGTGCCGATCTATTATGACCCCATGCTGGCCAAACTGGTGGCACACGGTGCCAATCGTGCCGAAGCGATCCAAAAAATGAAGGAGGCCATTGCCGCATACGAGATAGAGGGCGTAGCTACTACACTTCCTTTTGGCCAGTTCGTCCTTGATCATCCTGCATTTGTCAGCGGCGATTTTGACACACATTTTGTGCAAGAATATTTTACTGCTGAAAAACTGATCAAATCGCAAAAAGAAGATGCAGAAGTGGCCGCCTTGCTTGGCTTGCGTTTTCATTTAGAAAACAAAAAAACCTTAAGGGTGCCAGAACCTGGTGTATCCAGGTGGAAGGAAAGGGTTTAATTACAAGGATATTAAACACTTTGGGTCATTATGGTCAATTAGCCCAATGAGGATAATGACAAAATTCCCGACCTTTGCAGCATGGTCAAAATTGGCAACGTTGAATTGGGTGAATTCCCGCTACTTCTCGCCCCTATGGAGGATGTGAGCGACCCGCCTTTTCGAAAGCTTTGTAAAGCGCAAGGCGCGGACATGGTGTACACCGAGTTTATTTCTGCAGATGGCCTGGTGCATGAGGCAAAGCAAACTTTCCAAAAGCTTGAGATATTTGATTATGAACGACCTGTGGGCATCCAATACTTTGGTGGACAATTAGAAAACATGATCGAGGCGGCCGAAATTATTGAGGCCAAGAACCCTGATGTGATTGATATAAACTTCGGGTGTCCGGTAGCAAAAGTGGCTTGCAGGATGGCTGGTGCAGGCCTCTTGCGCGATATTCCACAGTTGGTGCGGCTTACAGAGGCCGTTGTAAAAACCACCAAACGCCCGGTCACAGTCAAGACCCGCCTGGGCTGGGACGATTCTACCATCAATATCCTTGAAGTGGCCGAGCGGCTTCAGGATGTGGGTATTCAGGCACTCAGTATCCATGCCCGCACCCGCGCCCAGATGTACAAGGGTGAGGCCAATTGGGAATGGATCGCCCGGGTGAAAAACAACCCACGTATGCACATTCCTATATTCGGCAACGGTGATGTAGATAGCCCGCAGAAAGCCCGGGATTATAAAAACAGGTTCGGCCCTGATGGTATCATGATTGGCCGGGCCAGCATCGGCTACCCCTGGATATTTCGTGAGATCAAGCATTATTTTGCAACTGGCGAATTGCTCGCGCCACCGGATATCCAGGAACGCGTGCTTGCCGCCCGGCAGCATTTGCATGAGAGCCTTGCCTGGAAAGGTCCGAAACTTGGCGTATTGGAAATGCGAAGACATTATGCCCCATATTTTAAAGGATTACCTGACATCAAGTCTTACCGCGCACGATTGGTTACAGAAATGGAGCCTTCTACGCTTTTTGCGATTTTAGATGAGATTGAGTATGTTTATTCAAATCTGGATTATCAATTGACGGGTGAGCACGAATTGTTAGAGATGACTTAGCCACTAATTGCACTAATTAGTGTTAATTCGTGCAATTAGTGGCAAAAAATAAAATCCCATGTTCTTCAGCATCCACCCCGACGAGCGCAGGGTTTTAGAAATAGTCGGCAAAAGTGCCCGCGAGATGGGCGTTCCAGCATACGTCGTTGGCGGTTATGTTAGAGACAGGCTATTGGGCCGCCCTACCAAAGATATTGATATTGTATGTGTTGGCGACGGCATTAAACTTGCAGAAGCCGTAGCAAGCAAGTTGACACCCCGGCCCAAGATTGCCGTTTACAGCCGATTTGGCACGGCCATGTTGCGCTGCGAAGGCATAGAATACGAATTCGTGGGAGCAAGGCGGGAAAGTTACAGTCCCGATAGCCGAAAGCCTGAAGTAGAACTTGGCACACTTGAAGACGACCAAAATCGTCGTGATTTTACGATCAATGCGCTCGCTATGAGTTTGAGCGAAGAGGGCTTTGGCCACATCGTCGATCCATTTAACGGCCTGGAACATCTGGAACGCAAAATCATCAAAACTCCGCTCGATCCTGGCCAGACTTTTTCCGATGATCCTTTGCGTATGCTCCGCGCTATTCGTTTTTCCAACCAATTGGATTTCGAAATAGAGCCTTCAACCTTTAAGGGTATTGCCAAATACAAAAGTCGCATTCATATTATATCCAAGGAACGGGTCACCGGTGAACTGGAAAAAATTCTGATGACGTCCAGGCCTTCGGTTGGCTTTAATTTGTTGTTTGACAGCGGCTTGTTAAAACTAATTTTCCCGGAAATGGTCGCCCTTCAAGGCGTAGAGGATCGAAATGGTCGGGGCCACAAGGACAATTTTTACCACACCCTCGAAGTCCTTGACAATGTATGCCGTCGTTCAGACAATATCTGGCTGCGCTGGGCGGCTGTTCTGCACGATATTGCCAAGCCCGCCACTAAAAAATTTGATCAGGATGCCGGCGGCTGGACATTCCACGGCCACGAATGGCTGGGAGCCAAAATGGTTCCGAAAATATTCCGCGAGATGCGCCTGCCGCTGGACTCCAAAATGGAGTTCGTGCAAAAAATGGTATTGCTTCATCTTCGCCCCATTTCGCTAACCAAAGAACAGGTTACAAACTCGGCGGTGCGACGCCTGCTTTTTGATGCGGGTCCGGATATTGAGGATCTGATGAAGCTTTGCGAATCAGATATTACCACCAAAAACCCGCAAAAAATGCGCCGTTATCTGGAAGGTTATGAATACCTGAAAGAGCGCATGTCTTTGGTAAGCCAGGCCGACCGGCTACGCTTGTGGCAACCACCCATTACAGGCGAAGTGATCATGCAAACCTTTGATATTCAACCCTCCAGAGAGGTTGGGATTATCAAAACGGCTTTGCGGGAAGCGATTTTGGACGGGGAAATTGAAAATGATTATGAGGCTGCTTTTCAGCGAATGCTGGATGAGGGAAAGAAAATTGGGTTGCTGCCGAAACCTTGAAAAGATTACTTTTTCTTTCGTTTCTTATAATTCTCCAACACAAAAGATCCTAGCCCGGAAAGACTTGAATAAAACGCGGTGCCATTGTTGGTCTGCGTAAATGCCTCCACAAAACGCATCAGGTAGGGATCGCGGGCAATCATAAATGTGGTGATTGGAATCCCCATTTTTTTGCAGCGCATTGCAAGGCTCAAGCACCGATTGATGATCTTCCGATCGAGCCCAAAGGAGTTTTTATAATAGTTTTTCCCAATTTTCAGGCAGGTAGGTTTTCCATCAGTGACCATGAATATCTGCCGATTTGGGTTGCGGCGTTTTTTCAGAATGTCGAGTGCTAACTCTAATCCTGCCACGGTATTTGTATGGTATTCCCCATTCGTAAGATAGGGCAAATCTTTGAGTTCAATAGGCCAGGCATCATCGCCAAAAACAATGATATCAAGTGTGTCTTTCGGGAATCTGGTACGAATAAACTCAGCCAAGGCAAGTGCCACTTTTTTGGCCGGCGTGATCCGATCTTCTCCGTATAGCGTCATAGAGTGGGAAATGTCGATCATAAGAACCGACGACATTTGGCTTTGGAAGTACGTCTCGTGTACTTCCAAGTCCTCCTGTGTCAGGTTAAATTCATCGATCCCGTGGTTGATATATGCATTTTGGAGTGAATTCGTGATTGCGATATTTTCAAGATTGTCGCCAAACTCAAAGGGTTTCACGTCTGCTGTATGTTCATCGCCCCGTCCAATTGTACCTGTATTGTGCTGACCGCTTTTAGCTTTTTTAAGTTCGCCAAAAATATCATCAAGGCTTTTTTGCCTCAGGCTGATTTCCAGTTTTGAACTCGGGCCAAAACCTCCTGCTGCATCTCCATCAGGACGAATATAACCACGTTCTTTCAATTCGTTGATAAAATCGCCCATGCCATAGTCGTCGGTCGTGAGTTTATACTCGCGGTCTAGTTCATTGAGCCAGGATAATGCCTCGTACACGTCGCCGGAAGTGTATAGCATCAGCTCCTGGAAAATCTTGAACAGCCGATCAAACGTTGTCTGATCTGGGTCAGGCTTATGGTCAGTGAAACGGAAACCGAGCATGGGTGAATTGAATTGACTGGAGGGGTTTTCGATCGGGGCCTTCGCTTGGGTATTTTAATCACGGATTAGAACCGATTTATTGGCCAATAGTTCAAACTGCCTAACAATCAAACTCTTTTGTTCCAATGGAATCAAATCAATTCCTCTTGTTCAATAAACTTCACTCCATAGTCTTCTAATTCTGCCATTACGGGCTCATACACTTCGGGCATAGTGGGAATATTGACTCCAGTGGTAGCGACTTTTCCCAGCATTAAAAGTTTTACAAATATACCCAGCGGCAAACCAACAAGGCGGGACATGGCGGTGTCTGAGTTGTTGGCGCCTTTCATAACCAGAGTGGAGGTCAATTTGTGCTTTTTTCGTTGCAATTCGTATTCAAAAACGTGTTGCATGATTACCATATCCTTGTCCTGGGGTTTCAGTCCCCATTTTTCTAAAAGCAGGTTTTCCAGTATGAGCGAAGGAGTCGCGTCTTTTACCTTGATACGCCGTTTACTGAATAGCCCAAGCCATTCCAGTTTTTTCATGATCTCGCTATCGGGCTCCGTTTCGAGCATTTTGGCCATCCGGTCTTTCACCGAGCCGATGTGTTGGCTGATGCCCAAAAACGCTTCCATCAAGTCGTGGTAACTGAGTTTGTCACTATCAACGATGGGGAAAGTGGCATCTGTCAGTCCAATGCGTACAAGTGCATTCCAGGCATCGCAAAAACCTAAATGGCGAATTGTTCCCCTGAAAAGCGTGTTGATATTTTGCAACCCATAAGCTTCCCGGTAAAGCAGAGAATCGCGATTTGCATATACCTCCCATTTTCCCATGTTTGGGATATCGATAAGCCGATATTGACGAAAGAGCCGGCGATAAGGGATGTATTTTAATTTGCCTTCATCCAAAAATTGAGCCGTGCCCTGCCCTGCGAGTACTACATTGCGAGGATTCCAGCTAAATTTATAATGCCAGGGATTGTCATCGCTTTCCGGTGCTACCAAACCCCCTGTGTAAGAATGAAATGAGCTGATTTTTCCGCCCTTGGCCTGGATTTGGTGTATCCGCTGCATGGCGCTCATGTGGTCAACGCCTGGGTCGAGGCCAATTTCGTTCATAAAGACAAGGGCTCGTTGACGAGCCTCGTCGCCAAGCCGGAACACCTGTTTGCTCACGTAACTCGCGGTTACCATGTGTTTCCCCAAGGCGATACAGTCTTGGGCAACCTCCAGATGCATTTGAGGAGGAAGCAGCGATACCACTACATCATGGCGGGCGATGACCTCGCGCCGGTCGTTGGGTTTGGATGCATCGAGCCAAATCGCTCTGCCATAAGCATGGTTATTCACTTTTTGAAGGGCCAGCGCAATATCAGAATCCGAGACAGTTACATAAAAATCAAACTGTTTTGCCTGTTCTAAAATATAGTTGATAAGTGCTGTTGCGGAGCGCCCTGCGCCAATGATGAGGAGATTTTTCATAAATTCCGGACAAAGGTAGGAAGTTGATTCCTATTGTTCAATTTCTTAGATTGGTCCAGTTGAAGACAAATATCTTTTAGCAAACCAAATAATTTAGAAAATCTAAAATTCACGATTGGCAAATAAAATATATTAATGTAATAATAACCTTTTTTACAATAAACCATTTGTTTTTAATTAGTAACACTTCGCAATATATTAATATATATTTACAATTATATAGAATTAATTATTCACAATGTCTTAAAAATGTAATTGCCTTTCTGCCTTTATTCACCTGAACTTTGTTGCCCAGTCCAGTAAAAAAAGGGCCAACCATAACAGCTGGCCCCCTCCGTGTAGGAAATGCGCATGGGATTATAACGGGACAAATTCGCCACGAATGACGGGATTAGATAAGGATCACAATTTGAAACCCCAGCGCGAATTCCAGTATGTCACCAATTTTCTTGCAGTAATATGAGCACACCTGTTACAATTAAAATCAAAAATGGTACCGTTCGCGTAAGTAATCCGCGTTGATGCTATGGCCTTAACCTTAACAGGCTTGCTCCGAAAACCGAAAAATTGTTCATGGGATTTTAAAATCCATTTTGTAAAGCCTTGCCAAACGCGGTAGGGCTTTTTTATTTATATTTATGACGGAAAAAACCGTGCCGAACTTTTGCAATATCTTCGCCCCGAATCATTTTAAACATGAAATTTAGAGCATTAACAATTTTTTTCGCTTTTTTCTCCCTTTTCCTTGCTGCCCAATCAGAGCTTGACACTACAATCTATAACATTGCAGATGTAATGCCCTATCCAATGTTAAAAAGGTGCATGCCTGAGCGTAACCCAAATTGGAATGGTAATATAGACAGTATCCGCCGTTGCGCTGAAGCCCAATTGTTTAGCATACTTGCCGAAAATATTCGCTACCCTGAAGAGGCCCGCAACAACAACCTGCAGGGCTCAGTAGTGGTTTCCTGTGTGATCGAGCCTGCAACGGGGCGCATGAACAACTTCCAGCTACTTAAAGATATAGGTGGTGGTTGCGGTGCAGAGGCATTAAGGGTGTTGAAAGTCCTCGACGAGGCTGGTTTGCGATGGCAACCAGGCTTGTTGTCCGGCAAGCCAGTACGTGTTCGGCAGGCATTGCCTATCAAGTTTCGATTACAAGAGGCGCTTCCCTATTATTTGTCTTCAGAGGGTGATACTATTTACTCAGAATTTGATAGATCTGCTGATTTTAAAGGCGGCGTGGATTCGCTATTGAATTTTTTGATCAATCGGCTTGATTACCCTGTGGCATGGGAAGACAGTTGTAGAACAGGCGTGATCGAAATGGCTGCTATCGTTAAGACAGATGGCTCCATAAAGATTTCAAATCAATTGGATTTCAACAACTTAGGGATGGATTTTCAGTTTGAAGCACTTCGACTAGCTCGTCGATCCGCCGGTTTGTGGATACCTGCGGAATATGAAGGCAAAGTCGTTGCAACTGCACTTCCTTTACGTGTTGTTTTCAAGTCCGAATCAACAGGCTGCGCCACGGCGAACGCCAATTTTGATCGAGCCATGGTGTTGGCCGACGAAGGGGCGATACTCCTGGAACAACAAAAAGCTGAAGAAGCCATTCAAAAATGGAATGAGGCCTTGACCATCCAACCCGATAACTGCGAATTGTTGTATTACCGGGGTACCGCTCTGATGAATCAAAAACAACTGGAGTTGGCCTGCAAAGACTATAACCGGGTGAAACAACTGCAAGGCATAACCTGGTTTGAAGATATTCGACGGCTGGTTTGCGGATTTTAAGGAGTATGAAAAACAAGCACCTCGTACTTATTTTTTTCCTAAGCTTGGGGCTTGGGCTTGCAGTTCGACATGCTCCATGGCGTGAATCTGCGTTTTTTCGAACTAAACTGCTTCCGATTGATACTGCACTGGTAACAAAGGTGGAGATATTCCTTCCCGGCCAGCAACAACTTGTTTTGATCCGTAACGATGAAGGATGGGAAGCAGAACAAATGAACCGCAGCGCAAAGGTGCCTCCCAATATTTCACGAAGGATGCTTGCCGCGCTAAACGACCTTTATTCAATCAGAATAGCCAAAACGCTCAGGCCTGATTCCTTGGGTTTTTCAAAGGGCACGGTTATCGAGGTCGAAGTTGATGGCCAAAAACGGATAGAACGATTTAGTATTGGCTGGGAAATCATAGAACAGGGTCAACCTGCCACCTACATTCGGTTGCCCAATCATGAGGGTATCTATCTGGTTGAGAACCAATTACGGGAAATATTCTCCAAAACTCTTCTTGATTTTCGAAAAGCAGGCATCGCGGAGTTCCATAGTGCAGACGTTGAACATTTTTCAATTTTAAGGAATAAGATTGACAGCCTTTATTTCAAAAAAAGGTATTCTGATGGAGGCTGGGAATCCGGACCAAAAAATCAAGTTGTTCCAGATTCCAGCGTGCAAGATTGGCTCAGTAAAGTTTCAATGCTGAATAAATTGCCGTTTGCGGATTTATTTGACGAAAACCATGCAAGCACTACGTTATTTGCCCAAATTATTTTGGGTATGTCCAGGCAAACAGACCCTCTCATATTGAAAATATATCGATTGAACACACTGAATTTGCCAGAAGAGAAGCCTGATTTACCCCTCGATAAAAGCCAGTTTTCGCCTTATGTTTTATATTTTTCGCATGACCCGGGCAACTATTTTGCACTCTCCGACACGGGGCTTTTGCGACAAATCTGCCAACCTTTTGCAAAATGAATAATAGGTCCCGATCCATATCGGGCTGGGCCAACTTTCCACGAATAGAGGCTCAAGTCTTTGAACCAGCTGATTTGGCAGAACTGCGTTCTGTGGTCATTGGCAATGAACAGATTATAGCACGAGGGAACGGTAAAAGTTATGGCGACGCTGCACTTGCACCCAAAATCCTGTCAACGCTCAGGCTCAACCACCTGCTCTCTTTCGATGATGAAAATGGCGTAATTGAATGTGAATCGGGTGTTTTGCTCAGCGATTTGTTGAAAATAATTGTTCCAAAGGGGTGGTTTTTTCATGTTACACCTGGCATCAAGGAAATAACCGTAGGCGGAGCCATTGCATCCGATGTGCACGGCAAGAATCATCCGCAAGCCGGGTGTTTTTCAAACCATTTGATTTCATTCGAATTGATGACGGCATCTGGCGATGTCAAATCGTGTTCGCCGCGGGAAAACACCGAACTTTTTTGGCTAACATGCGGTGGTATGGGTTGGACCGGCGTGGTGCTTTCTGCCAAATTCCAGTTGTTGAAAATCAATTCCACCCTGATGCGGCAAAAGTCGGTACCAGCCCAAAGCCTGGAGGATCTTTTTCAGGCTTTTGAAGGAAACAGCGATTGGCCTTATGCAGCCGGTTGGGTAGATTGCACGAGTGCAAAAATGCGCGGTTGGGTGTTTTTTGCAACGCATGTGATGGAAACAGGTTCAGCAGGTCCGCTGGTTTATTCTGTGGCTCCAAGCCGAAATGTTCCTTTTTTCGCGCCTTCCTGGTTTTTGAATCGAGGCAGTATTTGGGCGCACAACTACTTCTATTTCAACAAAAAACGCGCAAAGGAGGCATTCGTTAGCCTTGACCATTATTTTTACCCCTTGGATGCCTTGAAAAACTGGAACCGATTTTATGGAAAGCGGGGCTTTGTTCAGTACCAGTTTTGTCTTCCTGAAAAAGAAGCCTTTAATGGGGTAAAACAAATACTGGAAATTATTCGGGAAAGCCCTGAAACCCCTTTTCTCACAGTTATAAAACGACACGGCGACCGGCCGTCAGATGCAGTGAACTCGTTCCCGATTCGAGGGTACTCGCTTGCGTTGGATTTTCCACGGACACATGGGATATTTGATTTAGTCAAAAAGTTGGACTCAATAGTGTGGACTTTGGGCGGAAAAATTTACCTCACCAAAGACGCTTGTTCCGGCCCGGAAATGGGACGAATTAGCCCTAAATCGTTTGGCGAATCAAAATTTTCTTCCTTGTTACGAGCACGGATAACCAGCAGAAAAAACACGCAATGAATAGCCCGGGAGTTTTTCAAAGCAATCCAGGCCCTCACTAAGAATAATTGCTGACCTTTGTGGCTGTTTTTAAGTACACATTCCCTGAAACAACGTTTCGGGACATCTTTATGAAGACAAGAACATTCAGATCAGACAAAATAAACGTGGTCACCCTTGGCTGTTCAAAGAATTTGGTGGACAGCGAGAACCTCATTACCCAATTGCGCGGGAACGACTTCGAAGTAACGCACGAGAAGGAGGATAGTGACGCCAATGTGGTGATTGTAAATACCTGTGGCTTTATTGACGTTGCAAAAAAGGAAAGCATCGATACCATTGTCGATTACGCGAATATCAAGCGTCAGGGCGGTATCGACAAACTTTATGTAACCGGTTGTCTTTCACAACGTTACAAGGATGACTTGGAAACCGAGATCCCTGAAGTGGATGCCTTTTTCGGAACCTTGGAGTTGCCTGCTTTACTGGCACGTCTGGAAGCAGATTACAAATATGAACTCCTGGGCGAACGGCAGATCACAACACTGCCACACTATGCATACCTGAAGATATCAGAAGGCTGCAACCGCACTTGTGCTTTTTGCGCTATCCCGCTTATGCGCGGAAAACATATCAGCCGTCCTGTTGAGGAATTGGTTCAAGAGACCAAAAACCTTGCAAAACGGGGGGTTAAAGAGATTTTGCTCATTGCTCAGGAGCTAACCTATTACGGGCTTGATCTGTATAAGACCCGTGAACTGCCCAGGCTGCTACATGCTTTGGCCGATATAGAAGGCATAGAGTGGATCAGGTTGCACTATGCTTACCCAAGCAAGTTTCCATTAGAGATTCTGGATGTTATGGCAGAAAGAAAGGAAATTTGCAACTACCTGGATATTCCCCTCCAACATGTAGCTGACAACGTGTTAAACCTCATGCGCCGACAAATAACCCGTGCCGAAACGGAGGAGTTGCTCATGAAGATCAGGGAGAAAGTGCCAGGAATTGCCCTTCGAACAACCTTTTTGGTAGGGCATCCAGGTGAAACAGATGCTGATTTTGAAAACCTTTTGGGATTTGTTCGGGAACAGGAATTTGAGCGAGTGGGCGTTTTCCAATATTCCCACGAAGAAAGCACCAGGGCTTATGAGTTGCCGGATAATATACCAGCCGAAGTAAAGGCTGAAAGAGCTCAAAGGCTAATGGAAGTGCAACAGGAGATCTCCCTGCGCAAAAATCAGGCAAAAATTGGTCAAGTCCTTCGAACCCTGTTTGACCGTAAAGAGGGAAAGTATTATGTAGGCCGCACAGAGGCTGATTCTCCTGAAGTGGATAATGAAGTGCTTGTTCCTATTAAAAATAATTACGTCCGACTGGGCGATTTTGCACCGGTGCGTATCACGGCAGCAGAGGAATTTGATCTTTATGGAGAATTAAATGTTTGATCTATTTCCTTGACCTTTTTTATTTACTGTATTTAAACAATGGCAAAACACCTCGAAACAGGCATATTAGGTGAAGCGGCAGCTGCCGATTTCCTTGAGCAAAAAGGCTGGAAAATTGCTGAGCGCAACTGGCGCTCAGGTCGTTATGAACTAGATATTATTGCCTGGTCTGAAGAAGAGATACTTGTATTTGTAGAGGTAAAAACCAGGTCGGGAAAACACCCTGATTATGGAGCCCCGGAAGAATCTGTTGACGCAAAAAAGCAGGATCAGATGATTCGAGCTGCGGGCTTTTATATGGAAACCATAGATTACGAGTGGGAAATCAGATTTGATGTGGTGGCTGTGATATTAAACCAGGATAAGGTATTGGAAATCAATCATATAGAAGATGCATTTTTCCCGATGTAACGTCTTTTCAAAATTAATTGCCTGCCATGAAAAAGATGCTTCTGATAGTATTATCAATGTGCGCACAAAGATTTATTTATGCACAAAATGATATAAATGTTGCTGTGGACACCATTTCATTGCCTTTCAAAGAAATCCCAGCCTATCCAGACAGTTTTTCGGCTGAAAATGTAGTGGCAAGAATGATAGACGGCCTTGGATTCAGATATTATTGGGCCACAGAAGGCCTGCGCCCGGAGGATTTGGCTTTTCGGCCTACGCCCGAAGCAAGGTCTAGCGAAGAAACCATTGATCATATCCTGGGCCTTTCCAATATTGTGCTAAATGGGCTGAAATACCAACCCAATGTGCGTTCGGGAGAAGAAACTTCCCCATTGACCTTTGAGGTGAAAAGGCGTTTAACGCTTGAGAAACTGCAAGAAGCAAGCAAACTGTTGAAACAATCGGACCGTGGTTTGGAGCAGTACAAGATCATTTTCCAAAATGGCGCAAAAACAACGGAATTTCCCTTCTGGAATATGCTGAATGGACCGATTGCAGATGCATTGTGGCATGTGGGACAAATCGTCAGTTTCCGTCGATCATCGGGAAACCCATTCAATGCTAAGGTGAGTGTTTTTTCGGGGACTCTTCGGCAGTAGATTCTTCTTTATCCGGCCTCAACAAATGCCGGACCCGACTTGGCAAGAATTTCATCCTATCTCCCAGCCACCGCTCCATTGTCAACGCAACCAAGGCATAGCCTTCTACCATCCCCGGCACAGGCACGGCAATCACCACAAAAAATGGCAAAAATCGCGGGACGTCCTTTAGTTGTTCCACGGCTTCACGCAATTCTTCCGGGGTAGGATTGCGATGCGCTGCTGTTATGCGGAGTTTGCCAGTTCCGTGTTTGGCAAACACTTTCACCATCCGGGTTGTCTCAACACCTTCCATTACCATAGCCCAAATCATTCGCTGCGGCAGCTTTGTTATCTCCTTAAGTTTCATGATTAAAATTTAAAACGCAAAATTACGCCCTGAAATGCTTCGGGACGAAATAATTATTGCAGGATGGGCCAATTCTTACAATCCCGCAAAATGCTGCAGCAATTCATGCTTTGTCACTAATGGCTGTTCCTGGCGCTCAGCCTGTTGTGGAACAGCCCCTTCCAGGAGGAATTCCAGCACGGCACGCGTTATGCCTGCTGTGCCAAGGTGGTGCCCTCCCTCTTTTGGACCGTACAAATGGCTTCCTGGCCAAAAATCATGGTAACGGCGCGATTCTGAATAAGGCGTTACTGGATCGGCAGGGTCATGAACAAGCAAGGCATTGATATGGGGAAAATCAGCAGCCATCAAGGCAAAATCAAAATGGTCGATGGAATGCCCGATACGTTCTTCAAACCCTCGTACCATACGCCAATATAGTGGCGACCAAAGCCCAAGCGCCTTCTTGTATTCCAGGAAAATACGTGGTGCAAAGCTAAATGATGCCATGACCACCATCCGGGACGGGTGCATAGAAGCTGGCAAATCTTTTAAGGCGTAAATGCTGCTGCCTCCACCAAAAGAATGCCCGACCATAGTACTGACAGGGCCATAGTCTTTTAACAACGCCCGAATTATTGCTGCATTGGCAGGAATATTCATGGTTCCTGAAGGGGCAAGCCCGTGCCCGGGAGGATCGTACGCCAATACCCGAAAGCCCGCATCGACCAGTACTGGAACAAAATGGCGCCATCGGCCTGCGTTGTAGGCCCAACCATAACTTAAAAGCACCAGCGCAGCTGATTCTTTACCCCAGTGATATTCTACAATGTTTTGCCCTGCCAGCTTGCGACGAACTTGTCGGGCTGTCGACAAAAATTGCCGCTCTTTTGGGCGCAGCCGGGTTTTAGGCGGTTTGGAAAAGATTTTTGTTGTTGTTGTTGCTGCGTGTTGGGGAGCCACTATCGACCATAGATTAAGGCCTAGTCCAAGGGCTTTAAGGGCGATTTTATGCATGATCAGGTTTTTTTTGCATTTTTTTGCCAAAAAGGGCTACTGTTCGGGAAACAAATTGCTCCAGGTGCTCTTCGTCATTACTTATTTTGTACATAATTACGGCTCCTTCATATTCAAGCAGCAGGCGGTAAGCCGTTTGGGCTGCTTCTGCTTCGGGCATTATTTGGTTCAGGATGCTTGCTACTGCCTCCTTCCATTCTTTCCAGATAACCAGAATGGGTTCGTTGAAAGGACCATCCCGACCAGTCTCTAAGGCCGTATTGGCAAAAAAGCAGCCCTGTCGCTCCATTTTTATCAGGCGATTTTGCCGGCGCAGCATTTTTTCGATTTTTTGTTCTGGAGGAAGGTCCTCCCTGACGACCGAAAAAACGGAATTTCGAAGGGCCTCCTGTGCATACTCCAATACTGCCCGCATGAGGCTTTCTTTGGACAAATGGTGGTGCATCAGCCCTGATTTACCCAAACCGGTGGCCTCTGCAAGCATGCTTACTGAAGTTCCATTATAACCGTGTCGGTTGAAAACCTCCCAGCACCGATGAAGCAATACTTGTTTATCAATTTTTTTAGCTGGCATATACCGAACGTTCGTTCGGCAAAGGTAAGGTCAATGATTCCAAATTTGCAACTACTGATTGTATTTTATTTAATCCACATTTATCAGAATCATTTGGGCCGATTGCGTGGGAGAGCATCGGACCTTATCGATTTCAAATGAAAAAGCGTCGGCATAGTGAGCACACCATGCCGACGCTATCGAACAAAACAAAAATGATTGAAACTTTATTTCCTTGTGCAAAGGGCTGTGCAATTATCCGAAGCGCCTCCTGCTGATACCATAAAGCTAATGGTCAAGGTGTTTCCAGAAATTGAGCCACTGCCACTCCAGGTTATTCCTAAGGCTACCTGACTGGCAATAGTAACATTGCTTCCGCTAACAGTAGCACTAAGCTGAGTGCCAGAACCATACAGATTGGCCACGATGATGGCGTTTTCACTAGTTCCGGATTCAAGAATTGTCAAGTCATAGGTATCATTCCCGGAGCCGCAAGTTTCTACCACCGAATATGCGCCGAGAAACTTATCCCTGTCAGGCGTTTTGTCTTTTTTGCAACTGGAAGCAATAAAAACCAATCCAGTTAGTAGAATGGCGCAAATGACAAATTGGTTTGTGAATTTTTTCATGTTGAACTTTTTTGTTATAAAATTGGATTTGTTATGAAATGTACTTTTAGGACTACCAAAGGCAAACTTATTATGGATATTATTTATCAAAATGAATAAAGGCATGGCAAAAATAGCGCGACTCCGACTGAATATTCTAAGAGTTTGAAAAAAAAGTATGGAACCATACCGTTGGCACCCTTATCCAATTCAAAAAAGCACCAAGGCTTCAGGCACCATTATTTGTAAATAAGCTCCTTCAGATTCCGGCTTGTTCAGCTTTTCCGATACAGGATATCTGGAAAGTAACCCATCTTTTGGCGTTTGTAGGAGGGTCAGATGCCGGTTCAAGGGTATGGGTGAGAGCCAAAGCTGTTGGGATTCTTCATCGGTCAAAAGGACCGGCATTCGGTTATGCAAGTCCCTCATTTCCAGGTTAGGCGAGGTGGTTATAATAGAAAACGTGCGTTTTATTTCACCCGCCTTTCCCCATTCGTCCCAAATACCTGCAAAAAACAACAAGGTTTCATTTTTCTGAAATATTCGATAAGGGATCTTTCGGCCTCCCGGTAGTTTTTTCCATTCGTAAAAACTATCTGCAGGTACCAGGCATCGCTTTGAATTAATGGGCTTTCGAAAAGACGGCTTTTCGGCGATACCCTCGGCCCGTGCGTTAATTAATTTGCCTGAATTTTTTCCGTCTGGGCTCCAATGAGGAATGAGGCCCCATTCCATTTTCTGCAAATGAAATGGGGCCTCATTAGTAATGACATAGGCCTTTTGAGTAGGCGCTATATTGAAGCGCAATTCGAGGTCCGATGGGACTTCTACCTGCTTTTCCAAGGATTTGCGCTGTTTGGGAGTGGGCGCAAACGAGTAACGGCCACACATTAATCAGGAACGAATGCCAATCACTTCTACGGCAGCTCCAGTAAGTGCCGGATTGTACCAACAATCAATGCGATTACCTTTGAATCGGAGGACGGCGGCCTTTGCTTCGTCGGCATTGTTATAGCCCTTGACAATGTAGCAAGCCCCAGGTTCGCCACCCGGACATTTGCTTCCTTCATGCCAGAGAAGCATCAGCCCTTCAATCGGAGGCGCTTTGTCAACAGGTGTGTTTTTGCAATAAACAGCGAATTGGACATAATGCAATTCTATTATCGGTGTGAATAGTAGATCGCCTTCCTGCCCGGCGCCTTTACGAACGTTGCGTTCAACATTGATGCCGTTAACGGTAAATGTTGTGGCTGGATTTGGTGCAGTACCATAAGCCACCGGTGAAAACCCATCCGTGCTGTACTGTGCAGGTGCAAGCCCCTTGGATGATAACGAGTTAGTTCTACCCTGCACTTTTGCGAGTGCTTTTTCGCGGCGGGCAGCGGCATCAGCAGTTTCGTAGTATTCTGTAGAGTAAGTTTGTGGCGTTTGTGAACTGCCGGATGGGTTATAACGCCGCACCGCTGTTACTTGTGCCGAAGCATAGCATGTGGCACAAATCATTAGAGCAACTAAAAAAGTTTTTTGCTGAAATCTCATAGTATGGTAAAAATTTGAAGCAATGAAGTAGATTGTGTATTGGCTTGAACCGTGGCAATAGTCTTGCCAAATTTAACAGGAGGGGCTGAAAACGAGCGAATTAAAATTAAAATAAACAGAAATCAGGATAAAAATAATCCCTTCTATTTTAAATCGGTAAAGGTTTGAGGCAACAAAGATGAGTCGTTTTGTTTTATAAAACCATCATTTCGATAAAAAAAATATATTTTGTGTTGAGGTTTTTTTGATCCAGTACAGTTTAATCTGCCAAAAGAGAACAAAACAGAAGCTCAATTCCTCCTTTTATAACTGATTCTTTACCACCAATACTTCAAGGGCTTTAAATGCGACCTCTTCTTCGACTTTAAATTTACTTGATAGGTATTGGAACACTTTGTTTTCTTGTGGCGTCACCACTCCATCTGCAAGTATAACATCAAGACAGTGATAAAAAAGCGGGAGCCGGGTTTGTTCCCGAATGGCATTGATAGCTGCATCGATGAGGGCAGCCGAACTACCTGCCTGTTCAAAATACTGTGACGCCCGTTCAATTAGCAAGGAAGGGTCGTATCCGATAAAAATGTTGCGGCTTTTAAGTGTGCTCAAAAAAGCGGCATTTCCACCTTTTCCATTGATTTCGTCAGCTTGTCTGCAGGCCAACAACACAGCAGCGCAAGCTTCTGCTTCGTCGGTAATTTGCAAGGAGTGGGGAGCGGATGTCTGATTGGAAAAAAAATTCTTGGTGTTGCTCATGCCTAAAGTAAATGGGTTTTCGTTAGAAGTGCGAAAGTAGCGGTATGGCTACCACGCCGTATATTTGCGCTATGAAAAAACTACAGAAATCTTTAAACCCTTCAAACCGATTTTTGATGAAAAGGGGCTTCGAAACCATTATAGCGATTCTATTTGTAGCACCAGCTTTGTTTATCCCTTGTGACGTTTTTTCTCAAAATACCATCGGAGGCGTGAAAACGAGCGTACCTGAAGCAGAAGTGAAGCGTCAGAGCCAATTCCTGGTGGCCGAGCGGGAGCGGCTTTTAAATCACCATGATAAAGCACTTGAACTTTATAAAAAATTCACTTACGACAACCCCAACAACGACGCTGGCTGGTATGGACTTTCACGCACCTATGCAACGCTCAAAGATTATCCAAATGCTTCGCTATGTATTGAAAAAGCGGTGGCTTTGAATCCTGAAAATCAGTGGTATGGCGTTTTTCAAGCCGATCTTTTTGAATCTTTGGGGCGCTTGTCCGAAGCTGTGGCAGTATATGAAGGATTGATTAAAAAACATCCGGAAACCCCTGATTATTATGAGCAACTCGCTTACCTAAGTCTTCAAAATGAAGATCCTAAACGGGCGCTCAAGACCCTGGACAAATGGGAAAACCTGGTGGGAATAAATGAAGAGATTTCATTTAAAAAACATGTGATTTATGTTGGCCTCGGCGACCTGAAAAAAGCATCCACTGAGTTGAAAAAACTTTCCGATGCCAACCCCAACAATCTGAGGTTTCGGCAAGATTTGGCTGAATTTTATGATAAGGTTGGCGACAAAACCAATGCTCAAATCACTTATGCTGAAATCCTGCGCAGGGACCCTGACAACTCATCGGCTCGCATGGCTTTAGCAGCTGCGCAGGGAAATTCTGAGTTGGCCAAACTAACCGCCATGCGCCCGGTTTTCGATGACCCGAAAGTTTCTATTGACGAAAAAGTGAAGGCTATTATGCCTTTTTTCGAAAAAATTAGTACAAGCAATGATGCACAATTGGTACAAAACCTGCTTGAACTGGGCTTGTTGCTTGAAAAAAACCATCCTGATGAAGCCAAAACCTGGAGCCTGTCTGGCGACCTTTTTTACCATGCCAATCGACCTGTTGAAGCACTCGACCGGTATCGCCGATGCATCGAGTTGAACCCAACGGTGTTTACAGTATGGGACAACACCCTTTCTCTTCTCGCAGCTCAAAAAGGTTATGATGAAATGCTTGCAACTGCTGAAAATGCGATGGATGCTTTTCCTAATCAGGCCAAAGCTTACTATTTTTATGGAGTGGCTGCCAATATTAAGGGGCGTTCTGATGATGCCATCGAGGCACTCGAACAGGGATTGTTGATGACAGCCAACAATACTGACCTTCGACTCAATTTTATAGAGCAAATTGGGCTGGCTCTGATAGGTAAAAAAGATTTTACAGGGGCAATTAGCAGGTTAAAACAAAGCCTGTTCAAAGGTGGCGACCAGCACCCGGGTATTTTGGAGCATCTGGGAGATGCGTTTTCATTGCAAGGTCAAGATAATCAGGCTATAGAATATTGGAAAAAAGCCAACGCCATTCGGCGATCACCCATTCTGGAACAAAAAATCAGCGCAGGTAAATTGTAAGAGCGTGTTTAAATTTTAGTGCCGAGGCGAAAGGGAGCAAATTTTGTTTCAGTTGAGGCAAAATTTGCAGCCATAGCCGGGTGCCTACGGCGTCCCGAACACTCGGGATAACGAAGAATGAACCAAAATTTGCCACTTGCAGCC
>JBJXGO010000113.1:0-10674 GCA_046160345.1 Saprospiraceae bacterium
CCCGGCTGGCAGTATTCCACCCCGTTGAACGTCACACAGGGCTGGGCGCAGCTGAGGGTTCCTACCAATCCAAGTGCAAAAAGTTGCGGCTGATTCACTTCAACAGTAATGGTTTCGGTGCTAATACAACTGTTTATAGGGTCAATCGCTGTCACAGTGTAGGTAGTCGTCACAAGTGGGGTCACCGTCAAATCTTGTGTTGTGTCACCTGTATTCCAAAGCAAATTCAGGTTTGAGGGAGCTAAAGGGGCGGTTTGAAGGGTAACGTTTTCGCCCGCACAAACTGGAGGTACAGGCAATATCGGACACCAAGGGAGGCTTAAGTCGCTAAAGATTTGAAAAAGTTGATTACCGCAACCACCTGAGATTGGAACTGCGTACTGGCCTGGTTGAGTGTAGGTGTTTCCTAAAAAAATTATTTCCAATTGGTTACATGTAAGCGTGCCGATCATCCCAAAATCGATGTCCACAGAAGGGTTCACATTCACCGTCACTTGATCGGAAGCGGTACAGCCAGTTTGGAGGTTTTGGGCAATTACTGTGTATGTGGCAGTAACTAATGGCGCCACATCGATTTGTGATCCCACGGTGTTGTTGCTCCAAACATATTCGACATTTGGCAAAATCGGGCTCACTTCGAGCGAGGTGGACTGACCGGCACAAATCTCCTGTTGCTGACCCAACTCTACAAATGGTGAAGAAATGTCCTTATCAATCAGGAATTGGTACTCCCCACAGCCGCTGGCGTTTGGCATGCTGTAATTGCCAGGCTGATTGTAGGTATTCCCCATAAATGAAATAGAAGTTGCGTCGCAAGTCAATGTCCCGACTATACCGAGATTCGTCACCACATAAGGGGTCACAGTAATGAAAATAGTAATTATGGAATCACAACCCTGATAGGAACTTTCAACAAATGAGTAAATGCCACTTCCTGTTGGGCATAATTCCTCACCGGCAACATAGAGGCATTCGCCTTCACAAATAGTTTTGGGTACTAGAGTTGTATAAAAAAGCTGTTGCACCTGGACCGTCGCAGCAGCTGTGTTGACGCAGCCATTGATAGGGTTCGTTACCGTGACGATGTAAGTGGCGGAGGCAAGTGCGTCAAAGGTGATTTGTTGCCCCGTCATGTTATTGCTCCAGCTGAATTGTGCAAAAGGCAGGTTACTGATTGCAGTGAGCGTCACTTGTTCTCCATAACAATACTTTGGTACAGGAGGAATCATGACAGAAGGTACACTGTAATCAGCCGTCACAATTGTGTTATCGGTATCCGTACAGCCATTTGAATGGTTCGTCACCAAAAGCGTGTAAATGCCAGGTGCCCCAACTGTAATGAATGGCAGGAATTGGTTAGAAGGTGTAACTCCCGGCCCTGACCAAAAATAGGAATAATTTGGCCCGGTAGAGGAATTGCCTCCCAAGGTGACCAAGGGATTGATGCACGTTATAACCCCTCCGGGTCCGGCTTCGGCAAATGGCAAGCCTATATTTTCGGTGACCACCAATTTTTTTGTCAAACAGTTCGTCTGTTCCACAATATAAACACCTGGGGAACAATACGCTTGGCCGTTGTAGAAACAACATGGTTGCACACAGGTCAAAGTACAATGGGTTATTTCCACATCGTGGTGCATAATAACATCTAATGGGGAATCCCCGGGCTTACAGCCAGCGCAGCAAGCGCAAAAAATAGTACTGTCTCCTGGCAGGTGTATAATTTCCCAATAATAAGATACGGTGCCGGTTAAAACTGTATCAACCCCCAGCAGACTCGTGTCCACCAGTACAACAATGTTATTCACGTTGATGCTGTCGCTCAAAAAAGTCATGAAAGGCGGGATTACCCAATGTCGTATTGCCGAGTCTTTCTCAGCTTCTGAGCAAATGTCGGGCATCGTTGGGCAACAAAAATAACCGTTCCCACCTACTGGCGGACCGATTGTCATCACACAACTCCCCGCCACGATGCCATAGTGTGCAATATCACCTGGACAAATATCAACAGGTCCAGCTACTGAATTGTTGGTGCAATCACATGTAACCGGGCCGGGAGCAGCAGTCCCAATACCTTGCTCAACGTGTACCTGGAATTTGCATTCGGCGTTGTTGATACCGTCCACAGCGATGAAATAAATTGCTCCCGGGGTGAGGCCGCTTGCATTGAGATGTGCGATGCTTCCATCTTCGGCAGCGGCAAATGAATGCAGGGTCATCGTGTCACAATCTCCTTCAAGCAAAGAAAAACGAAGTTCGTTTCCAACTTGGCATTCTGAAACTTGAAAATCAATTGCGATGGAATCTGAGCAAGGGGTAATTCGTAACCATCCGTTTTTTTCAAAATTGGGAATAGAGTTAGTAGCAAATCCCGGTTGGTCGGCCGTGAGGCCTGCATTTGTGCTGCAATAGCCTTCCAAAAAGCTGCCACACAAAAGCGGCGCCTGATTGCAACTATCGGCAATCGGAGCGGGCAGATTGAAATTAGCACAATTTTGAGCTAAAATGGAGATGTTGGACATTGCCAAAAGGGCGAAAACAAGTATGCATTGCTTCATAGGAAAAAATCTGGATTGGCAGGAGAGATACCAACCTTCAATTTTTTCGCTGCTTGATACCCAGAAATATTTTCGTGGCAGGCCAAGTCAAATGAGTATCCCAATCTCAAAACCACCAATTAAACTTAGCCGTCAGGGCCCTGTTTTTCACTGCGAAATATTCCACCTCGTAGTTGTCGGTATAAACCACAAACAGATCGCTCATAGGCCGGAAACGCCATTGAAAACGGCTGTTAATATTGAAATTTTCGGCCTGTGTGTTATACTGCAAAAAGGTGGTCCACCAGATGTTTTTTGCAAAAAAGACCTCTATTCTTGGAGTGAAATTTAAAATTTCAACCGGGCAATAAGGCGCTGGAAAATCCAGACGAGTAAACTGGGTCCTCAGTGATACATTCATTAAGGGTTGAAAACGACAGGTCAATTCCGCGCCGGCTTGCCACTGGCGGCCGTTATAAAACTGGCCGGTTCCACCAAAAATTTCAAAAAACACGGGTTTCCGATAATCAGAACTCCATCGGGCGTTTGCAGCGGTATATTGGTAAAAACCTGCCGGCAAAGCAGGGCATTTTTCCAAATCTTCCTCATCGTCAAATTTAAAAGGAACCGGAACATCGGCCCAGTTTGGGTTGATATTAAAACGCAAGGAACTGGTGTTTTTGAAATTCATCTCCAGTTCAAACGAATTGGAGGATTCGTTGAAAGAGCCATTAGGGTTGAAAACCTGAAAGAGTTCGGCCTCGATTTCAATAAAATTTAACTTGCTATCCTTGTTTTTTGGAAGAAACTGGTAACCAATATTATTGAATAAAAAGTTGTACCCAATTCGAAGGGTTGTGTCTCGTACGGGATCGTAATTTTTAATCCGCGCCTCAAAACCCAGATCAGCATAATAATTTTCACCCATGTGCGCCAAATCCGAGAGCCAAGAAAAACCCCTGACCCGGTATTGGAAGCCCATATTTCCCCACCAGTTTTGAGCAGAGATCGCAGGTTTGAAAGAGCGGTGGTGCGATAGCCAGCTGGACCATTTTCCATTGAGGGAGGTGTAGCCTAATTCAATGCCCGCATTGCGGCTGAATTTATTTTTTTGCAGCTCGCCAGAATCGTTAAAGTCCTCTCTGTCAAGGTAATAGCCAGAGATATTACTCCTTCCAAAGACCCGGTAATTGGCGGCCAGGGCCGTGTATTGGCGGGCCGGTGAATCGCCTTGTTTTCCGGTAAGCATGGTCATGGCGCCGATCCGGGTGTCGGCATTCAGGTTGCCGGTCAGACGCAAGCCTCCCAGAATGGGCAGTGGAACACCATTGTTATCAAGTCCAATGGTTCGGGAAAAAAACGGACGAATAGGGGGGATACCAAAATTGGACAACAGGTCTCCATTTTCCAGAAAAAAAGTCCGCTTTTCCGGCAGCTGGATATTGAAACGGGTCAGGTTTACAATTTGCTCATCAATTTCAATTTGAGAAAAATCCGGGTTCACCGTCAAATCAAGATTCAGGCCTGACCCTATGCCGATCTTTGCATCCAGGCCAATGTTAGGTTTGATTTTCCAGGATTCATTTGCTTCAAAGTTTTTAGAAACTGCGGCCGTTGTATAAGGTATGATGTTGTAATTTCCCTTTACACGCTTGGGAGGATCCGTCCATTGCAATGCGCCGGTCCAGCCAAGATCAACAGCATCAAATTGAAAAGGAATGCGCGCCCAAACAGAGTAAAGGCCATTGGTCAGGTCGTTGCGGATAAAATTGATGCCCCAGGTTTTCTGTCCTTCTTTAAATCGAAAGATTCGAAAGGGAATGGCATATTCTGCAGTCCAGCGGTCAGGATAGTTCCGGGTTTTAACGATCCACGTATTGTCCCAGTTGCGATCCATATCGTCGTCGCTACTGGAAAGCAGCGCTTCCGTTTGAACCCCATTGGCCGAAATTCCAAAAAAATAACCATTGACAGCGGTGTTTGCCGGATCAATGATGACCGAAAAACCGTCGGAATCCCAATACCCGACATCCCGTTTCAAACTTTGGACCACATGTCTTGGAGTTGTATCAAATGCAGTGACGGCGATGTATAAAAATTGCTCGTCAAACGCACAACGCACTTCGGTCTGCTGGGGAGCCGGAGCACCGTCTCTGGGCCACTTAAGCCAGAAGTCGTTGGCAACAGCGGCTTTTTGCCAAATTTCTTCCTTTAGATCGCCGTCAATCTTTATTTCGCCCTCCAGACGAGCGATCTGCAATTGATAAGTGGCTTGTTGTTCGGTTCGATCCAGGGTCTGCGCAGAAACAAGACCGGAAAGCAGCAGCAACATACAAAGATTATAAAAACGGGTCATTAAAAATATTTTTAAACATTTTCTTTTAAAATTTGAATGCAAAAATAAACAAAACGTCAGGGTAACCTACTTTTGTCCAGTCAAAACTTTCAACACATGGACAACACGTTGCTATTCCTGCTGGGCGGTATTTTGTTTATGGTGCTTATATTTCTGATCTTGCGTCAACAGTCCGGCCATACGGTTCAGTTCCCTGATAAAGAACAATTTGTGCCGCGGGAACTCCATCTCGCCATCGTGCAGGAAGCCGAAAGATTGCGCTCCGAACTGTCCACCAAAGAAGTAGAGGTGCGGGATGCCCATGCACAACTTGCTGCCCGCGAGCAACAGATATTTCACCTGGAGGAGAATTTTAAAAACCAGAAAGTCGAGGTCGAACAGTTGCAGATTAAATTCAAAACGGAATTTGAAAACATTGCCAACCGGCTTTTGGAAGAAAAGTCTGTAAGATTTACTGCACAAAACGCCCAACAATTGCAGACTGTATTAAGTCCGCTTCGGGAAAAAATTAAAGAGTTTGAGGAAAATGTTGACCGGAAATTTCTGGAGGAAACGCGGGAAAAGAGCAGCCTGAAAAAAGAACTGGAACAACTCACACAACTTAACCAGCAACTCAGTCAGGACGCGCACAACCTTACCTCGGCACTCAAAGGTCAGAACAAGATGCAGGGTGATTGGGGGGAATTGCAATTAGAGACATTACTGGAAAAAGCAGGCCTTCAAAAAGGTGTCCATTTCCTTTCCCAAACCACCTTTCGAGACGAAGATGGTGCTGCAAAAAGGCCCGATTTTATCATTCAACTTCCTGAAAATAAACAACTTATTGTTGATTCAAAAGTCTCACTCACTGCTTTTGAACGGTATTTCAATGCCGCTGACGCAACTGAGCGCGACCAGCATTTAAAGGCGCATGTATCGAGTCTCCGCAATCATGTGGATAATTTGAGCCGAACAAATTATCAGAACCTTTATTCCATCAACACGCCTGATTATATGCTGCTTTTCGTGCCGCTTGAAGGGGCTCTTACGGCGGCTTCTCAAGCCGATCCGAGGCTCTTCACGGATGCATTGGAACGAAACATAGTGCTGGTAACTACCAGTAGTTTGCTTGCTACATTGCGCACCGTCGCGCATCTTTGGAAGCAGGAAAAACAAACCAAGTCGGTGCTTGAAATAGCGCGTCAAAGCGGCTTGCTGTACGATAAATTTGTTTCATTTGTGGAGGACCTCCGAACTATTGGCGTACGGCTAGAAAATGCCCGAACCGCCTACGATGATGCCATGCACAAACTCACCAATGCTGGGAGACCCGGAGATACCCTTATTGGTAAAGCAGAGAAAATCAAGGAATTAGGAGCGCGAACGACAAAATCTTTGCCGATAGAATTGCTGCCTGATCCAGACTAATTGACAATCTTGTCGCGAGCCTGAAAGTCAAAAATGCGGGCAATTGCATTTAGGTTTGAATAGACTGCAACTTTCTAAAACGATCACGCCGATGGTCAGAAGAAGAAAAGCGATGCGCCACCAGTTGAAATTTAATTTTTTCATAGCAGAGGAATTAATTTTGTGGGCGAATGTACCCGAAAGGTTTTAAACGAAACAAATTTTTAACAGTACAGGGCAACAGGGCGCCTTAAAAAAAGAACAAATGGAGCAATTTATCCTGTAAAAAGGAAGATTATATTTATAGCATTCTGTCCAATGTTCCATGCCCAGCAGGCTAGTAGCGCTACAATTCTTGTCGCCCCGCTCAATTGGGGTTTGGGACATGCCACTCGTTGTGTGCCCTTGATAAGGGCTTTGGAACAACTTGGTGCGAAGGTAATTCTGGCTTCTGATGGATCGGCTCTAAATTTATTGAAAGCGGAGTTCCCCCATTTGCCTGCTTTTCAACTGCCTTCCTATCGAATTCGTTACCATACCCATAGCATGATTTGGAACATTGCACGCCAATTACCGCGCATAAGTTATGCAATACGCGCTGAACAATGGGCTACTGAACGTTTGGTACATGAACATGGCATTACAGGCATCATCTCAGATAATCGGTATGGCTGTTTTAGCCGCAAAGTGAAAAGTGTCATACTTAGCCATCAGATACATTTGCGGGTGCCAAACGCTGCTCTTCAGTGGCTCGCCAATCAAGTATTACGCCTTGCTTTTCGGAAATTTGACGCAATTTGGATTCCAGACACGGCAGACGAGACCAATCTTTCCGGCGCGCTTTCACATCCACCGCTTAAAGGCTTTGATTTAAAATACATCGGGCTTCTCTCAAGGTTTAGCACTAATGATCCTAATTTATCAATATTAAATCCCTCAAATACTTCTGTCAGTGACAAAACTGTTACAAATAGACCACTCAGCGTGGCAGTGGTACTCTCTGGCCCTGAACCGCAAAGAAGCTACCTGGAAGAATTGCTTTTGGAACAGGCGCTTGCTTTGCCCTACAAATTTGTGTTCGTAAAAGGGAAAACCCGCATTAAGGAACATCACCTTGTGGCTGATAATGTTGAAGTTGTATCTTATTTGACCTCACCGGCATTGGGTCAGTTGCTTCATTCGAGCCAGGTAGTGATCTGTCGGGCAGGCTACAGTAGCCTGATGGACTTAGTGGCTTTGACAGGCAAAAAGGCGATACTAATAACAACGCCCGGACAAACCGAGCAGGAATATCTGGGTGAGCTGGTGGCGCGCAAGGGACTTTTCATTTGCCAAAAACAGGAAGAAGTTGACCTTGGTGATGGGCTACGGGCTGTTGAAAAAACCACAGGTTTTCTTCCGCAACAATTTAAAGATGAGTCTTTTACATCAATACTGGAAGACTGGTTATACTCATTGAAGTCTCGAAGGAGCTAAATTGATAACTCTGCAACAAATATTTACTTCCCAGTTGCGTTCATTGCCCGTTCTATCCCCAGGGTAACGAAAATTTTGATGACCTCTTCTGCTTTTTCCATAATCCGCGAAAGTTCTGCTTTTTCGTCTTCGGTCCATTTTCCCAGCACAAAATTGACTTGTTTGCCTTTGGAAAAGCCACTGCCGATCCCTATGCGGAGCCGCGGATAGGCATCCGTTTCAAGCAGTTCCTGAATGCTTTTCAGCCCATTATGGCCACCATCCGAACCTTTTGGTCGAAGCCGCTGTTTGCCAAACTCCAAATTCAGGTCGTCAAGAACCGTCAGACTGTTTTCTACTGGGATTTTCTCCTTTTGAAGCCAATACCGGATGGCCTTGCCGCTCAGGTTCATGTAGGTATTTGGCTTCAAAAGGATCAGGGTCCTGCCCTTGAACTTAACTTCTGCAAGATCCCCGTGATGGTTACCCTTCCATTCGCCGGCAAGATTTTTACACAAATAGTCAAGTACTTCGAAGCCGATATTGTGCCGTGTACCCTCGTAATCGTGTCCAATATTGCCGAGTCCGGTAATGAGGTATTTCATTTTATCGTTTAACCTTTGGTGGTTGGCCATTGGCAGTGCAAAAGTAGCCACATGTAATCAAATTTAAAGGCAACCTTTCTTCCTAAAAAAGCACCTTTGGCACATGAAAAAACTGGTTTATTTCACGCTTTTTTTGGCCACCTCGGCAGTTTTGGGACTTTCTTGCAAAAAGGAGGAGGGCCTTGCACCTGGATTTGACATGGTATTTCAGCGCGAATTCATCATTCCGGCTGGAATAGGCTCTTTTGATGTGCACCATTTTCAGCTGAAAAATATTCCGTCCGACTGGCAGCAATACCTTGACCAGCATAACAAAACAGAAGCAGAAATTACAGGCGTGATAACTTCCAAGGCGAGTTTAGGAGGTGTTTTTGGTGATGCCGACCTCAGCGTTATTGACAGAATTTATTTTCGTATTTTTGACGATTCCAATCCGAATGATTACCTGGAAATCGCTTATCGCGAACCCAGCCCACTTGATCCTGGCAACATCCTGCCGCTCATCCCTTCGCTGGCCAATTCCAAACGCTTTTTTACCAACTCCCGCTTTTCGGTTGATGTGGTCATTTATTTGCGTCGTATTACCCAAGAAGAAAGCAATGTCCGGCTGGATTTGACCATGCGGGCCACATTTTAGGAAGATTGCTGCAGCAAAATATTTTCTACTTTTGCGACAAAATCTTTACTTTTTTTATTATGGATGTTCTGACCGCACCACATACCGCTCCTACAACTTCTTCTTTAAATTCAGACAGTTTTCCAATCAATGGTACTGACCACCTGGAATTTTATGTAGGCAATGCCAAGCAAAGTGCGATGTACTACCAGGCCGCTTTGGGATTTGAGGTAGTGGCTTATGCTGGACCGGAAACAGGGGTTCGTGATCGGGTGAGTTATGTGCTGCAACAAGAAAAAATCCGAATTGTACTTACCTCCTCCTTGTTGCCAGGCACTGAGATCGCGCAGCATGTAGCGGAGCATGGCGATGGCGTAAAAGTACTGGCTCTCTGGGTAGATGATGCAACACAAGCTTTTCAAACCGCCCTTTCTCGTGGGGCAGAGGCCGCTTTTCAGCCGAAAATACTGCGCAATGAAGATGGAGAGGTCGTCCTGGCAGCTATAAAAACGTATGGGGACACCATACATACCCTGGTAGAAAGGAAAAATTACCAAGGGGTTTTTATGCCGGGCTACGAGCCACGAACAAATGCATATCCTTCAAAATCAGTGGGTTTAAAGTATGTTGACCATTGTGTGGGCAATGTTGAATTGGGCGGCATGAACAAATGGGTGAAATTTTATCAGGATGTGATGGGCTTTAAACTGCTCATCACTTTTGACGACAAGGATATTTCAACTGAATACACAGCGCTCATGTCGAAAGTTGTGAGCAATGGCAATGGCTACATCAAATTTCCGATCAATGAGCCTGCAAAAGGCTTGAAGAAAAGCCAGATCGAAGAGTACCTGGATTTTTACAAAGGGGCAGGCGTACAACATATCGCGGTTGCTACTGACAATATCCTCGAAACGGTGAGCCAAATGCGTGCAAATGGGGTTGATTTTCTGTATGTACCCGAGGTCTATTACGAGGATGTACTCGACCGGGTAGGGAAAATCGAAGAAAATATAGAGGATTTGAAGGCACTGAATATTCTGATCGACCGCGACGAGGATGGATATCTGCTCCAGATTTTCACCAAACCAATTCAGGACCGCCCAACGGTTTTCTTTGAGATCATTCAGCGCCGGGGAGCAAAATCTTTCGGCAAAGGGAATTTCAAGGCACTTTTCGAGGCCATTGAGCGGGAGCAAGCCTTGCGGGGAACTTTGTAAGGCTTGGAGATTTTACTCCAAATATGGGTCATTCCAATCCATTTGGACTTTGGATACCCTAAGATCAGCCATACCCCTTGATGGCATGTAGAATTTCTTCTTTTTTCTCGTCAACTGCCCTCCGGCCCAGCTCAAGCAAGCCGGGGATCAGGTTCACATCTGATAAGGAAACGGGGTTGACGAAAGGCACATTGATGACAATGATCTCGTGGTGATGAAGATCGATTGCCAAAGCAAGCTGGCTTTTGATCAAAGAGAGGGAAACCGCCCGGGTAATATTGGAAAACCCGTCTACAAACTTTTTTGGCTCCCGCACCAATTCTTCATGGAACAACATCACTATGATGACATCCATGTTCCGTTTCACGGCCTCCAAAACTGGCAAGGGGGAAGAAAAGGCGCCATCTATCAACCAGCGCCCGTCAATACAAATCGGGGGCAAGAGGGGGTACATCGCCAAGGAGGCATAAACAGCCTCGGCCAATGAGCTTCGCTCCAG
>JBJXGO010000114.1:0-27892 GCA_046160345.1 Saprospiraceae bacterium
GGCGGTTGAAGCGGAGAGACGGGGATTCGAACCCCGGATACACTTTTGGCGTATACACACTTTCCAGGCGTGCTCCTTAAACCACTCGGACATCTCTCCTTTACCCGCCGAAGCACCTTCGCCCGAAGGGCAAGGTGCGAAGGCGGGTTTTTTCTTCCCCCCCGAAAGACAAGTTTCTTCGGCGGGTTTTTTCTTCCCCCCCCCGAAAGACAAGTTTCTTCGGCGGGTTTTCCGTTCACCCCCCCCGAAGGTCAAGCTGCTTCGGCGGGCTGGCTGTTCCCCCCCGAAGGGCAAGCTGCTTCGGCGGGTTTGTCTTTTTCAAAACCACCTAACCCAAAACCGGGCCAAAGCAGTCAATTGGGTCGCAAAGGTAAAAACTCCAACCACATTTTGCAAGCCTGAGGCAAAACAGAAATTTTAGAATGCAGCGCTTTTATCTTTGTATCAAAATTATTGCAAAAAATGAGTCTAAAAAAAAGAGCTGACAGCTTTCGTTATGCTTTTAACGGAGTGAAGGACTTGTTTAAATCCCAACCCAATGCCAGGATACATCTTGCCTTGGCAACAGCAGTTGTCGTTGCGGGCTATGGGTTTCAGGTTTCACGTTTGGAGTGGATTTCCCTGGTGATTTGCATCAGCTTGGTATTGGGTCTCGAAGCAATGAACACCGCGCTTGAATACCTGACCGATTTGGTTTCGCCCGAACCACATCCATTGGCTGGCAAGGTAAAAGATGCGGCGGCGGGAGCAGTTTTGTTGGCTGCGGCGGGTTCTGTTATCGTAGGGGCGCTGGTATTTTTGCCTAAAATACTGGCATGTTTCCCCGCCTAGTCCAGCGAAATTTCTCACAGTGCAGGTTTTTTTTCTGTAAATTTTTTTTGGACTGAAATCTAGCCGATTCCACTCATTACGGGACTAAATTATTGTTTTTTGGATTTATTTTTTGCAAAATGCAGACATTTTCACCCCTCCAGAAGGTGAATTTCGCCTAAAAAAAGAGCTTTTTTTAAAAGGTCTTTATTGTAATTGTACTCCTTACACTATTTTCACCGCTCGAAAATTCGCCAAATAGTTTTGGGCGAGCCGTTTTTCAATTCAATTCAAGGTTTTTTGTCTGGTTCACACCATTTTTTTTCAATGGTGCATCTATGCTTCCGACAACCATTTTAGGAAACTGAAAGAACCTTTGCTGTTGATGAAAAACGGGCTCCACCTGAAATTGTAAGGCACGTTAAACTTAAATCAATTCATTCACAAAATTTTAAAGCAGCATGTCAGCAGCAAAACCCACTCAAGCATCACAACAAGGCGGCGGCCTAGGCGCATGGCTTCCATTTGCCATCATTCTCTTGTTGTACATTGTGTCCTTCTTAATTTGGAAATTCGTGTTCGGCGCAAATCACAACTTCATTGACAATGACAATACCAAAGATCCACTCCCCGGCAACTATTTCGGGACGATTTACAAAGGGGGCTTTGTTGTGCCAATGCTTCTTACTACCTTTTTTACGGTGATCGTGTTTGTAATCGAGCGTTTTATTACATTGGGTAAAGCAGCGGGTACCGGGAATATTGACTTGTTTGTCCGTGGTATCAAAGGATTTTTGGACAAAGGCGATATCGGTGGGGCAGTAGCCTCTTGCGATCGTCAAAAAGGCGCAGTTGCCAATGTTGTGCGCGCTGGCCTTCACAAATATTCCGAAATGGAAAAAATTACCGGCATGGAAAAAGACGAGAAAGTGATCGCCATTCAAAAAGAGATCGAAGAGGCAACTACCCTCGAACTCCCCATGTTGGAAAAAAATCTGAACATCCTTGCAACGGTAGCTTCTATCGCTACACTGCTTGGTCTTTTTGGAACAGTATTGGGAATGATCCGCTCGTTTGCGGCTTTGGCAAACGCTGGCGCTCCAGACTCAACAGCCCTTGCTACAGGTATTTCTGAAGCCCTTATCAATACCGCGTTGGGTATCGGAACATCGGCTCTGGCTATTATTGCCTACAATTTCTTCACGAGTCGGATTGACTCAATGACCTATCGGATTGACGAAGCAGGCTTTAGTCTTGCACAGACATACGCCTCAAAAGGACACTAAAATTTAAAAAACATGCCTAAGCATAAGCCTAAACGAGGCGCGCCGTCTATTGACATGACGGCCATGACCGACGTGGCTTTCCTGTTGCTTACTTTCTTTATGCTCACTGCAAAAGCAAAGCCACAGGAAACATTGGTCATTGACACGCCCTCCTCAATTTCGGAAACCAAGTTGCCGGATGCTGGTACATTAACAGTTCTGGTCGGTAAAGACGGTAAAATATTGCTCGATATGGCAGGGCAACACACGCGATTGAGCCTTATCAATGATGTAAGCAGCCGATACCAACTTGGCCTTAACGACGACGAAAAGATGAGGTTTGCCAACGTCGGCAGTTTTGGAGTGCCGCGCAGTCAGCTCAAAAAGTACCTTAACCTTTCACCTGCTGACCGCAGCGCATACCCGGTTACGGGAATCCCGGTTGACACAGCTGATGTCAACAAGAGCGAATTGGCCGACTGGATACACAATGCCCGTCTCGCTCAATTTCGGATGAAACAGGAGGGCAAGGTGAAAGACGAGTATGTAATGATTGTAAAGGCCGACAAAGACACTCCTTATCCTGCAATTCAAAAGGTGGTCAATACGCTGACGGATATCAACGTCAACAAGTTCAATCTGATCACCAGCATGGAAGGCGGGCCTGAAAAGAAGTAATAACCATTTTCGTTCACACTAAAAAAGCAACAGCGACATGGCTGAAATAGCTCAAGACAGTGGTGGTGGTCATAAGAAAGGTGGGAAGGTCAGGTCCAAAAAAATGTCCACACGCATCGACTTTACGCCGATGGTGGACTTGGGATTCCTGCTGATCACGTTCTTCATGCTCACAACGACACTCGCCAAACCACAAATTATGGCGCTCGTGATGCCAGACAAGGACATCAAGAAGGAGGACATAGAGCCTGTAAAAGAGTCGAAGGTGCTCACCCTCCTACTGGGCGGTAATGACAAGGTATATTGGTATGAAGGCATAACGGATGCAAAACTTGACTCAACAGATTATTCTGCAGAGGGGCTACGCCAGACCATCTTGAACAAGATGGATAAAGTGAAGGCGCAATTCCAAACAGAGACCTATAAGAAGAAAAACAAAGAAGGGGTCGAGGAAGAACACACCGATGGTTCCTATATCAACGTGCTCATCAAGCCAACTAAAGATGCCAGGTATAAAAACCTGGTGGATGCGCTGGACGAAATGGCCATTTGCAAGGTTCGCTATTACGTGATTCTTGACGTTTCCGAATTGGAAGAAGCGTTTATCAAAAACCCGGCAGCTGGTCTGAAATTCAGCGTTGACGAACAGGTTGAGGCTGCTACCAAGTAAGCGCAGCTTTGTACCTGAGGTCCAAACATTTAAAGGATTAAAAATTTAAAAAACTATGGCAGACGAAAAAAGCACAACCATCTATCGGGATATGCTGGATATCATCTTTGCCGACCGAAATAAAACATACGGAGCATATCAGCTCCGTCGCGAGTACCCAAAGTATCTGACTCGCGCGCTTGTTTTCGGTTTGGGACTGATCGTCCTTGTCTTCGCGGCTCCACTCATTATGGAAGCCGTGGGTGGACTACTCCCGAAAGAGAAGCCGATAGACGTGGTGGCAGAACTCGGCCCTCCACCGGATATCGATCCGAACAACCCACCTCCGCCTCCGCCTCCGCCACCGCCTACACCGCCACCGCCCACGCGCTCAACGGTGAAATTTGTGCCTCCCGTTATTAAAAAAGACGAAGAGGTACAGGAAGAAGAGCAAAAAGCTGTGGAGGAGATCCTCGAAAAGAAGGAGGATGTTGGCACAGAGGACAAGGAGGGCAACGATGAGGCGCCGCCTTCAGACATCAATGCCCCAAGCCTTGATCCGGTGATCGAAGCACCTAAAGTGGAGGAAAAAACCTACGAGATGTTCGATATCCAGAAGGAACCGAGCTTCCCGGGAGGTTTGCAAGAGATGTACAAATGGCTTAATAAAAATGTCGTTTACCCTGAAATGGCCAAAGAAAGCGGCATTTCTGGCCAGGTCGTACTCACTTTTGTGGTAGGTAAAGACGGCAGTATCAGAGATGTCACCATCGTAAAGGACATTGGCGGTACCTGCGGAAAGGCAGTAAAAACCACTGTGGAAAAAATGCCGAAGTGGAGCCCCGGCGAAGCCAACGGCCACCCGGTAAAAGTGCGCTACACGCTTCCGTTCAAGTTCAAACTCGAGTAGAAGCAAATCATTTTAAATCTTATTAAAAGCGGTATTCCGAAGTACGGGATGCCGCTTTTGCTTTTTAATACAACTTTCCGAAAGTTTTAAACTTTCGGAAAGATCAGAAAAGCGTAACCTCCTTTCCAGCGTTCACCCGTCTTTGTTTGTTTGATTTTTTACCTTTGGGAAAAATTAGGACTGCTTCACCCAGCCATTCTACTACTCACTCATTCAATAATTTCCCAAGCGCAATGCCAATCTCTCGCCGACAACTTCTAAAAACCCTGGGCGCCGCTACAGGCGCCGCAGTTTTGACCGGTTTTTCAAGTGAAGAGGAAGTTTTTAAACTGCCTTTGCTCACAGCAGAAAACCCGCTTTACAAAAAGCCCGATAAGCCTATTACGGTTGTGACCATTGGCGCGGGAAACCGGGGCAATGTTTACGGCAATTATGCCATTGCAAACCCGGATGAAATGGATATTGTGGGCGTCGCCGAACCAATTGCGCTCCGCAACGAGCGGTATGTTCAAAAGCACAAAATTGAAGAGGCACACCGTTTTACGACCTGGGAACACGTTTTTCAACGGCCAAAATTTGCCGACGCGGTGTTGATCACAACTCCCGACAATTTGCATTACGGCCCTTGTATGGCAGCACTCAAGGCAGGTTACGATGTTCTGCTGGAAAAGCCCATTTCCCCTTCCGAAAAAGAATGCCGTGATATTCTTGCCCTGGCTAAAAAAACCGGGCGCATTGTTGCAGTATGCCATGTATTGCGCTACGCACCTTATTTTGAAAAGCTTCGTGAGCTGATGCAAAGCGGGGCCATTGGCGAAATCGTGAGCGTACAACACATGGAACCCATCGAACATATTCACATGAGCCACAGTTATGTTCGAGGCAACTGGCACGATCGGAATGCAACAACGCCCATCATTCTGGCCAAAAGTTGTCATGACCTCGACATCCTTCGATGGCTCATTGACAAACCTTGCAACAAAATTGTGGCTATGGCCGGCATCAAATGGTTTAGAAAAGAAAATGCCCCGGCTGGAAGCACTTCGCGTTGCATGGACGGATGTGCTGTAGAAAGCAGCTGCCCGTATTCTGCCATGAAAATCTACTACCGGCAACGGGGCTGGACTTATGTCTTTGATATGCCGGAGGAAAAGGAAAAACACGGTGAATACATTTTGGAAAAACTCCGGACCACCAATTATGGCCGATGCGTTTACAAAATGGACAACAACCAGGAGGACCATTACATTGCTTCAATTGCATTTGAAGGTGGAATTACTGCCGCATTTTCGATGGAGGCCTTTACCTCCTACGCTGGACGACGTACCCGCGTGATGGGTAGTATGGGCGATATTGTTGGCGATATGGAGGCCTTTACTCTAACCGATTTTCGCACGGGGAAAAGCACCGTGTACGACAACTCGAGCGGCGACGGACACGGAGGGGGCGATTGGCGTTTGGTACGCAACTGGCTTCAGGCTGTTTCTCAGCGCAAACCCGAGTTGCTCACCTCAACCATTGATGCATCCATTGAAAGCCATGTGATGGGATTTATGGCCGAGAAAAGCCGGTTGACAGGGAAAATTGAAAGCGTACGGGTGTGATGCTTTTGCCCGATATTTTTTGGCAAGCGCTTTTTTGGCTTTTTGTTTTGGCGGCTTTGATACAGCTGATAGTTTATTGGGCTGTTTTTGGGAAACTTGGATTCAGGTATTCGCCCCCACAAAAAATGGGTGCGCAATTTGCCCCATATCCCCCGCCATTTTCCTTGGTAATTTGCGCACGCAACGAGGCCGAAAACCTGTGCAAAAATTTGCCAGCAATTTTAGCGCAAATATTTGAAAATCAATGGGAATTGATTGTTGTGGACGATGCCTCCCAGGACAAAACGCCAGATATTCTCCAGGGTTACAAAGAAAAAAATCCTGCACGGTTACAGGTGCTGCGTATTGACAAAAAAACCTCCCCTGGCAAAAAAGAAGCACTTTCCCTGGGGATCGCAGTTGCAAAATACGATCATCTTTTGCTCACCGACGCAGATTGCAAACCAGTTGGTCCACATTGGTTGGCCCATATGGCTGCTATGCTGACGGCCAAGCCTGAAACGGAGATCGTGCTCGGATATGGGCCCAGTATGTCCAGCCTTTGGTCGCGCTACGAAACGGCCTTTGTGGCAGCGCAATATTTTTCCTTTGCCCTGGCGGGAATGCCTTACATGGGTGTCGGTCGAAATTTGGCCTTTAAGCGAACTGCATTTAATAGGGTAGGGGGCTTTGCCAATCATATCCACATTCCTTCCGGAGACGATGATCTGTTCATAAACGCAGCTGCAAATTCTAAAAACACCGTGATTTGTATTGACCCGGAAGCGTTTGTTTATTCCGAGAGTCCGCCAGCACTCTCTGACTGGCTGAAACAAAAGCAGCGGCATTTGGCCGCAAGCCCAGCCTATCATTGGCAGCACAAAATTGCCCTGGCGGTGTTGGCAGTTTCGCATACCGGTTTTTATTTCCTTTTTGTCTTGCTGGTTTTTATAGGGTTCAACCCCATGATAGTCATAGGGGTGTTTTTTATCCGACTTGTTTCAATACTGCTTGTTTTTGGAAGGATTTTGCGCCGCTTGCGCGAACCTGGTTTGTTCTGGAGAATACCCTTGTTTGACGTACTGCTGGCAGGGTACTATGGGGTAATAGTGCCATGGATATTGATTCCGAAACAAGTCGTAAATTGGAAGTGATGGCAGTAATACTTTTTAAAAAAGGGCCTCTTCTACATACTGGCAAATGATATGCCCAAGCAAAATATGGGATTCCTGAATGCGTGGAGTATCGCTGGAAGGAACATTAAGCAATACATCACAAATAGCTGCCATTTTGCCCCCGGATTCGCCCGTAAAACCAATCACGGCCATGCCTTTATCTTTGGCCGCTTCGATGGCTTTCAGGATATTGTGTGAATTCCCAGAGGTGCTAAGCGCCACAAGAACATCGCCCGGGCTGCCTGCTGCCTGCACCATTCGGGCAAATACTACATCATAACCGAAATCATTTGCAACCGCGGTTACATAAGAAGAATTAACGTGAAGGGCCTCGGCGTAAAGCGGAGGCCGATTCATATAAAAACGCCCGGAAAGTTCAGCCGCGATATGCTGCGCATCGGCGGCACTGCCTCCATTGCCACAAAAAAGGACTTTCCCCTTGCTTTGGAAGGTCTTGACAAGCATTCGGGCGGCTTGCTCAATATTTAGCAAAAAGGTTTCGTCGGTCAGGATAGCCTGTTTGACGGAGATGCTTTCGGAGATGGAATTTTGAATTAAGGCATTCACGTTTGTGAGGTCAGTTTTCCCAATGAAATTTTTGTGAAGAGAGCTCAATTTTCTGTACACGCCAGTTCGCTTTTTCTTTTAATTTGGCAAAACTAAGTCTGACACGAAAGTCTTCGCCTCTTGTGGGTGCATTCCTGCCTGCAATGAAAATTGTATTTTCTTCTGAAGGATTGTAGAATTCTTGCAGCATGCCATTAGGAAGGGCTGCGATAGTAATGCTTTTAAGTGTGTTTCCCTTGGTTAAACTCTCGCCATAGGTGTATTTTACAAAGAGAGTAGTCGTAAGAAATTTTATGCCATCAATTTCAATAATTGGGGGCAGTTTGCCGGGAACATTTAATTTTTTACCTGCTCTTACTTGGCGTACTACTAAGGAAAGTTGGGAGGTTTGGAGTGTTGCTGTTCCTTGGCCACTTGTTTTTTCAGCTTTTGAATCTACAAAAAGAGCCTGTTTGATAGCATAATCAGGATGGAAAAGGTAGCATGCTCGTTTGTAGTCAATTTTTCCAAACAGACGTTGATCTATTTTTGAAACACCAATTTTGTCTAGCGCTTCACGGGTAATGTCTTCGCCAATGTCTGCTACAAGGTCGTTTTCGTTGGCAAAGATGAATTGTGCCGTTTCTCGAAAATCATAAATCGCTTGCACTACAAAGCGCAATGAGGTTTTCTCAATATCTTCAAGTCTTTGAAGATCATTGGCAAGTGAATTCGGGTCAATTAGCATTAAAAACCAGTGGGTTGAAAAGGCCAGTTTCTTGTGCGATTTTTTCTGTGGCAAGTCGGGCGTAGTGTTCATTCAGTTCAATGCCGATAAAATTGCGTTCTTCTAAAAGGGCCGCTACAGCGGTTGTGCCGCTTCCGAGGAAGCAGTCGAGTACAGTTTCGCCAGGATCAGACAAGAGCTTGATTATGCGGCGTGGAAGTTCGAGTGGAAATTTTGCTTCGTGATCGTCGTTTGCCCGCACGGAAGGGAAAGACCATACTCCTCGTGATCCCCAGTTTTTCCATTCATCATTACTGAGTCGTTCTCGATCGTGCTTTGTGATTCCGGGTTTCCAAAGGATATAGATGTACTCGAACTCATCCACGGCTTTGTAGGAAAGACTTGTCCAGCGAGAGTTTTCCCAAGCCGCATCTTTGACCCATACTCGTCTATCGTATGGGTAGAATCCAGCCTCCATAGCCCATTCTTCAATGAGTCCACCTACGATTTTTACCCTGGTTTGGGTTTCGTACTTGCCTCCTCGGGCGTTGTTGCCGTTGAGTCGGCGGTCTATCGTTTGTTCACTGCAACTAAAATGGGCGGCAAGTTTGTCGCGGCTCATATTCGGGTGCTGTTCTAATACCTCCAAGATGTCTTTTTTGGTGAGAGACACCTTCCTCCTTTGAACAGAGTCGGCTTGAATTTTAGGCATCTCCTCGTCTTTGAAACATAAGATGTCAGCAATATTGATCGCTAGAAATCCCCCGGGCTTAATAATGGTGAAATGGAGGTCAATTACTTCTTTTAGCAGGGATTGCCATTCCTCAAAAGTCCAATTTTCTTCATAAGATTTGCCCACAAAATAGGGTGGGGACCAAACACTTACTGCGATACTATTTGGAGCAATCCTGGGCAAGAGATGACGAGCATCTCCTTGATGCACTTCATTGACTTTCAAGGTTTCTCCTTGAATGGCCTCAGGTGAGTAGATACTTTTTACTTTGCCTTGCAATGCCTTGGGTAGCCGATGAAAAGAAAATTCAGTAGTCATTTCTTGAACAAACTTATTAGGTGTGAAGTAGCCATGTTTTTTAAGGTGTGTAAAGGTAAAAAAAACTGCAACTAGTAATATACAAAAAGTTTAGAAATTTGCCGCGTCATGCTACAAACAGACCGACTTTTTCTGGTTCCCGCCAATTTGCCGATGCTTGAAGCCATTGCCGACGAAAATTGGGCAAGCCTTTCTGCGCTATTGGGCGGAGTTGATTTTGCCCCGAATTGGCTCCACTTCCCGGAGGCAATGATCTGGATGCGCGATTTTTTACGTGAGCATGAGGCTGACCTTGGCTGGTGGAACTTCCTCATCGTTCATCGTCGAGATGTCCGGCTAATCGGTACCTGTGGCTACAAAGGTACACCGAGCATGGCTGGCGAAGTTGAAATTGGTTACGAGATTGCCGAATCTTACCAGGGGAAGGGCCTGGCCACCGAAGCTGCCCGAGCCTTGGTGGAAAATGCCTTTTCGCACCAGTCGGTCAAAATAGTCACCGCAACTACATTAGCTGAAAAAAACGCCTCCAATCATTTGCTCCAAAAGATTGGTTTTCAGTTTGTTGGAGAGCATGTGGATATAGAGGACGGGACGATTTGGGAATGGCGGCTGGAAAAGAAGTGAATGTTTTTAGCCAAATAGCCATTGAATATCCTTTGTTTTGCGCGGCATTTTCGAATAATAAAGCTGATGCACCGTAGCAAAGCGTGACTGACAAATCAAATTCAATGAAATTAGAAAACATCGTTTCAACGGCAACCAAAGCTACCCGGGATGGCTTCGGCCAGGGTCTTCTCGAAGTCGGCCGTCAAAACCCCAACGTTGTAGGCCTTACCGCCGACCTTCTGGAAAGCCTTCAAATGCAGCATTTTCAAAAGGAATTTCCCGAACGTTTTTTCCAAATCGGCATTGCCGAGGCCAATATGATGGGGATCGCAGCAGGCTTGGCTACGGCGGGAAAAATCCCTTTTACCGGCACTTTTGCCAATTTTTCTACAGGCCGGGTTTATGACCAAATTCGTCAAAGCATAGCTTACTCTCACAAAAATGTCAAAATCTGTGCTTCACATGCAGGACTGACCCTTGGAGAGGATGGCGCCACCCACCAAATACTGGAAGACATCGGTATGATGCGAATGTTGCCCGGCATGACCGTCATAAATCCATGCGATTACCACCAGACCAAGGCTGCAACAATGGCCATTTCTGAGCATCATGGCCCTGTTTATCTCCGATTTGGCCGGCCCGCCTGGCCCATGTTTACAGAAAACCTGAAATTTGAAATAGGCAAAGCCTTGCTAATGGCTTCTGGTACAGATGTAACCATATTTGCAACCGGGCATTTGGTTTGGACGAGCATCGAAGCAGCCAGGGAACTTGCCGCTCAAGGTATTTCTTGCGAAATCATCAACATTCATACCATCAAACCACTTGACGAGGAGGCCATTCTTGACTCCGTGAGCAAGACCCGTGCGGTGGTGGTAGCAGAAGAACATCAGCGCAACGGAGGCCTGGGAGATGCTATCGCAAATTTGCTCGTGCACAAAATGCCGGTTTCAATGGAATATGTAGGTGTAAAAGATTCCTTCGGCGAAAGCGGCAAGCCCGCCGAATTGCTTGAAAAATATGGCCTTGGCCAAAAGGATGTGGTATGGGCAGTTAAAGATGTTCTTGACCGAAAAAAATAATTAAATTTCAAGGAACAGGATGGCGTGACCCGGAAAAATCTGCCGTTCTAAACTTGACAATTACATCCTCAAGTCTTCAACCCGTACACCTTTGAACTGACTGGTATCAAAGCTAAATTGAGCTTCGGCAAGCGCCTTGTTTGGCGAGAAACGTGTAATGGCAAATGTGTAACGCGAGCCATCTTTTGCAAAAGCCTTGATATTTTGAATCGTGCCTGCCCGCTCGTCGATTGCTACGCGAAGTTTTGAATACTCTGAATTCCGGTCTTTTGGTTTGAACTCGATTTGAGTGAGCACCTTACCACCCTCCGTAGTTTTGTCGGTAATGGCGTACATAAAATCACCTTTTTGATAGCGACTCAGCAGGTCTTTCGGAGTCAAAAAAGCATTGGCATCGTTGGGGTCTGCATTGTTGATCTGCACCTCATTTGCTTTTTTCTGATAAGCCCAGGTTGTAACGCCATCGCTAACAACGATCTGCTCGCTCATGTCAAGCCTGAATTTTTTTCCTGCTTGAAGGATGCTTCCTTTTTGAATATCTTTTTGCTGACCAGGAACCTCTATGACAAGGTTGAAGCTGGCATCCAGGGTTTTGTAGGCATCGTATTTTTTGCGAATTTTATCGAGGACTTTTTTGGCTTCCGGGTCATTTTTTTCAGCAGGAGCAGTTGTTTGAGCGACCATATATTGTCCTGAAAACAAAGCAATTAAAACGAAAAGAATTTTGTTCATGGTTGAATGTGTGTGTCGAAGAGGTAATCAGGTTATTTTGTTCTTGAAACGCAACAAGTTTCATGGAGTTGCACAATTACAGGTTAAAGATTTCAAAACCCAAAGATTTGGAGCCGTAAAAGGACAAGATAATATTCAAAAAAGGTAAAAACAGATTACAAAGCGAGGCCTGGCTTATGGTCAATAACTTCGAACCGACTGAGGCGATTATTTTTGGCTTTCAAAATACGCAGAAAAATGGCTGAGAAGTATTTTATTAAATTGCTGTAAAAGGAATCCGACCCTCTGGATATAAATGAAACTTTCTCCACCGTACCTTAGCCCCGACTTCGAGCCTCACCACTTTACAGGCTTGTTCCCTTTTGATTGCCTTACATTTTTCAAAGCTAAATTCTATGCAAGAATCAGGACTAAAACCCCACGATGCCAAACTTCAAGACATTGGACTAAAAAATTGGAAAACGGCCTACTGGAACCTATCACCTGAAGAACTCGTGGAGCATTCTATCTCCAAAGGCATGGGCCAATTGGCAGATTCTGGCGCTCTGGTCATCTATACTGGCGAATTCACGGGCCGCTCTCCCGATGACAGGTTTATAGTAAAAGATAGCATTACAGCTAAAAAGGTGAACTGGGGAAAGGTTAACCTCGCATTTGAACCCAAAAAGTTCGATGCCCTTTGGCGTAAAGCATGTAGTTATTTGAGAAAAAAAGATGTGTATGTCCGTGATGTGGAAGCCAACGCCAGTGCAAATCCCGACTACCGGCTTAAAGCTCGGGTGCTGACGGAATACCCTTGGAGCAATCAATTTGCCAGCAACATGTTCCTGCGCCCGGATGCAAAAAATCTGGAGGATTTTGACCCTCGCTGGACGGTACTTTGTGTCCCAGGTTTCAAAGCCGATCCAAAAGTGGATGGCACCCGTCAACACAATTTTGCCATCGTAAATGTGAAAAAACGCAGACTGCTTATCGGCGGAACCGGCTATACCGGAGAAATAAAAAAAGGTGTATTTTCGGTCATCAACTTTGTACTTCCCACCCGCACCAAGGATGCATTACCCATGCACTGTTCCGCCAATGTCGGATTAGATGGAGACATCGCCCTGTTCTTTGGACTTTCGGGCACCGGCAAAACGACACTCAGCGCTGATCCCAACCGCCCCCTTATCGGCGATGACGAACACGCCTGGGGCACGGGAGAGGTGTTCAATTTTGAAGGCGGATGTTATGCTAAAACCATAGACCTAACGGCTGAAAAGGAGCCTGATATCTATCGCGCCATCCGCCATGGCGCCATCCTGGAAAATATCAAATTCTTTCCAGGCACCCGCACAGTAGATTATAGCGACCGAAGCATTACGGAGAATACCCGTGTTTCGTACCCCATTCACCACATCGAAAATGCAGTAAATCCCAGTCGCGCAAAGGGCGACCCTAAAAACATTTTTTTCCTTACCTGCGACGCATACGGCATCTTGCCACCCATTTCAAAACTCTCGCCCGAACAGGCGATGTATTATTTTATAAGTGGCTATACGGCTCGTGTAGCCGGGACAGAAGTGGGCGTAAAGGAACCAAAATCAACCTTTTCTGCCTGTTTTGGCGCTCCTTTCCTTCCTTTGCACCCTGCTAGCTATGCCGACCTCCTGGGCAAAAAACTCCGGAAGAGCAAAGCTAAGGTTTGGCTTATCAACACAGGTTGGGTGGGCGGCCCCTACGGTGTTGGAAACCGGATCAAACTTGCTTATACCCGTGCTATGATCACGGCCGCACTCAATGGCGAACTCGACGAGGTGACTTTTGAAACGCATCCGGTATTTAAAATGGAGATCCCGACCTATTGCCCCAATGTGCCAAGCGACCTGCTGAACCCTCGAAATACCTGGACTGATAAAACTGAATACGACCGAAAGGCCAAGTCACTTGCAAAAGAATTTATCCAAAATTTTGAGAAATATACGGACCAGGCAAGTGCTGAAATCGTAAGCGCTGGGCCGAAGGCATAAACCGTTTTATGAAAATCATACTAGGTATCTCTGGTTCCATAGCAGCTTATAAAGCAGCATACCTAACTCGTTTGTTGGTTAAGCAAGGTGCTGAAGTACAGATACTTATGAGCGAATCAGCCCAGGCATTCATAGCGCCGATCACGCTGTCTACGCTGTCTAAGCGACCAGTATTTTCAGAATTGATCTCAGAATCGGCTTGGAACAACCATGTTGAGCTGGGTCTTTGGGCTGATGCTTACCTGATTGCGCCCGCTACGGCAAACACCATTGCCAACCTTGCCAATGGCTTGTGCAACAACATCTTAAGTGCTGTTTACCTGTCTGCCCGGTGCCCGGTGTTTGTAGCGCCGGCCATGGACCTGGACATGTGGCGCCATCCGGCTACTCAGGCTAACATCCGCCGTTTGCAGGAGCATGGAGCAAAAATCATCCCCGTTGGTCATGGTGAATTGGCAAGCGGCCTGGTAGGCGATGGCAGAATGGCTGAACCTGAAGAAATTGTAACATTTGTCAACGAACATGTTCAAAAACCAAATGCTACCAGAACGTCAACATGGATAGCCGGGAAAAAAGCGCTCGTCACTGCCGGCCCAACCTTCGAAGCGCTCGACCCGATCCGGTTTTTAGGCAACCATTCGACCGGAAAAATGGGAATTTCGCTTGCGGAGGTCCTGGCAGAGCAGGGCGCAAGCGTAACCCTCGTGTTGGGGCCAACTGATTTGAAACCCAGCAACTCAAATATTGTCGTAACTCCGGTGAATTCTGCCAATGAAATGTACGATGCTTGCAAGGCAGTTGTTGAATCCATGGACCTGGTGATTTTGGCAGCAGCAGTGGCAGATTACCGTCCAAAGTTCTTTTCAGAAACCAAAATCAAGAAGAATGAGGCCGATATGTCGCTTGAACTGGTAAAAACAGTCGATATCGCTGCAACACTCGGAAAACTCAAAAAAAAACACCAGATATTTATCGGGTTCGCGCTCGAAACCAATGATGAGGAATCTAATGCACGTAAAAAACTAGAAAAGAAAAACCTCGATTTCATTGTGCTAAATTCTACCCGTGATGCCGGGGCTGCTTTCGGTCACGATACGAACAAAATTACCATTCTGCGGCGTGATGGATCTCAAACTAAATTTCCGCTGAAAAGCAAAAAAGCGGTAGCGGAGGATATTGTTGCAGAAATTTGCAAGACAGCCAACCTTGATGGGGCTTAAAGCGTCAGAGCATTGCATGCTCCAAACCCCAACTATTTTCAGATTCTAATAAAACTGCTCAATGATAAAGAAATTCGCCCTTGTTTTCTCACTATCCATCTGTTTTTCAAGTATTTATGCACAAGGCGAACTAAACGCCAGCGTGCGTGTGAGTACCCCGCAACTCCAGCGCAATGACCGCAAAGTTTTTGACCAATTGGAAGTTTCGCTCAAAGATTTTTTGAACAACACCAAATGGACCAATGATAATTTTGAACAGGAGGAGCGTATCAAGTGCAATTTCATTCTGACCGTTTCAAAGGAATTAGACGGCAACATTTTTGAAGCGGAGCTGGCTGTACAGGCTACACGGCCCGTTTATGGAAGTGGCTACGAAACCCCGCTGCTTTCACACCTTGACAAGGACGTTATTTTTACATATGAGCAAAACCAGCCTATTGAGTTTTTGCGCGACAACCCGGAGAATCAAAACCTTCCATCCTTGTTGGCTTTTTATGTCTATATCATCCTGAGTATGGACTATGACTCTTTCTCCCAGTTTGGCGGTGAAACGCATCTGTTGACGGCGGAGAAAATCGTGACCAACATTCAAAACTCAAGCTCCAATTCTTCCCCGGGCTGGCGCCCAAACGATGGAGGAAAAAATCGCAACCGGTATTGGATCATGGAAAACCTGCTCAACCCGCGTATGAGGCCCTTCCGCAACGCGATCTACAACTACCATCGGAAGGGACTGGATATGTTTACGACCAACCAGGATCAAGGTAAGGCAGCCATTTTGCTTGCACTTGAAGATGTTGACAAAGTAAGCGCTGCTTATTTCAATTCGATGATCATCCAGATGTTTTCTTATGCTAAAAAGGACGAATTGGTGGAAATGTGGAAAATCGCCCCAAAGGCCCAAAAAGAACGAGTCATCCAGATTATGTCAAAAATAGATCCGGCCAACACCCAGCGCTATCGCGAAATTGGAAGTTGAATTGGGTTTCTTGTTATATAAAAAACGCCCTGCGGATTGATATCAGCAGGGCGTTTTGCTTTATGTCGCCGCTAAGTGATTTTGAGGGTTTCAGGTTTTACAATCGTTTGGTTATGAAGCGATTCAGAGAATCGGACAATACAAACAACTTTAAAACGATCAAATAACCAGGCTTTACTCCTTTTCTTCCACATAGCGCCATTGAATTTCATCTTGCATGAATTCGTGCGCAGCTATGATGGCCGTGTTTGGAAGGCGTTCGTAGAATTTAGAAATTTCGATCTGTTCTTTGTTCTCCTGAACCTCTTCAATAGTGTCGGTATGTACGGCAAACTCTTCAAGTTTCCGCTGGATCTCCCACTTCAAATCGCTGGAGATCTGGCGTGCGCGTTTGCTGATAATAACTAGGCTCTCGTAGATATTGCCTGTTTTTTCTACAAGTTCAAGCACGTCACGAGGTTGTACATTGGCATCGAGGCCTTGGGCCTTGGTTTTGATATCGCTCATTTTATGATCGGTTTACGGTTTACGGGTTACCGTTCAAGGCCATTGGCATATTTTATCCAAGAACCCTGAACCGTGTTTCATGAACCGAATTATGTGTTTTTCAATTTTTTCTTGACAGATTTTTTTGCCTTTTCGGCATCTATCCGTGTTAGTTTGATCTCCTTGGCATATTTGCCCGAAGGGTATTTTTCCAAAAAATCAGTGCAACGGACCACAGACTCTGCATAGCGTTCTTCCTTTCTTTCTATGACAGAGTTTTCTGCTAACAAGAAACTGGCTTTGGCAATAAGGTAGCGCACACGCTCCACATCAGGGCTTTCCGGGTAATCGCGCAAAAGATTGTCGAATGAGATGACAGCAGATTGGTATTGCCGCAGATCAAAATAAAGTTGGCCTTCATCAAAAGCTTTTTGTTCAAGCTTCCGGCGGAGCTCGTCAATTAGCTGATTACATTGAGCCACTTTTGTCGAATTCGGGAAAAGATTGACAAATATCTGGAATTCTTCAATGGCAGACTCCGATGCTTTTTGATCCAAACGGAACGAAGGCGAAAGCTGGTAATTGGAATAAGCTGCCATGAAAGCGGCTTCTTCGCGCAAGGGGGAGTTGGTGAAAGTATTGGAAAAATTCTTGAAATAAAAGGCTGCCAGCAGGTATTGTTTGGTTTTGTAATGACAATCGGCGTATTCGAAATAAGCCTTTTCTGCCTTTGCATCACCACGCAAAACATTGATTACCAACTCAAATAAAGTCAGGGCACGTTGGTAATTTTTCTTTTCGTAATATTCGAAAGCTTTGGTGAGTATCAACTCCGCATTGCCGCTTGTTCGGGCACGCTCAAAACTGCTTTTGCAGGAACTCGTCAAAAAAATAAGGGCAAAAAGAAGTGGCCAGGCAAACGTTTTTCTCATAGGGGCGCAAAGGTAAGCTTTGATTGGTAAAACGGGCAAAAAAGGACAAAATTTTGCCGTTTAAAAGAATTGTAGCGATCAAACTTATAACGGCGAGGGTAGTGCTAACGCGGCTTTAGCCAAATATTTCATGTCGAACAAATCGCGAACCATGTTTGTTTTGCCTAGTTACGGTTGAATACTCAAGGTTCATTGTCGAACACGATGTACCTTTGCCGCAAAGTTGTCGCCAAATACTAGGATTGCCCGGAAAGCACACTTTTGCAATGAATTCCTTGGAGACTTCGATTTGGATTTAACCCGATTAATAAATTCTAGCATGTCAAACAGCGAACAGACCGCCGTTAAATATTCTCTCGAAGATCAATTTCAATCCAAAATTGAAGCAGACATTCGGATAGAGCCAAAAGACTGGATGCCTGATTCTTACCGCAAGACTTTGCTGCGTCAGATTAGCCAACATGCTCATTCTGAAATAGTTGGCATGCTCCCTGAAGGCGTCTGGATAACTCGTGCACCATCCCTCAAACGCAAACAGATCCTGCTGGCGAAAGTGCAGGATGAAGCTGGCCATGGGCTTTATCTATACTCCGCTGCCGAAACCCTGGGAATGGGACGTGACGAGATGTACGAAGAACTTCATTCAGGCAAGGCAAAATATTCCTCTATTTTCAATTACCCTTCCAGTTCCTGGGCTGATGTTGGCGCCATAGGCTGGCTTGTAGATGGCGCGGCAATTTTGAACCAAATCCCTATTTGCCGCTGCTCATACGGCCCCTATGCCCGGGCGATGGTGCGGGTATGCAAAGAAGAAAGTTTCCATCAACGCCAGGGGTTTGAGGTATTGCTCACGCTGGCCAATGGCTCTCCAGAACAGCGGGCTATGGCCCAGGATGCTGTCAATCGATGGTATTGGCCTTCTGTAATGATGTTCGGCCCTCCCGACGCGGAGTCTCCACATAGCGAGCAGAGTATGCGTTGGAAAATCAAGCGTTTTAGCAACGACGAACTGCGGCAACGCTTTGTGGACATGGTGGCTGAACAAATTAAAGTGCTCGGGCTTGAGCATCCGGATGCTGAATTGCGCTGGAATGCCGAGCGCGGCCATTATGATTTTGGAGCCATTGACTGGGATGAGTTCTGGAACGTGGTAAAAGGCAATGGACCTTGCAACAGAGAACGCCTCGAAACCCGCCGCCAGGCCTGGGAGGAAGGTGCCTGGGTGCGCGAAGCCGCCGTGGCTTACGCCGCGAAAAAAAATCAACAAACAACACCTGCGAAAAAAGCAGATGCTTTGGCTGCATAATGGTTAATGCTGTTGAACTATGTCCATCCAACAAGCCCCCATTTATGTAGCATATTCTGAAGTGCACGGCAAAGGAGTTTTTGCTGCACGTGACATTGAAGAAGGCGAGATTATCGAAATTTGCCCCATCATTCTGTTCCCAAAAGAAGAATTGGCCGATGTGCGCAAAACCGTTCTGGATGACTACTATTTTGACTGGGGCGAACGCGGCGAATGGTATGCATTTTGTCTGGGTTACGGCTCCCTTTACAACCATTCCTACGAACCTAATGCCGAATACGGGATGGATTTTGAGGCTCAAACCATTGATTTTCATTGCATTAAACCAATTTCGGCTGGTGATGAGATCTTTACTAATTACAATGGCGATTCTGACAACCGTGAAAAAGTGTGGTTTGAAAAATAAGACAATAATGGTTTCTCGCAGATGTCACACGGATAAACCTGTCTTCAATATCCGTGTAACATCTGCGAGAGAAAATAACAAACCCAACAAACTTAAAAATTGATATGAAAAATCAAACATCTGAAGAACCGACATACCAATCAGCATGGACCGAGTTGCAAAAAATTGTGAACGATCTGCAGGAAGGCTCCGTAGGCATTGACGAACTAACGAATAAAATTGATCGTGCCGCCGAATTAGTCCGTTTTTGTCGCGAAAGGCTGCGCTCTACCGAAGACGCCGTGGGGAGATTGGGGCAATAGGAAGAAACCTGCTGGAGAATGGTTTCTCGTTCCTTGTCTATCTTTTAGATTTTTTTCCGCCAAACTTGTCCCAAAATTTCCAATCCTTGATTTTTTTGCGCTCACGCTTTTCGATGATATATCGCAATGAAATAGAGGCGCCATTCCACTCGAAAGGATGCGCCTGGTCACCAGAAAGATGAAGTTCAGGTTTCCAGTCAACGGCAAGGTTAATTCGACCAAGGGAGGCTTCCAGACCTGCAATGCCGCTCAATCCAAACACATTCTTGTGGACATCAGTGCCTTCCCTTACCGAGTTTTGCTGCCAATAATAGTGTCCTCCTGCCCCGGTGTAGAAATTAATACCCCTAAATAAAATTTTGCGGTGTTTTTCGGCTAATAGGGTGATTCCCATGTCTTTGGTGCTTATCAGGGGGGTATGTAAAATCCCCTCTACAGTCCAACCATTCTTAATGTACTGCTGGGCAGTGAGGTTAAATCCGTTGTCAAACCGGATGCCTGCTGCGGTTTTGTACCGCTGCGAAAAGCCTGGTGTTGTGAACAGAATTGCGAATAGAATTGTGCTGAAGAAAATGCGAGTCTTTGTCATGTGTATTTCTGTTTCGTTTTGTGTGAAACTGTGACCAAAACGGGCCATATTGAATGACCTTGGGACCGAAAAATCGCTTTAATCTTTTTTTAACCGAAAGCTGCCCTATTTTGCAGCTAAGTGTTAAGGAGCGTGTAAAAAATAACTTTTCACTTTTGGGCGGTTCCTTTTGGCACATATTGCCCACCTTTTTGGATAAAAGGGCCAACTATTCGTCCATAAGGATGCCTGTTTAAACCAAAATCAACTCAGCTGAAAATCACCAGGTTTGCTTCACACGCCCCTATAAATTTGGCACCATGAACTTTTTCCAAATCAGCGAATTTTTTCGCTTTTACCGTGCTGCTATCACCAAATATCAATTGCATTCGCCTTTTGTGTACGAATTGACCTGTGCTGTGTTGGAGGATGACCGATGGTATTATGCCTTTCAAGATATAGAAAAAGTGCGCCAAAAAATGATGAAAAGCGATGTGGTGTTGGAATTAGAGGATTTTGGTAGCGGAGGCAACAAAGCATCTCCAACGAAAAAAAGGAGTTTAAAAAACATCGCTAAACATGCGGCAAGTTCGGCGGGGCAAGGCCAGATGCTTTTTCGGTTGGCCAACCACCTCAAGCCTCGAACCATGCTTGAGCTCGGCACATCGGTTGGAATTGGCACAATGTACCTTGCGTCGGCAATCCGGGAGGCACGGTTTCTTGGTTTGGAAGGAAGTCCAGAGATATCCCAGGTGGCGCGTTTAAACCTTGAGCTGCTGGGGCTTGACAGGACTACGGAGATAAGGGAAGGCCCTTTTGAGCAAAACCTGGCGACAGCCCTTCAGGATTTGAGCGTGCTTGATTTGGTTTTCTTTGATGGCAACCATCGCCCCGAACCTACCCTCCGATATTTTGAGGAATGCCTGGCTTTTTCGCATGAAAAGACGGTATTCGTATTCGACGACGCTCATTGGTCGGAAGGTATGGCCCAAGCCTGGGCTCAAATCAAAAACCATCCTCGTGTGACCTTGACCCTTGATTTTTTTGAACTTTCTTTGGCCTTTGTTGATCCGGATTTTCGAGAGAAACAACATTTCAACGTTGTGCCTGCTCGTTGGAAACCCTGGAAGTTTTTTTAGAAGGTATCTCCCCGGTCACCAAATGTGTAACAGTAAAATTCCGGATAAAAAATAAGGATGGCACGGAGGCCTGGTTTGAAGATAGAGGTTATTCAGGTGTTTTTCATTGATTATGAAGCCAATGAGGTTTCGTTTTAGCGCCAGAATATTTCCTTATTCGATCTTTGTGGGCTTTCAAGAAATAATCCAAAGAAAAATATATGTTTATATGACGTGGATTATTGGCTAAAAGCCTTTGCTTCGCGTTGGAAATAAACTTGCCCTTTGATTTTTTCCCTTTCAACATATTCTAAAACTGATTTTTTTAACCATGAAATTCACGAAAACAATCCTATTTATCGCCCTGTTTGCCATTCCGTTTTTTATGCAAGATGCCTTCGCGCAGCCGGGAGAAACTGGCCAAAGAATGCGTATTTCTCAAGGGCGCACGGTACTGGGTACTTTTAGCGCAAATGGCACTTCTGCAGAATCAGGTGTATCTACACCAAGGTTGATTACAGAGGCTGAACCGCTTACTTTTGAATCGCTGGACGCTGAGGCCCCACCAACTGTTGGCAACCGGCTTTGTCAAGGCGTAACTGATGGAAATTGCGGATGGTACAAGGCTTTCTGGATATTTGGAGATGGCAATTACATGAAATTTGCGGACGACGTATCCTCATTGGATGCTGCTTCACGCTCGATACTCGGCTACCGTTATTTTCAAAGAGGGGTTTACAAACCAGTAGTTTATTTAACCGAGAAATATCATAATGACAACCCACCAGAAGCTGCCCGTGCAAATATTGATATCAATGGGGCTGCTGCGTCCGGAACTCCAATTGAGCCAACGGTTCGATTGGCAACTGCGACCGACCGCAAAGTGGATATAGACTACAACCACTCGCCAAGACCAGGGTACCCTATGAATTTTGTGCTTTCATACCGGCGTACAGACCCTGCTACTGCTGTTTTATTGTACTATAACGCATTAACCACCCCGGATTTCAGCACATTTACGCCCGCCAGGCTGCTTCAATATAAAACAAGCGAGTCGGCATTTTATCAAACATCCGTATTTGCTCCTCAAATAGTAGAGGATTTGGCGGTAGGCAGTACCCCCCCATTTGTTTTTGGAGGCCCCTCTATTTTAGACGATCTAAACACTAAGTTCAAAAGCCGCTTATTGTATAATGTTGCCAACCCGATAGCTCCTTTGACGGAGAGTTTGACAGAACTTCGTGTTTTCCCGGTATTGGAAACCTATAAAATGGTTGACCTGCCCAGTGGAGTACTTCCTCCCGCTTCGAGCCCTGCCAGTTTTGTCTGCATTTTGATTGGAACAGACTCTGTTTTATCAAGCGATCCAGCCAGAGGGCGAATGATCAAAAATGCAAATGTTCTTTTCGGAAATAACTTTAATGGCAGTTTTAGTCTGGGTGGCAATAACCCGCAGTACATCCGGGGCATCGAAATCATGAATTTAAGCCTGGATGCCAGCCATGACCCCAATGCATTGGTTGTAACGGATATACGGGATTTAGGAAACGGCAAATTCAGGGTTACATTCAAACTTATGATTTGTAATAAAGGGTCTGGGAACGAAACCAACCCTACCTTAACTTTCAATGATTTGACCGATGGACGTTACACAAGTCAGCCCGTGTTTGGTGAATTGGGAGGAATTACCCCGGGCTGGCTAGGAGGAGGGGCAGGTGTTTCATGGTCTGCCAACTTGCCGGGTTTCCAGATAACGGGTGTGCCACCCAATTATGAACCTTCCTGCCGCGAGTTGACTTTTTCAATTGACACCGATGCAGAAGGCGTGGCCAGATTATACCAGGAAACCCCGCGCGCCCTTCAGGTCTGCGTGAAATTTTCGGGCGGCGACGGGGAGTGCAATCCCAATGACATGTTGCCCAGCAATAAATTTCAAAAGGAGGATGGCAAGTACCCATTGCTTGGAGAGAAATTGCCAGAAGGCAAACCAGCACCCGATCCAAAACCCAATGGCGATTGGCTACTTTGGGCCCTGCTGATTTTAGTGCTGATCGGGGTGATCGCCTACTTTTACAAAAAACAGATGGATTGATTTCAATTGACAAGATAGGCGGCTATTTCCAACAGCATTCAATGTTGGAAATAGCCGTATAGGCCTGTTGTTCAAAGCAAAAAATCTGTTCTAATGATGAGGTCCGCTATTTTCCTGCTGTTTATTTTTTTCTCTAACCAAGTTGTTGCCCAAAACGATTCGTTGCAGGCAGAGTACATGGTTCAACTTGCCAAAACATGCCTTAAAGAGGGTAAACTGGACAGCTCAAATTATTATATTGATAAGGCCCGCCGGATTTTCAAAGAAAAAAATTTACTGACACCCTGGTTAAAGTCTTACCCTCCATTGGCTTACGTAGTAGCGGGTGAATTGAAACAACCCTTCAAAGCGGTCGAGCTGATTGAAACAGGCTTGCATGAAAAATGGCGCGAACCAGCCAACAAAAATGAATGGGAACAATACGCCATGACCTTAAATGCTGCAGGGCATGTTTTGAGATCGAAAGCGGGAGATTTTATCGGCGCTAAAGCCTACTATGAACAAGCACAACAAATATTTATCCAAAAACTGGCTGAGCAAAGCGATCGGGTGGCCAAGTATCTGTATCACAACCTGGCCAATATATATACCCGGCTGGGGGATTATGACCGGGCAATAACATTGTTGCGCAGAAGCCTTCGATACAACGAGTTATACCCAAATGCCAAGGTCATAGATCATGGCGATCTGGCTATTGCGCTCGGTGAAATTGGGCAATATGAGGAGGCCTTATTAATTGTCAGACAGGGGCTTTCGATTCCCGAACTTAGCAGCGAGATCAAGATCACGCTGTACCAAAATGAAGCCGATGCATTATCCAAGTTGGGAAAAAATGCAGAGGCTATGAGATCTTTGGAAAAAATTCCGGAATTGATTCCAAAGATGGTAGCTGAAAAAGGGAGTTTAGACGAGAATTATTATCTGATGCAGTACTACGCCTCTAAAGCAGAAATTCAAATTTTGCAAGGACAAAAACACCTGGCCGAACCCAATTTTTTGAAGGCGATTCAAGCAGGCAAAAAAAACTGGGGCACTGAAAGACGCCGAGAGATTGGAAAAGTCTATGGAGAACTTGGCACCCTAAAACTTGAACAAAAACAACCCCGGGAAGCATTAGCCTATTTTCACCACGCGCTTTATTGTGTGTTGCCAGGCTTGGACCTCAAGGAGGTATCTAAGTCGCCTTCTTCCAACACCTTTTATTCCGAAAACACCATACTTGAAGCACTCCAAGGCAAAGCCCGAGCATTTCAAGCGCTAAATCAACTGGACAGGGCCTTGGAATGTTACGAACTGATCCCCTTCGTCGAAGCCAAGATCCGCGCAACCCACGCTTACGAATCCTCTTCTTTGCTCGCCCTGCAAGAAAGCCGGCAGCGGTTCAACGAGGCTATTGACATTGCCTGGCAATTGTTTGAGCAGAGTATCGGCAATCCCAAATATGCCGAACGCGCTTTTCGCCTCTCTGAAATGGCCCGGGGCATGCTCCTGCTTCAAAACCTTGTGCAAGCCCGTCAGTATTTGCCGGATGATATTCGGGAAAAAGATTTTGCGCTGAGGGTGCGGATGGCATGGCTGGAGCACGAGATCGCCGAAGGTGCTGAGGATGAAAAAAAAGCCTGGCAAAACCAACTTTTTGACCTAAAACTTGAGCGTCAGAACTTGTTGGCAAACTTTCCCGCTTACAACAATTCGGATTCGGTTTACCTCCAGGTACAGGCTGCAGAAAACGTCCAGAAGCTGCTCCGGCCAGGACAGGCAATGGTAAATATTTTCCTTACTGAAACGGATGCGTACATATTCAGTTTTGATGCCAATGGTGATTTTCGTTGGCGTAAAACATTGCTTCCTGCACTGTTCCGAACTCAAACACAACAATTTGCAAACTATCTCAAGACTGGCGAGGATGCCGGGCGCGAGCAATTCCTTAGCCATGCATGGTTGCTTGACAGTATGCTGCTTGGCCCGGAATGTGCGCGTTGGGGTGCAAAAACCAACAGCATCATAATAGTGCCAGATGATGTACTGATGCTTGTGCCATTTGAGGTATTGCTCAGTAAGGCTCCTGATTATAGTTTGCGCAGCACCTGGCGTGACCAGCCCTGGCTTTTGAAAGATTACAATATTGGATACGCTTATTCTGCAACGCTCCTGGGCGTTCAAAAGGGGATATGCGATGAGCATACCAAAGCCAAATCGAGACCACCGAAAACATTTGGGGGCTTTGCGCCAAGTTATTCGCAGTCAGGCACCTACAAGATTGAGAACACCCGTCCGTTGGTGAAAAAAGTATGCAATCTCCTGGGCGGCGACGCATGGTTGGGCAGCAAAAGCAGCGAAGAACGATTTAAAAAGTCGGCGGCCAGTTACCAGACCTTGCTGCTTGCCATGCACGGCATTTCTGACAATGAATACCCTGAACGTTCCCGATTGCTTTTCGGCGACTCCGGCCATGATTCGCTTATCAACAACAACGTACTGTACACTTCCGAGCTTCAAATCATGCGCCTTAAGGCCGACCTTGTTGTGCTCAGCGCCTGCCATTCCGGCTCCGGTAAACTCGAGCAGGGAGAAGGCGTATACAGCCTTGCACGGGCTTTCGCCGCTGCAGGTGTGCCCGCAACTGTGATGAGCCTATGGTTGCTTCATGAAAACACGGCCCCTCCACTGGTGGAAGCCTTTTTCAAATATATGCAGGCAGGAAAAACAAAGGACGAAGCACTTCGGTTGTCAAAACTCGAATTCCTTCAAAAGGATGAAAATTTTGAAATGACCCACCCGTTTTTCTGGGCCGGACTTGCTGCTTCTGGCGATATGCGGGCCTTGGAGTTGCCTTCGGAGCCTGCCTTCAAGTTATACTGGTGGTGGTTAATTATTGCGACCGTTTTTTTGGGTGCAGCAGGGATATGGTGGTGGACGCGAAGAAATGTAGCCTTTAAAACCACTGTGAGTTGACTCTTTTTCCATCCTTTTCTGCACCTTTGCGCCGCTTTTTAGGAAAACGACAGTCCGACCTGGGTTCATCGTTCATCGTTCATCATTCATCGTTCATCGTTCATCGTTCATCGTTCATCGTTTCACAATAATGCAAGAAGATTTATTCAAGCGCATCGTGTCGCACAGTAAGGAATACGGATTTATTTACCCCTCCTCGGAAGTTTATGACGGACTAAACGGCGTGTACGACTACGGCCCGATGGGGGTTGAACTGAAAAACAACCTCAAGGAATACTGGTGGAGGGCTATGGTACAGATGAACGAGAACATCACCGGCCTGGACTCAGCTATCTTCATGCACCCTTTGATTTGGAAAGCCAGTGGGCATGTTGATGCCTTTAACGATCCGCTCGTGGATAACAAGGACTCAAAGAAACGATTCCGGGCTGATGTATTGATAGAAGGCGAGATTGATAAAATGACGGGCAAGGCGGATAAAGAAGTGGAGAAAGCAGCCAAGCGTTTTGGGGAAACTTTTGATGAAAAGATGTTCCGCGAAACAAATCCGCGGGTTTTGGAATACACCCAAAAAGCAGAAGCCGTGGAAAAGCGTCTTGCTAATGCCTTGAAAAACAATGATATGGCCGATTTAAAAGCCATTATTGAGGAGCTGGAAATAGCCGACCCTGACAGTGGCTCCCGCAATTGGACCGAGGTGCGTCAATTCAACCTGATGTTTTCCACCCAGATGTCCAATACGGGTGAAGGTGACAAACTCTATCTCCGCCCGGAAACGGCGCAGGGCATTTTTGTCAATTTTCTGAACGTTCAAAAAACTACCCGGCAGAAGATCCCTTTTGGAATAGCTCAAATCGGCAAAGCTTTTCGCAATGAAATCGTGGCGCGACAGTTCATATTCCGCATGCGGGAATTTGAACAAATGGAAATGCAGTTTTTCGTGCGCCCAGGCACCGAAATGGAATGGTACAACACCTGGAAAGCACGTCGTATGGCTTGGCATCAGGCCATTACCCCGGCAGCAAAACTGAAGTTTAAAGATCACGACAACCTCGCGCACTATGCCAATGCAGCCGTAGATATCCAATTTGAATTTCCGTTTGGATTCAAAGAACTTGAAGGCATACATTCCCGCACGGATTTTGACCTCAAGAGTCATTCTGATCTGTCTGGAAAAAAATTGCATTTCTTTGATCCTGAACTCAATGAGCACTACACCCCTTATGTCGTTGAAACCTCTGTCGGTTGCGATCGTATGTTTCTGTCAGTGCTCTCAAATGCCTTGGTTGAAGAAACAGTCCCTGACGCACAAGGCGATGACAGCACGCGTACGGTCCTTCAAATTGCGCCCGCGCTTTCGCCCGTAAAATGTGCAGTATTGCCGCTTTTGAAAAACAAAGACGAGTTGGTAGGCAAAGCCCGGGAAGTTTATGACAAGTTGAAATTCCATTTCCTATGCCAGTACGACGAGAAGGATGCCGTAGGCCGGCGCTACCGCCGTCAGGATGCGATCGGTACTCCTTATTGTGTCACCATCGACTTCGAAACCCTGGAAAACGAAACAGTGACCATTCGTGAGCGTGATTCAATGCAGCAACAACGGGTACCCATCAGTGAAGTTGCGGGTATTGTAAGCGAGAAGGTGGATATGCGGAAATTGTTGGAGCAGATCGCGTAGAAAAAATCGTGGCACACCACAAAGGTG